>REAR01000190.1 GCA_004295245.1 Sphingobacteriales bacterium | reverse complement strand
AAAAAATAAATGTTGCAACAAAGTTGCAAATACTTATATTTGCAATCCAAATGAAATGGAAATTGAATTGGGATGCTTTGGGGGTTACTACAACAGTAGCCTGCGCCATACATTGTGCTGTATTGCCTTTACTGGTAAGCACCCTGCCAGTATTGGGTATTAATATTGTAGATAACCCAGCCTTTGAATATGGTATGATTGCCCTTGCATTAATAATTGGTATTACTGCACTCTGGCATGGTTTCAGGAAGCACCACCATAGCTTTTGGCCGATTGCTCTTTTTGTTGGAGGTATTTTATTTTTAGTGGCTAAGCAATTGTGGCACCAATGGCAATTGTGGTTTTTAATACCAGCGGTTTTACTAATAGTATCGGCACATTTTATTAATTATCGGTTCTGCCGGGTACATGATCATGCACATACTGACGATTGTAACCATTAATTAGGGATTCTTTTCCTTATTTCACAACCATTCTCCCGCCCGATTTTAGTATTTTTGCTCTCTTAAACGGATTGTTATGATAAAGACAGGAAACCCAGTGATTAGTATTTACACCGAAATGACGCCCAACCCGGAAACAATGAAATTTGTTGCTAACAAATTATTGTACCCCGGAAAGAGTATCGACTTTCAATCAGTAGAAGCTGCAAAACCCTCACCATTGGCGATTGAGCTATTTGGTTTTCCTTTTATAAAAGCAGTTTTTATAGCCAGCAACTTTATTACACTTACTAAAACCAGCGAAACAGAATGGAATGACGTTATTCCTTCTATCCGCCAGTTTTTAAAAGAATACCTTGAAGAAAATAAATCAGTAGTTAACGAAGATGAAGTGGTGGTAACAAAGCAAGAAAGCAGTAATGTGGTAAGTGCGGATGACGACGATGTGGTAAAACGCATTAAAGAATTATTAGAAAATTACGTAAAGCCTGCTGTTGAAATGGATGGCGGCGCCATACAGTTTAAAAGTTATAATGATGGTGTGGTAAGCCTGATGATGCAGGGAAGCTGCAGCGGTTGCCCCTCTTCTATGATTACACTAAAGGCCGGTATTGAAGGTATGATGAAACGCATGATACCCGAAGTAACCGAAGTGGTAGCGGAAGCAGAATAATAATAGTTTAAATTATAGCTATGCCCCGCATTATTGTGGGGCATTTTTTTGGCTGCTACCACCGCCTGCTGTACAAGTGAGTGACACAACGATGTTGATAGCAGCACCGGTGCTGGTAAATAAAAAATATAAAACACTACACAATCATTATACCTTTGCAAGCGAAAAAAAATGTTGTATGCCGCAAGAAAAGTTAAGTTATCTGTCTGAAACATTGATTGGTTCTGAAATTGTAAAATTGGGCGGAGAGATTCGTGAAAAAATAAGATTGGGAGAAAAAATTTACAATTTTACTGTAGGCGATTTTGATCCTGCAGTCTTTCCTATTCCGCAAGAATTAGAAGATGCTATTGTTAGTGCTTATCGCCAGCATTTTACCAATTACCCGGCAGCAGAAGGTAATTTAGATTTACGGCAGTCCATCAGCCAGTTTATTAAAGAACGCGAAGGCTTAACGTATCAGCTGGATGAAATATTAGTGGCTTCTGGTGGGCGGCCTTTAATTTATTCTTTATTCAGAGCGGTGTGCGATACTGGTGATAAAGTAATTTATGCCGTGCCCTCATGGAACAACAACCACTACACGCATTTTGTAGGCGGCCAGCATGTGGTGGTGGAAGCACTTGCCGAAAATAATTTTATGCCTACCGTAAAAGAACTGCAACCGCATATACAAGCGGCTACGCTTATTGCATTATGCTCTCCGCAAAACCCTACCGGTACTACGTTTACTAAAAAAGACCTGGCTGATATTTGTGATATGGTAGTGGCAGAAAATGCACGACGCAAAGAAGGAGAAAAAAAATTGTATGTGATGTACGACCAAATGTACTGGCAACTTACTTACGGCAGCATACAACACCACGACCCCGTAACACTAAACCCTGCCATGCGGCCTTATACCATTTATGTAGATGCAATTAGTAAAGCCTTTGCGGCAACCGGCGTGCGGGTGGGGTGGGTAATGGGCCCTGCAAATATTGTAAATAAAATGAAAGCCATACTTACTCACGTAGGGGCATGGGCGCCAATGGCAGAGCAAAAAGCCGTGGCTGTTTACTTACAGCAAAAAAATGCTATTGATGTTTATCTGCAACAGTTTAAACAAGAAGTAGCAATACGGCTTACTACTATTTACAACGGGCTGCAGCAATTAAAACAACAAGGTTTTGCTGTAGATGCTATTGCACCACAGGCCGCTATTTATTTAACGGTTCAGTTTAATTTATGTGGTAAAAAAAACAACACCGGCAACACTTTAACCACGCAGGCAGATGTTACCGCCTATTTATTAAACGAAGCCAAATTAGCGGTGGTACCTTTTTATGCGTTTGGTGCCAGCAATAGATCCAGCTGGTATCGGTTAAGTGTGGGCACTTGTAAAGTGTGGGCACTTGTAAAAAAGAAGAAATTGAAATTATGCTGGCGCAATTAAAGGCAGCACTAGAAAAATTGCAGTAAAAATTTTTGTTTACCAGCAGTAGTGTTTCATAGCAGCATCGTTGCGTCGCACCAGTTAGCTGCAGTGCTTCTTGGAGCTGGTATTAATAGACGAAAGGCTTATTATATTAGTAATTCGTACAAACGTTTTGCATCGGCTGCTTTAAACAATTCTGTTCCTTCATTCATGGTAGCTGCAGAACCGCAGGCAACCCCCCAGCACAATACTTCTTTTAAAGACAGGTTTTTTTGCAGGGCCTGTGTTATACCGGCCACCATACTATCTCCGGCACCCACCGTACTTTTCTTTTCTATTTTAGGGGCAGCTACAAAATGTTTTTCCTCTTTAGTAATTAACCAGGCGCCTTCGCCCCCCATAGATACCACCATCATTTCTGCATAACCATCCATTAGTGCCTGTTGCGCTGCATCATCTACTTCGTTTTTTTCTAAGCTTTCAACGTTCAACATTTTTTGCAGCTCACCAATATTGGGTTTTATTAAATAAGCATTTTTGTTTTTTAATGCCTGCAATGCCGCACCAGAAGTATCTACAATACATTTAGCACCGGCGGCCGCAGCTGTTTTTACTATTAAGCCATAAAAATGATCGGGCAAACCTGGTGGTAAACTGCCACTGGCCACCACATAGGTAGGCGAAAAATTTCTGATAGCATCAATTAATGTAATGATACTTTGCGCATCTACTGCACGACCCGGAAAAGTAAACCTAAATTGTTCTTGTGTTTGGGTTTCTACTACAATCCAATTTTCGCGGGTTTCTACATTGCTGTCTATTGCATGAAAGTGCAACTGCTCCTGCTCTAATAATTCTTGCAGCATATTACCATTGTGCCCCCCTGCCGGAAACAATGCCACAGAGGGTATTGCCAAACGCTGCAAGGCTTTGCTTACATTAATACCACCGCCACCGGGTTCATGCTTCACTTCTGTACAACGCAGTTTTGCTTCTGGTTGCAGGCTGGGCGTTTTACTGCTTTTATCAATACAGGGGTTTAGTGTAATGGTAACAATCATGCGCTTGGTTTTCGCTTTAAAGTTACTGTAATAATATATTCTGCTTGTTAGTATGTGCCTTGCTGGCACAATTTTTAAACAACTGTTGAAGTGAGTGACACAAGGATGCTGCTATGAAAAACCTATGCTGGTAACAAAAAAAGCAACTTCTTAATTTGAAGTTGCTTTATAAAAAATTATTGGTTTCAATTACCATCCATCGCCATCCAGCATATTGCCAATACCACCTAATACGCTGCCTTCTTCTTTGCGTTTTGTGGTACCATAAGAAAGGATGCGGCTGGCCAGTCTGCTAATAGGCAATGTTTGTATCCAAACTTTTCCGGGGCCGCGTAAGGTTGCAAAAAACAATCCTTCGCCGCCAAACAAGGTGTTTTTTATGCCGCCTACAAACTGTATATCGTATTGTACGGTTTGTGTGTATGCCACCAAACAACCGGTATCAATTCTTAAAAACTCGCCGGGTTGTAATTCTTTTTCAAACACATGGCCGCCTGCATGCACAAATGCCATTCCATCTCCTTCCATTTTTTGCATTATAAAACCTTCTCCGCCAAACAAACCGGTGCCTAGTTTGCGCTGAAACTCAATACCAATATTTACACCGTGTGCAGCGCACAAAAAAGCATCTTTCTGGCAAATAACTTTGCCGCCCAGTTGCAACAAATCGAGCGGAATAATTTTACCGGGATACGGGGAAGCAAAGCTGACTCTTTTTTTACCTGCACCGGTATTGGTAAAAGTGGTCATAAACAGGCTTTCTCCGGTAAGCAGGCGTTTGCCCGCTGAAAAAAGCTTACCCAAAAAACCATCTTGCGGCGGTGCGCCGTATCCGAAAACAGTTTGCATTTGAATATTATCATCCATCATCATAAAACTGCCGCTTTCTGCAATGGCGGTTTCCTGCGGATCCAGTTCTACTTCCACATACTGCATTTCTTCTCCGTAAATGCGATAATCAATTTCGTGGTTACGTCTCATGGTTACTTTTATTTTTAATGAAGATATTAAATAACGACCCTTTTAATGTTGAATTATTTGATAAATGGTGTGCTTAATAAACTAGTGTGGTGTTACTTTGTTTATAATGACTAATCACTTTTTATTATGAAATTAAAAAACATTGGATTGGGCGCCTGTCTTTTTCTGTCAGCCTTAACGCAGGCACAAACACGCTTGATTGAAAAAGTTACCCGCACTGGTAATGAGGTAATAATACCTTATGAGAAATATATTTTACCAAACGGACTTACTGTGGTGGTGCATGAAGACCATAGTGACCCGTTGGTGCATGTTGATATTACTTATCATGTAGGATCGGCCAGAGAAGAAATTGGAAAAAGTGGGTTTGCTCATTTTTTTGAGCATATGATGTTTCAGGGAAGTGACCATGTGGGAGATGAACAACATTTTAAAATTGTAACAGAAGCCGGAGGAACTTTAAATGGTTCTACTAACCGCGACCGGACCAATTACTACCAAACTGTGCCCAGCAATCAGCTTGAAAAAATGTTGTGGCTGGAAGCAGATCGTATGGGTTTTTTACTGGATGCTGTTACACAGAAAAAATTTGAAGTACAGCGTTCTACTGTAAAAAATGAGCGTGGGCAAAATTATGATAACCGTCCTTACGGATTGCTGCAGGAGTTTAATGCTAAAAATTTATACCCTTATGGGCATCCTTATTCATGGTTAACCATCGGGTACATTGAAGATCTAAACCGTGTTAGTGTAAACGACCTTAAAAACTTTTTTCTGCGTTGGTACGGGCCTAACAATGCCACATTAACTATTGGCGGAGATGTTAACACTATAGATGTAATAAAATTGGCTGAGAAATATTTTGGCGGCATACCCCGCGGACCTGAAGTGGAGAAAGTAGTGGTGCCGGCAGTAAAGCTGAATAGTACAAGATATGTTTCTTATACTGACAATTATGCGAGGTTACCTTTATTGATGATGTCTTTTCCAACGGTACCTAGTTATCACCCGGATGTAGCACCACTTGCTTGCCTTGCGCAAATATTAGGGCAGGGCAAAAATTCTATTCTTTACCAAAAAGTGGTGAAACCACAGTTGGGCTATCAGGCCAATTGCAACAGCCAGCAAAGTGAATTATCTGGCGAAATGAGTTTTATTGCTGTTCCCTTCCCCGGCAAGTCTTTAACCGAAATGGAGAAGCTGATACGGGCTTCTTTAGATTCTTTTGAAACGAGAGGCATTACAGATGACGACCTGATTAAATTTAAAGGTGCAATAGAAGCCCAATATATTAATGGGTTACAAAGTGTAAGTGGTAAAGTATCGCAGCTGGCCGCTTTTCAAACTTTTACCGGTAATCCAAATAAGATTGGTGCTTTACTAAAAATGTATACCTCGGTAACAAAAGAAGATGTGATGAGAGTATACAACCAATATATTAAAAACAAAAACTGTGTTGTAACAAGTGTTGTAACCAAAGGGCAGGAAAAAATGCTGGCAGCAACAGATAATTTTAAAATTGACAGCAGTACCTATACAGCGCCTAACTATGGTTACGAGGGGTTGGCATATAAAAAAGCTGTTGATAATTTTGACAGAGCCAAAATGCCCGGAAACGGAGCGAACCCAATTGTTAAAGTACCTGTTTTCTGGAAAAAGAATTTACCTAATGGTATTAAATTGATTGGTGCACAAAACACCGAAATACCTACTGTAACATTAAATATTACTATACCCGGTGGGCATATTTTACAAGCCAATGACACAACTAAAATTGGCTTAGCCAGTTTGTTTGCCAGTATGATGAATGATGATACAAAAAATTATACTGCAGAACAATTAGCCGTTGAGTTACAGAAATTGGGCAGCAATATTTCAGTATTCAGCCAGCGGGATGGTATTACATTTACGGTTCAAACGTTAAAGAAAAATATAGATGCTACGTTGGCATTGCTGGAAGAGCGGTTGTTTAATCCAAAATTTACTACCACTTCTTTTGATCGTTTACAAAAACAAACCCTTGAAGGATTAAAACAGCAAAAAACACAACCCGCCGCTATTGCAGATGATGTGGCAGCTAAAGTTGCTTATGGCGCCAATCATATTTTAGGTATGAGTGAAGACGGTACTGAGGCCACTGTAAAAAATATTAAACTGGAGGATATTCAGAATTACTACAACAACTATATTACTTCTCAGGGTACTAAAGTAATTGCTGTTGGAGACATTACACAGCAGGAATTATTACCCAAATTAGCCTTCTTAAATAAGTTTCCCAATAAAAAAATTATCTTACCTGTAATAACTGCTACTGGTATTAATTATGGTAAACCAAAAGTGTTTTTAGTAGATGTGCCCAAAGCAGCACAAACTGAATTCAGGGTAGGTTATGTAACCAATTTAAAATACGATGCGACCGGAGAATATTATAAAGCTGGTTTAATGAATTATACTTTAGGCGGCGCTTTTAACAGCCGTATTAATTTAAACCTGAGAGAAGACAAGGGTTGGACTTATGGTGCACGTACTAGTTTTGATGCAGATGAATACAGCGGCGAATTTGGTTTCAGTTCGGGCATTAAAGCGGATGCTACTGACAGTGCACTTGTTGAAGTGATTAAAGAATTAAAGAACTATTCAGAAAATGGTATTACTAATGATGAATTGGTTTTTATGAAAAGTGCCATTGGCCAACGGGATGCACTGCGCTATGAAACTGGTGGACAAAAAGCCGGCTTTATTGGTAGAATACTGGACTATAATTTACCTGCAAACTATGTAGAACAGCAAAACAAAATACTTGCTGGTATTAGTAAAAAAGACATTGACGCACTGGCAAAAAAATGGGTACGACCAGAACAATTAAACATACTGGTTGTGGGAGATAAAGCCAAAATTTTACCTGGTCTTCAAAAACTAGGTTATCAAATTGAAGAGCTGGACACCGATGGCAGAGAGAAAAAGAAAAGAGCCTTTTAAAATAAAAAGCCGCCTTGAAGGCGGCTTTTTATTTTAATGCAATAACAGAAGAATAATTATAAATTATGTAAGCTTATAAAATATAGCACCAATTCTTCCCACTCTGCTTCTATACTTATTTGTGAATACGGTTTGATAGCATGGGTGTACCAGTAATTAGCGTTCCAGGTATCTCCTTCTTTGCGGTGCAGGTAAGCATGTATCCATGCAGCTTCTGGGGTATCAATATCCTGCACCAATGAATGGGCTTTTTCAAATTGTCCTTTGCCATCGTACCAAAGTGCTTTTAAGCAAACAGAAAAATTTTTGAAAGGATGCGCTGCAGCAAATGATTGTTTGAATTCAATTAAATTCATAGCTAATAAATACAACGCAATTTAATAAAAAGCCCGGCTTTTAACCGGGCATTAATATGTATGCGTTGCCATTAGCACCACCGATGAACTGAGCGTAGCAAGGATGCTGCCATAAAAAATCAATGCTAGAAAACTATATTATTAACTAGCATTGTATACTGCGGCAAATTGTGCTGCAAATGCTTCTAATTTTAATTTGCCAAGTTGCTGCGGCCGGTTGTTCCAGTAATCTGCCTGCATCTGGCCACTGCGCAATGCGGTGCCCATTGTTGTATAACCTTCTGCAATGGTCTGTGGTAAGCCAGCCTGCAACATGCCTTGTAAAGACTGTTCATCGGTAAAGCTTACCCAATTAACGGCAGGTTTATTTATTGCACTACCCAACACTGCGGCAATTTCATTGGGGTGGCGTTCATCACTGGCTATATATTGTATAGTAAACTCTTTAAAGCTAAGGTGCAGGAGGGCCTCTGTAGCGGCTGCAGCAATATCATCTGTATCTGTTAAAACAAGCTTCTCATTGGTATTACCAAAATTAGCCCCCATAAAACCCATGTTTCTTACCAGCGGTATCATGGTAAAAAGGTTGTAAAAAAAATAGGAAGGGCGTAATACTTTTACATGAATGTTTGGAACGGTGGCTACTTCTTTTTCTAAGGCTGCCACACCGTCTACCGGGCCGGCCCCATTGCCCATATGCGCACCAATACTGCTTAATATAACAACATATTGAATATTGTTTTTTATAACAGCCTGTACATAATTAGCTGTAATTGCATCCTGGTAAGTACGCCAGTTAGTAACAGCAAAGTTAGGTGGTATCATTAGGTATACCGCATTTGCACCATCAAAGGCCTGTGTAACAAATGCTGCATCTTCTACTGAGCCAATTGCTGCTTTAGCACCCAATGCTTCTATGGCTGCTGCTCTTTCTTTACTGCTGGTAATAACGGTTACCGAGTGTTGTGCATTTACTAATGCCTGCACCACGGGTTTGCTGATGTGGCCTAATGAACCTGTAATAACATACTTCATAAACGTTGTTTTTATTTGTGATTGATTTAGTGATTTATTTGTATATACAAATAATAGCTGAAAAAATTTTACCTCCCTAGCTTATCGGCAACCTTATTCATACTTACTACCAGCCGGGCACTCTCATCAGCACCTAATACTGTTGCATATTTTTCAGAAAACTCTTTTACACATTCTTTTAATTTTGGCTGAAGGTCTTTTGCCTTTGGTGTAGGGTAAACATTGGTTAGTTTCCCCTCTGTTGTTCGTACTACCATTTTTTTTTCTTCCAGTTTTTCAATAAGTCGGGTAATAGTACTAGGGGTAAGTTGCAACTCGTCTACCAAGGCCATAGGTTGTATGCCGGGTTCGTCTAATACCATCAATAATAAATATGCATGACTGGGCGACAGATTCACCGGTTTCCAACTTTCAATAGCCAGCTTTTCTATTTTGCGAGCCAGTGCATTGCTGGAAAAATACATACACTTACAAAAACGGCTTTCGCTTGTTTTCATAAAACAAAGATAAGAGAATTATATTTGTATATGCAAATATTAATTGAATTTTATTTTATCGCTAGCCGTAATTGATATTACATTTGTAAAAACAGTTTTATTGGCAAACCAAAATTTAAATAACAATAAAGAGCAATTATCTGCTGCCGAAAAGGAATTTGAAAACAATATACGGCCTGCTGCAATGGATGATTTTGCCGGCCAGGGTCAGATCATTGAAAACCTTCGCATTTTTATTAAAGCGGCTAAAATACGTGGCGAGGCGTTGGATCATATATTATTTCATGGTCCGCCGGGCTTGGGTAAAACTACCTTAAGCCGTATTGTGGCAAACGAGCTGGGCGTAAATATTAAAGAAACATCCGGACCTGTTATAGAAAAACCGGCAGACCTTGCCGGATTATTAACCAGCCTTGAACCCAATGATGTTTTGTTTATTGACGAAATACACCGGCTTAGTACGGTAGTGGAAGAATACCTGTATGCTGCTATGGAAGATTATAGAATTGATATTATGGTTGACAGCGGCCCCAATGCACGCAGCATTCAAATTAATTTAAATCCATTTACACTGGTGGGTGCCACCACAAGAAGTGGTTTATTAACGGCGCCTTTACTTTCCCGCTTTGCTATTAAATCCAGATTAGAATATTACAATGCTGCTATACTTAAAAAAATTATTGACCGTGCTGCTGGTATTTTAGCCACTCCAATAACGCCTGATGCAGCAGGTGAAATTGCACGGCGAAGCCGAGGCACGCCCCGAATAGCAAATGGCCTTTTAAGAAGAGTGCGTGATTTTGCCCAGGTATTAAACGACGGCCAAATAGATATTGGCATTACACAGCATGCATTAAAAGCATTAAATGTTGATGAGCATGGGTTGGATGAAATGGACAACCGCATCTTATCTACCATTATAGAAAAATTTAAAGGCGGGCCGGTAGGCATTGGTACTATTGCTACTGCGGTAGGTGAAGAAACAGGCACCCTAGAAGAAGTATATGAACCTTTTTTAATACAAGAAGGTTTTTTACAACGCACCCCCCGCGGCAGAGAGGTTACTTATAAAGCCTACGAGCACTTACAAAAAAAACCCGGCAATAGTAATAGTGGCACTACGCTCTTTGACTAAAGTCAACATCCTTTTGTTTAGCGAAAATGGAATGGCAGATTTAAAAAAATGCTTTAACTTTCTATAGTTAACAAATTTCACAAGAGACTTTGCAAGCAAAAAGGCACCCATAAGGTGCCTTTCGCTTTTATACAAAGTGTAAGAGAATCTATTACTCTGCCTGCGCCTGAGATACCAGTCTGAAACCATTACCATGAATATTTACAATTTCAATGGTAGTATCATCTTTCAGGTATTTACGCAATTTGGCAATATAAACATCCATGCTTCTGCCATTAAAATAGGTATCACTACCCCATATTTTTTTCAACGCTTTTTCGCGGGGCAATAAATCGTTCATATGTTCACACAACATTTTTAACAACTCACTTTCTTTAGGTGAAAGTGTTTGCATTTTTCCATCATGCGAAAGTTCACGTAGCTTAGGGTTGAAGTGATAGCTGCCCAAATCAAACTCTTTATTCTCTTGCTCTCTGTTCAATTCTTCGTTGCGTTTTAAAATTGCTTTTATTTTCAGCAACAACACTTCACTGTCAAATGGCTTGGTAATATAATCATCAGCTCCCAGTTTATATCCCTGTATAATATCTTCCTTCATGGTTTTAGCACTCAAAAAGAATAAAGGAATATCCGGGTCTACATCTCGTATTTCTTCCGCAAGTGTAAAACCATCCATATGCGGCATCATTACATCCAGCAGGCACAGGTCAAATTTTTCACGCTGAAAAGCGGCTAATCCTAAACGGCCATCTCTTTCTAATGTAATATCATAATCGCTTAGCTCTAAGTAATTTTTTAATACTAAACCCAGGTTAGGATCATCTTCACACAACAAGAGTTTTGCTTTTGTACCTTCCATGATTGTAAAATTTTAAATCATAAATAAATGTGGCCCCAAGGGCATGTACAAATAAAATTAAATCATTTAGCCCTTGCTACATTTGCTGCGTAATATTTTGTTAATAATTAAGTACAGTAACTTTATTTTAAACACCTACTATGGCACTGCATATTACATCAGACAATAAATTTAAAAAGCTTATTGTTATAGGAGACCGCGTTTTGGTAAGACCCGCAAAACCCCATGAAAAAACAGATAGCGGCTTATACCTGCCTCCGGGTGTGCAGGAAAAAGAAAAAGTACAACAAGGTTATGTTATTAAAACAGGGCCCGGCTACGCCATTCCGGTGCCGGTAGATGATGAACCCTGGAAAACCGATGAAGACCATGTAAAATACGTACCCCTGCAGGCAAAAGAAGGCGATCTGGCAATTTTTCTGTTAAGCGGTGCTACTGAAGTGCAGTACGAAAACGATAAATACTATATCGTTCCTCAAAGCGCCATTCTTATGCTAGAGCGGGAAGAAGATATATAGGTAGCCAGCTTTTGTACATAGCCCGGCAGAGGTTGCGTCGCACACTTGTACAAAATTAGGTCTATGGGCAATAGTTAATGTTCCAAAGCAATACACCATTAACTATAACCATATACCAATAAGCCGCTATTTTACCACCGTTTAAGCGGGCTGCCACTAAAATGCTTATTTGTATTGTGTGGCACAAATGTGCGACGCAACAAAAGTTTAATAGCGAACTACAGCTGGTTAAAAAAAATGAAAGCCCCGCTAAAAGCGGGGCCTTCTCTTAATAAACAACACAAAATTATTTTGCCTTATCCAATTCAACTTTAATAGTTACTTCAACTTCTTTGCTTACTACCAGGCTACCGGTTTCTGTTGCACGATCCCACTTCAGGTTATAATCAAAACGGTTAATTACAGCAGTAGCTTTAAAACCTGCTTTTGTACCCCGAGAAGTAGCAATGGTGCCACCATAAGTTACATCAAAAGTTGCTGGCTTGGTAACATCTTTAATTGTTAAGTTGCCAGTTAACTTGTACTTATTGCCACCCAATGGAGTCATTGAAGTACTTTCAAATTTCATTTGAGGAAATTTTTCAGCACTGAAGAAATCATCACTCTTCAAATGCTTATCTCTTCCTTCATTATCAGTATTGATAGAATTAACATCTATCGTAAAATTAATCTTTGCATCAGAAAAATCTGCTTTGGTGTGCTCTACAGAGCCATCAAATAATTTAAAAGAACCTTCTGTTTCAGAAACCACCATATGGGTTACTGAGAATTTTACAACTGAATGTGTTTTGTCTAATTTCCAGCTGGTAGCTTGTGCAGAAGCAGCAACACTAACAACTAACGCGGTTAAAGTAGTGAAAAATAGTTTCATGGTTAAAATTTTAATGTTTAAACGTTAATAAAGGTACTGGCTTTTGTCAAAACTAAAAATTTAAAATTGCTAAATCTCTTTAACAAACTGCCGTTCATCATTTTTTTTTACCCGCAAAAGGTTTCCATGTAACTTTCAATTAATAAACTTTTTGGCAATGAAACTAAGAACCAAACTAACCGCAGCTGCCTGCTTTTTTAGTGCAGCCCTTTTTGCCCAACAGGTAAAGTTGGAGCAGTTTAAAAACTGGAAGCCAAGAATTATTGGCCCCAGTGGCATGAGTGGCCGTATTACAGCCATTGATGCTGTTGTTGATAATCCCAATATTATTTATTTGGGTGCCGCATCGGGCGGAGTATGGAAAACTGAAAATGGGGGTACTGAATGGACCTCTGTATTTGACGATCAACCAATACTAAATATTGGTTCTATTGCAATACAACAAAACAACCCCTCTGTAGTTTGGGTGGGCACCGGCGAAGGCAACCCCCGTAACTCTATTAGCTTAGGCGAAGGTATTTTTAAAACACTGGATGGGGGCAAAAGCTGGAAGCGCATGGGCTTAGAAAAAACACGCAATATTCACCGCATTATTGTTGACCCTGCTAACCCTAATACGGTGTATGCAGGTGCTATTGGCAACCCATATGCTGAGCACCCAGAGCGGGGGGTGTTTAAAACAACCGACGGCGGAGACACCTGGAATAAAATATTATACACCAACGATACTTCTGGTGTGGCCGATATGATAATAGACCCCTCTAACCCCAACAAACTTTTTGTGGCCATGTGGCAACATCGCCGTACCCCCTGGAGCTTAAGTAGTGGCGGTAAAGGCAGTGGTTTATACATGACCTTAGATGGGGGCAAAAGCTGGAAGAAACTGGGTAAAGAAGAAGGATTACCCGATGGTAATTTCGGACGCATCGGTTTAGCCATAAGCCGCAGCAACCCCAAAGTAGTGTATGCATTAGTAGAGGCTACCAAAAATGGTTTATACCGCAGCGATGATGGTGGCTATAAATGGCAACTGGTAAACAGCGCAACTGAATGGGTAAGCAACCGTCCTTTTTATTTTCAGGATATTGCCTGCGATCCAGAGAATGAAAATCGTTTGTGGTTGGTGTATCAGATGATTGCAGCCAGTGAAGATGGTGGTAAAAACTTTAAAGTGGTAATTCCATACAATGGCATACACCCAGATCATCATGCTTTTTGGATACACCCCAAAAATGGCAAGTTTATAATTGATGGTAATGATGGTGGTATTGGTATTACCAGAGATATGGGTAAAACCTGGCAGTTTGATGAAAAAATTCCGGTAGGCCAGTTTTATCATATTAATGTAGATAATGAAATGCCTTATAATGTAATGGGCGGTATGCAGGATAATGGTAGCTGGCGCGGCCCTGCCTATACCTGGGTAAACGGAGGCATAAAAAATTACGATTGGGAAAGCCTTTGGGGTGGCGATGGTTTTGATGTAATGCCAGACCCCGATGACGCCAATTGGGTATATGCTATGAGCCAGGGTGGTAATGTGGGCAAGTATAATGTTAAAACCGGTGAGCGATGGTTTATTAAACCACCTACACCAGATATTAAACTAACACTACGCTTTAACTGGAATGCCGCCATTGCACAAGATCCGTTTGATAAAAGCACTATTTATTACGGCAGCCAGTTTTTACATAAAAGCATCAATAAAGGTGCTTCATGGGAAATTATTTCTCCAGACTTATCTACCAACGACAGCGCTAAAATAGATCAGCGCAATAATGGTGGTATTAGTATAGACATTACCGGCGCAGAAAACCATTGTACTATTATTGCCATTGCACCTTCTGCAAAAGAAAAAGGAGTAATATGGGCCACTACCGATGATGGCAATGTACAATTAACCAGAGATGGTGGTAAAACATGGACTAATTTCCGTGGTAAAATACCTGGCTTACCTGCCGGTTGTTGGATACCACAGGTACAAGCCAGCCGTTTCAATGGTGGCGAAGCTTTTGTTGTTGCTAATGATTACCGCCGCGGAGACTTTAAGCCATATATTTTTCGCACAACAGATTATGGCAAAACATGGACCCGTATGGTAGATGAAAAGAAGGTAGTTGGTTATGCACTTTGTGTATTGCAAGACCCAACAGAACCCAATTTAATTTTTGCAGGTACCGAACAAGGCTTATGGGTAAGTATGGATAATGGCACCAGCTTTCAGCAATGGAAAAATGGCTACCCGCCTGTTTCAACCTACGATATGGC
>REAR01000130.1 GCA_004295245.1 Sphingobacteriales bacterium | reverse complement strand
CCGCTGGATACAATTAATCATTTCTTTCTACGCAAAAGCATTAATTTATATGGTGAGGCCCTGCTAAAAGTGTTGGCCCTTGAAAAGAATGGTTATGCAGATACAGAAACAGGTGTTGAACTTTTAAAAGCGTTTTGGGCCAGCAAGGGCATTCACAAAAATGCATTAAATATATCAGACGGTAGTGGTCTCTCTCCTCAAAACCGCGTTACAACAAGAGCACTGGTACAAGCCTTGCAATATGCCAGTAAGCAAAAATGGTTTGCTTCTTTTTACAACGCATTACCAGAATACAACGGCATGAAAATTAAAAGCGGTTCTATAAACGGTTGTCGCTCATTTGCCGGTTACCATACCAGCAAAAGTGGCACCCACTATACTGTGGCAATTATTGTAAATAATTACAATAGCAGCAGCAGTAGCCTCATTAAAAAAATATACCAGGTGCTGGATGTATTAAAATAATTTACATTCGCACACAACTTAACTACTTATTATGGCAGAGCAGAACTATAAAAATCATTCCCGCTACGTTTTTGGCTTTCATATTGTAACCGGCTTATTGGTGTTACTTTCTTTAGCACTGGCTATCTATAATTTATTTGTAACCTATCATCATTTTGTGCAAGGGCACTTTACTGCAGCTATTATAAGCTTAATAGCTATGGCCTTGGTAGGGCTGTTTTGGTATGCTCGTTTTTTTGCCTTGCGTGCACAGGACCGTGCCATTCGTGCCGAAGAAAATTTCAGACATTATGTACTTACCGGTAAACCTTTTGACGGCCGCATACGCATGGGCCAGGTAATTGCCTTGCGTTTTGCCGCCGATGATGAAATGCCTGCGTTGGCAAAAAAAGCAGTTGAAGAAAAACTATCTGCAAAAGCCATTAAACAAGCTATTGTTAACTGGCGTGCCGATTATAACCGGGTATAATTAATCTCTTGCTGTTTCAAAAAATGGTGCCAACTTTTCTAACAAAAAAGCTGGCATTGTTGTTTTTTGTTTGGTGGCTGCATCAATAAAATATAATACCACATGGCCAATGGTTAATAATTTTCCCGCTTCATTGTATACTTCATGGTGAAATTGAATGCGGTGATCTGTTGGCATTTCTTTTAATATTGTTTTTATGCTCAACAAATCATCGTAATGCGCTGGCCGCAGGTATTTGCAATGTAATTCTATAATGGGCATATAGGTGCCCATGGCTTCCATATCTTTATACGTCAGGCCAAGATCTCGTATCGCTTCTGCACGGCTGGCTTCAAAATAAGCTGCATAATTTCCATGATATACCACATCCATCTGATCGGTTTCTGCGTAGCGTACTCTTATTTTATTTGTTGCTTCAAACATGTTTTTTTGTTTTTGTTACCAGCATTAATTCTTTGGTCAACATCCTTGCGTCGCACACTTGTGCAACAAGTCAGCAAATCGGCAAATCCACAAGTTGGACCGCGTACTGTAATTTAAGAAAGTTTCTTTCGGACTTGCTGACTGACATTCCTCAGCACAAGTGTGCGACGCAAGGATGTTACATTGTAAAACTACTGCTGATTTCATAAAAAAATTAACGCCCCATGGCACCATCAATACTAAACTTACCGGGCCCTGCTAAAAATAAAGCCATGTATGCTGCCAAAAACAAAGTAGCTTCTCCGCCATCGCCAAAAATTTCTGCATTGTGCGCTTTAAATACTGCCACGGCCATAGCAATAATCAATGGCAATAAGGTTAAACGGGTAAACAAACCCAGCAACACAAAAATGGCGCAAAAAAATTCTGCAAACACTGTAAGCGATAGCGACAGTGTACTGCCCATGCCCAAAAAATTCATAAACTTATCTCTCATACCTCCAAAACGAACTAACTTACTATAACCATGCGGTATCATTAAACCCGCAAAGGCCAATCGCAAAAGTAAAAGTGCCACATTTAAAGAAGCATTGGTAAACTTGGTAGACAATAAAAATTTCATTGCTATAAATTGTTTTTTCAAAAATAACTCATTTGTAATTTGTGATTATTATGAAAAAGAAATGTTAATCCTCTTACTTATCCACAGTTGTTTGGAACGATGTTTGGTTTAAGTAAAAATATTTAGAAACTTTAATGCGTTGTAAACCCAATAACCACGTAATCTCCATGAATAAATTTTGGATAGTAGCCACTGCAGCATTGTTAAGCACTGCTGCGCAAAGCCAGCAAACCCGCTTTCTGGCCGATCCTCAAGCCACTTTTAAACAAGCCAAAGACTATTACCAGAAAGAATACTACAGTTTAGCGTATCCGTTGTTTAAAGATTTAAATCTGTACTTGCGTGAAACAGACCGCAGCAACCAGGCATTAAACTACCAGGAGATAAAATATTATACCACAGTATGCGCATTAAAACAAAATGAAAAACCGGCAGCAGACATTGCAGAAGAGTTTATTGATATTGAAGATAACGAGACCCGTGTTCAGATGATGGCATTTCATTTGGGCGAATATCAATTCAGGCAGAAAGATTTTTACAAGGCTATTACCAATTACGACAAAACAAATATTGTTCATTTAAGCAATGACGAAATTGCTAATATGAAATTTCATAAAGGGTACAGTTATTTTAACCTGCAGCGTTTTGATAAAGCCAAACCCCTTTTTGATGAAATAAGACAGCTGCCCAAAGACCCTAATTATGCAGATGCTAACTATTATGCAGCATTCATTGATTTTAACGATCAAAAATTTGGGCAGGCATTAGATGGTTTTAGAAAAGCAGAAGAAGCCCCACAATATGAAAAAGTAGTACCCTTTTATATTGCCACCATTTTGTATAACACAAGCGATAAAGCAAAGGCATTGGAATATGCAGAAAGCAAAATGAAAAAAGCAGGCATATTGTATGAGCAAGAAATGAAGCAATTGATTGGCCATGCCTATTTTGAAAAGCAGGAATTTGCAAAAGCTTTGCCTTATCTGGAAGGCTATGTTAA
>REAR01000189.1 GCA_004295245.1 Sphingobacteriales bacterium | reverse complement strand
GCTGAAGGGTGCGACGCAACCACTGCCCCACCCGCTTACCAATGCTGGTTAACAAAACTTAAACCCAAATCTTTTAACGCAAAATAAATTATTAGTAGGAAAGTGTTTTCTTCTCAGACGAGTCTCCTGAAAGGGACTCGTCGTTGTTATTCTCCTATACTTATATATTGAGTTTGCTTAAAAATAGTTTTTTTCGCTAGGGGCTTGCGCAGCCGACTCTGGGATTCAAACGTCATAGCATTTTGCAGCCTAGCCAAAGGACGCAGCAGATATAATAGTCAATTTAAATTCTTACTATTTAGCTTTATAAAAACTAAGCAGCGGTTACAAAAAAAAGCTACTGCTGAAACGAGTGCCCGATTGGTGGGGATAGACTATGGCAACGGCTGTTAAATAGCATTACAGGTGCTGGCATCGCTATATTATAACATCCAACTGTTTTAGGAATACAGTATCAGGCTTCTGCCCATGTTTTAAAGTGGGCTACCCTATCCCGGCTTACAACTATTTCTTCTTTATCGGTAAGGCCTTGTATAAAAATTTTTAAGCGGCTGTTGTACCAGGGTTTTACCTGTTGTATGGCATCAATGTTTACTATAAAACTACGGTTAAGGCGAAAGAATTGTTTGGGGTGCAGCAATTGCTGTAATTGCTCAATAGTAAATTCTACCACGTAGCGGTTTCCGGTTTTATCTATCAGGTATACCACTTTATTATCTGCCTGAAAAAGAGCAATGTTTTCAGTAGTTATAAAAAATAAACGTTGCCCTATTTTAGCAGAAAAGCGTTTTTTATAAAGGGGCTCTTCTGCACTTGTCAATGGCGCTAATTTTAAACCGGCAATAGCAAAACTGGATGAGAGTTGTTTTAATTTATTGATTGCCGTGGCCAAGCTTGTTTGGCTTACTGGTTTTAAAATATAGTCGATACTAAAAATGCGGAAGGCATCTAATGCATATTGATCAAAAGCAGTGATAAAGATAACCGGGTTTTGATAGCTTACCTTTTTAAAAATTTCAAAACTATGCCCGTCGGAAAGATGAATATCCAATAACATCAAATCAGGGTGGGCTGCCGTTTGCAGGTAGTGTACAGTTTCTTCCACACTTTCAAAACAGGCAATTACTTCAATAGAAGGATCGTATTGTAACAATATTGTAACAAGCCTGTCAGCAGCTAATTTTTCATCTTCTACAATAACTACCCGCATGGCATTTAGTTTAAGTGCAGCAATGGCAATATTACTTCAAACTCTTTACCATTATTATTTACAATAACGTTTCTGCCACTGATAAGTTCATAGCGCTTGCGGATGTTTTGCAAACCGGTTTTGGTAGATGCTTCTGGCTGCAGGCGTGGTTGAAAATTATTTTTTACCACCAATGTTTCGTTTCCATTGGCATGTATATCTATATGCAGTGGTTTGTGCTTACTAACCACATTGTGTTTGATAGCATTTTCTATAAGCATTTGAAGTGATGCTGGTACCACCTGCCAGTTATTGTATTTTTCCGGTATGTTGATGTTTACTGTTATACCCTCGCTAAAACGCGTTTGTAATAAAAATAAATAGGGCTCTATTACCTCTAATTCTGACCGCAGGGGAACCAGTTCTTTTTGTTGGTTGGTTAAAATGTAGCGGTACACCTTTGAAAACTCTTCTATAAAATGATTGGCTTCCGGGTTATTTTTTATAACCATGCCAGACAACACATTGAGATTATTAAATAAAAAATGTGGGTTAACCTGACTTTTTATGAGTTGGATCTGTGCTTCTTCACGGCTTTTGCGCAGTGCTTCTGCCTCTGTCCATTTTTGCTGGTACTCTCTGAAAAAAAAGAATATGGCATTTACCAAATGAAAGAACAGATTAATAAGTGTGGCGTATATTAAATTTAATTTCAGCGGATTCCAGTTTTGCTGAAAATTATAATTATACAAACCAGTGCCAACTGCATAAACCGTTATGGCGGCTGAGGCGACGGCTATAACATTTCCTGCTAAAAAAAACAATAATAAAAACCGGAATTTATGCCCACCGGTTAGTGCCTTTTTTTTGATGAAGGGTTTAATAAGACGGTTTCCTTCCCAGGTTAGTACTGTTACGCCTATAATGGTTAGTAAGGCATGATACCAGGTTATTTGGATGTTGAAATAATAATACACATTGCAAAGTGCTGTATTCATAAAGGCATAAGATGCCAGTAAAATCATAAACAGGTATCGGTATTTATGATGAAACAACATAGCTTATATTTTAAAACCAGTTCTGCGCATAGCGACAGAACTGGTGTATAGTTTAAATTTGTTTAAAACTTATGGTATTAAAACCCGGTCTATCAGGTGTACAACACCATTTCTGCACACAATGTTCGTTGCAGTAATATTGGAGGCATTAGTACCATTGCCATTTCCTTTAATGGTAGCACCAGCACTTAAGCTGATAGTGGTAGTACCACCGGCCAACATGGTAAGTGCGCCATTGGCTAAGTCTGATGAGAAGGCTCTGCCAGCTACTACATGATAACGAAGCACATTCAATAAAGTAGCAACCGGAATCTGGTTGATATCGCTAACCCCTAATATACCCAGTAATTGAGTGAAAGCGGCATTAGTGGGAGCAAAAACAGTTAACCGGCCGCTGCTTAAAGTGCCTGCAAGTGATGGGTCGCCGCCAGGTGCATTGGTAGCTCTTGTTACGGCTTTAACCAAAGAATCTAATCCACTGGCTACCGCCGTTTCAACAATATTTCCTGCTGGTGGTATTAAAACGCGGCCAATAACATGTATAACGCCATTATCTGCATTTACGTCGGCCGTTTTTACTTTTATACCATTAACATAAACACCAGTGCCATTACGTGTTACAAAAACTGAATCTCCACTGGCTGTAATTACTTTTGCATTAGGGCCCGCTGGTACATCAGCCGCTAAAATTTTTGAACCAATGGCATGGTACAAAATAATGTTTGAGGTTTGCGCCTGTGTTAAAGAATTAAGCACGGCAGTTGTGATTCCGGAGGCAGCAAAAGCATCATTGTCTGGCGCAAATACGGTAAAAGGCCCCGCACCGCTTAGGGTTGTTTGTAAATTAGCTTTTACCACGGCGGCTTCTAGTGTACTGAAGTCGTTACTGTTTACCACTACGTCTGTAATAGTGTTAGAGGGGGGTGTATCATCATCTTTATCGCATCCTGCTAAAAGAACAATTGACAAAGCACCCATTAATAAGGTTTTCATGAAATAAGTTTTACGTTTCATACAAAGAATTTATTTGAATGTAGAAACAGCCAGATATAGAATTTTGTAACCGATACAGGATGAAGCATGTAAAAAAAAGGAGTGAATTGCACGCTGCAATAGCTGAATGGTGCAGTATGGGTATGTCACCATCTCACTATAATTTGTAGCAAAGCCAGCAGAACGCATGGCGGTGGCGGTACTGTACATTCTTGGAGCATTTAGCTATTAATTACGCGGCTTTTTTGTATCTCAGCAAAATTGTGATATAACTTTAAAACAGGAAGTATTTTGCCGCAGGCAGGTTACTTGCGAAGGAGAGGAAAGGAAAGACAGCCATATAAAATAAAATAGTACCGTTAAAAAAAACCACCGAAGGGTATTGCGGTGGTTAATGATACAGAAAAATATAGGTTAGCTTGCATTTACACGTAAAGTAAATCCATGCAGGTAATATTGAATTCCGTTTTGTAACTGTAATTGCATTTGCAAATGATTTTTGGGGATGGAATTATAATTCATAAGATGTTGCAACAGATCCCGCAGCTGATCATTTAACTCTGAGCTATACTTAGCTGCCTGCATTTTAAAAACATTCTCTTCTTTTGTACGGCTGATATTGTTAATGGCGTGTAAGAAATGCTGAAACATACTCTCGTAAATATAACAAGCGGATGTATTAAACTCAACCATTACTTCGTCAACACTCTTTTTCATTTGCCACTTTTATTGCTACTAAAATAAAACCTCCAGTAATTTACCGAAATTAAACGGCATATCGGATTATTTTATCGTGCGTTTGTAAATAGGGTGTATTGTGGCAATAAAAGGTAAAAATACCTGTGGCTGCTTTTAAAGAAGGTTTTACATTTAAATGAACAAACTTATTTATAACCTTAAACCTTCTGCTATGAAATTAAAAGTAACCAGCTTTAATTGCGAGAACCTGTTTGGTCGCTACCGCTTATTAGATTTGGCATGGGATAAACGCCCCAGCGGTTATGAAAACCGCTTACAGGTTTTTGATGTAATTGCTTTAGAGCCCGGCCGCAGCGGCGCTATTAAACCCAAAGAAATTGCAGAAGTACAACGTAAAACAACCGCCAATGCTATACTGGGTGCGGCCCCCGATATACTGGCGGTGCAGGAAGTGGAGAACTTACCTACACTGCGTATGTTTAACCATATTTATTGTAAAAACTATTTCGACCGCATTGTGCTGGCAGATGGCAACGATGCCCGTGGTATTGATGTGGGCTTGCTGGTTAAAAAAGGATTGAAAGCCGAAATTGTAGCTACCCGTTTTCATTTTGATGAAGTATATGAAGGTGGCTTTGTGCCTCAAACAAGCCGGCTGAGTACGCAGGTAACATCTAAGGTTACATTTGCAAGAGATTGCCTGGAAGTAGACATAAAAATTAAAAACACGGTATATACTTTTTTAGTAAATCACTTTAAAGCACAGGACGGCAAACCGGCGTCTACCGAAAAAAGAATACGACAAAGCACCCGTGTGAAAGAACTGGTGGATATTGCTTTTAAAGAAGGCAAAAAAACCATTGTGCTGGGCGATTTAAACATAGATGTGAAGCAGGAAGACTACGACCAATCGCTGGACAAGCTGTATAAGTCTACCAAATTGCAAGACCCCTTTAAAAACTTAGCGGATGAGGAACGCTGGTCGCACTACTACTCTTCTAAAAGAAAAGTTAGTCAGCTGGATTATATTTTGGTTGATAAAAGCCTTGCCATTAGTGGCACCGAGTTTTTTAGAGAGGGCCTTACACCACATTGTAAACAATATAAAGGCCCGCGTTTAAAAAGCATGGAGGGCAACGACCTTGAAGCGAGTGACCACTGCCCTACCAGTGTAATTTTAGATATATAATAGCTGCCGCCAGCACTATACCCCAAATGAGTGTAGCAATGCTATTGCAATGGCACCAACTATTCGGTACCATTGCTGGTTTGCCCCAAATACTCTGCTGCTTTTTGGTGGCTTTGTAATATTTTTGCCGCTCAAAATTAAGGAGAAGCGATATGTCAGTAACCAGTGTAATACAAGTGCAGGTAGTGAAGGCTTTAGATAGTTTATATGAAGGTAATTTTGAACCCGGCAGTTTTCAGCTAAGCCAAACCAAGCCTGAGTTTGAAGGAGATTATACGGTTGTTTTATTTTCGCTGGTGAAGCAGTTAAAAAAATCGCCGGATGGTTTGGGTAATGAGCTGGGGCAATACCTGGTGGCTAATAATGCTGGCTTATTTACTGCTTACAATGTTATAAAAGGTTTTTTAAACCTTACCATTACAGATGCCTATTGGGTAAGCCTGTTACAACAAAACTATAAGAACCCAAATTTTGGTAAAGCAGCTGCCACCGGAAAAAAAGTGATGGTGGAATACTCCTCCCCCAACACCAATAAGCCACTTCACCTTGGGCATTTAAGAAATAATTTTTTGGGTTGGAGCATTGCCGAAATATTAAAAGCCAATGGTAATACAGTTACTAAAACCTGTATTGTAAACGACCGTGGTGTGCATATTTGCAAAAGCATGCTGGCCTGGCAAAAAATGGGTAATGGCGCCACTCCAGCTACTACCGGTAGTAAAGGAGACCACCTGGTGGGTGATTACTATGTGCAGTTTGAAAACGAACTGAAACAACAAGCAGCCCCTTTATTAGAACAGGTGCTGGCAGGTAATTTTACCGGCTTTGAAGGAGAGCCATTAACCAAATTGCAATTATTTGTACAACGTATTAATAACGGAGATGCCAAAGCTGCTGAGCTTAAAGATGAAGTAAAAGAGCTGGTGCGTAACAATACACCTCTTATGCAAGAGGTACGTACCATGTTGCTGAAATGGGAAGAAGGTGACGCCGATACGCTTGCTTTATGGAAACAAATGAATGAATGGGTATATGCAGGTTTTAATGAAACCTACAAACGCATTGGCAGCAACTTTGATAAAACCTATTACGAAAGCAATACCTACCTGCTGGGTAAAAAAACCGTACAATGGGGTTTGGATAAAGGCGTGTTTTTTAAAAAAGAAGATGGCAGTGTATGGATTGATTTAACGGCGGATGGACTGGATGAAAAACTGGTACAACGTAAAGATGGCACTTCTGTTTACATAACACAGGATATTGGACTGGCACAGGATAAGTACAACGAGTACAAAATGGACCAAAGCATTTATGTGATTGGCGACGAACAAAACTATCACATGAAAGTGCTGAAGCTGATTTGCCAAAAGCTGGACCTGCCCAATGCCGATGGTATTTATCACTTAAGTTATGGCATGGTAGAACTGCCGACGGGCCGTATGAAAAGCCGTGAGGGCACCGTGGTGGATGCTGATGACCTGGTGGATGAGATGGAAAAAATTTCGGCACAGCATACAGAAGAGCTGGGTAAGGTGAAAGATTTTACTACCGAAGAATTAAAGCAACTGTACCACACTTTGGGCATGGGGGCACTTAAGTTTTACCTGTTGCGGGTAGAGCCCAAAAAGAAAATGGTTTTTAACCCGGAAGAGAGTATCGACTTTCATGGTTTTACCGGGCCATTTATACAATACACGCATGCACGTATAAAATCAATCTTGCGCAAAGAAGCCGCTACCTTATTTACCAATGCACCACAAACAGCTTTATTAAAATTAGAAAAAGAGTTATTGGTTCAACTAGAACAATACGGCAGCATTTTACAACAAGCAGCGGCAGAGCACAATCCTTCAGTTATTGCTAGCTATACTTTTCATTTAGCAAAAGCTTATAACTCCTTTTATACTGAGCACTCTGTGGGCAATGCAGAAACCCCTGCCAAAAAAGAATTGCGTTTACAGTTGTGTCAGCTTACAGCAATTATTATAGCATCTGCCATGGGCTTATTAGGTATACAGGTTCCAGAACGTATGTAAAAACGAAAGCACAGGGTTATCACAATACGGTTCTCTTTTTTTTGTAAACAAGCAGCGGTAACACGGCGCAGCCATTGTTGCGTCGCACACTTGTACTTATAATAAAATTGAACAGTAAAAGGCATTTAAAAGCCCGCCAGCACTTCTGCAATATGCATGGTTTGTAAAGAAAGATTCTTGTGTTTTATATACCCATCTAAATGCATCAGGCAGCTCACATCTGTAGAAATAATACAGTTGGCACCCGTAGCCAGGGCATTGTTTACTTTTTGATCGGCCATACCAATGGAGATTGGTTCAAACTTAACGGCAAATGTGCCGCCAAAACCGCAGCAGGTTTCCACATCATTCATTTCCACAAGTTCTAACCCGTTTACCTGTTCTAATAAAAGGCGGGGCTCTTTTTTTATTTTACATTCCCGCAGGCCGGCGCAACTATCGTGGTATGTAGCTTTAGTATGCAAGCTGGCCCCTGTATTAGTAGCCTGTAGTTTGTTTACCAAAAACTCGCTAAACTCAAAAGTCCGTTCCTGCAAACTCTTTACATCGTTATGAAAAGATGAGTTATCAAATAATTTGGGATAATAGTTTCTTATAAAGCCCACGCAACTGGCACTGGGTGCAACAATGTATTCTGCATCTTTAAAGTCGGTAATAAACTTAGTGCATACTTCTTTGGCCTCCTCCTGAAAACCGGCATTAAAAGCAGGTTGTCCGCAGCAGGTTTGGTTATTATTATACACCACCTCGCAACCCAGCTTGCGCAATACTTTAACCATACTAAAGCCTATCTGCGGGTATAGCTGGTCAATAAAACAGGGTATAAAAATATGTACCCGCATGCTTATGGTTTTGGTGGATGGTTTTGAAAAGACTGGTTCAGCTGTACCATTTTAATAGCAGTGATGGCGGCTTCCTCTCCTTTATGGCCGTGCTTACCGCCAATACGTTCTTCGGCTTGTTCAGTAGTATTTACTGTTAACACACCAAAAATGGTAGGCACCGGCAATTCCATATTCAATTGCAATACACCATCGGTTACCGTGCTGCACACATAATCAAAATGAGGGGTATCGCCGCGTATTACACAACCCAGTGCAATAAAAGCAGCCGGGCGGGGTAAGCTTACCGCATACCAGCGGGCTTTTATAGCAAAAGGTATTTCTACCGCACCGGGCACTTCTACCGTTTCTATTTGAGTAAACCCGTATTGCTCAAAAATGCGGCGGCAACCTTTTTCCAGCTCGTCAATAATGCCGGCATTCCATGCTGTTTTTACAATAACAATACAGGCATCTTTGGGTAAGATGCCTGTATTAATTTGGTATAAATTAGTATTACCTGTTGTAGCCATTTTACTTATTCTGATGCAAAATAAAATAGTTGAATAGCGTAACTGCAGTACAAGTGTGCGACGCAACGATGTTATATAGCAGCACCGTTGCTGGTCCAACAATTATTCTACTGCACCCAGACGGCCAAGGTACTTATCAATATCAAAACCTCTTTCGCTCTTGGGATATTTTTCTTTAATCAGCTGGTACATTTCAATAGCCTCTTTTGTTTTGCCCATGCTTTCATATAAATATCCGGCACGGAAAAGATACTCTGGACTGTTGTAATCGTCTTTATCAAAAGTTTTACCCGCTTCTGCATACAGCCCTACCGCTTTTTCTTTATTGCCCTGCTCGGCATAGGCATCGGCCAGCAATGCCGTAGCTCTTGCTTTAACCTGTGGTGCATTGGTTGAGAAATTTTCTAAATGCTTAACCGCATTTTTAAAGTCGCCCTGCTTCAGGTAACAGCTACCAGCATAAAAATTTGCCATGTTAGCGGCATTGGTTCCGCTGTATTTAGTAATTACTTTTAAAAATCCGGCATTTTGTGCATCTCCCTGTAAAGCAAGGTTTAAAGAATCTATACGATAGTACTCTTCTGCCTTAAACATGGCTTCAGCGGCTTTCTTTTCATTGGGCTCACTAATCCAATACTTATAACCAAAGTAAGCACCTACCAATACAATGATAGCCCCTGCTGCAATTGCAACTTTCTTTAGATTTTCTCTTGAAAAACCACCAACCGCTACGGGCTGTGCTGTGTTCTTATTTTCGCTCATTCTTGTTTATTTATTTTTAGCAAGCAAATATTAGTCAACAATAAAAGGATAATTCTGGTCTACATATACATCTTTCAACACTTCATCGTCTGAAGGCCATGGGCTTTCTTCAGCAAAGCGTACGCTTTCGTCCACAATAGCATCAATGCGTTTGTTAATGGCATCTATTTCTTCTTGTGTAGCAAAATTATTATCTAAAATGGTTTTTAAAACCATGTGTATCGGATCTCTTTGTTTGTAAGTTTCTACTTCTTCTTTAGTACGGTATTTTTGTGGATCGCTGATTGAGTGACCTTTATAACGATATGTTTTAATTTCAATTAATGTAGGGCCGCCACCTTCACGGGCTCTTTTTACCGCACGGGCCATACCCTCATGTACTGCTTCGCAGCTCATGCCATCAATGCTATCGGCTGGCATTTCAAAGGCATCGGCCATTTTATAAATATCCACCACATTGCTGGTACGCTCTACAGATGTACCCATCGCGTAGTTGTTGTTTTCACAAATAAAAATCACCGGCAGTTTCCATGTCATGGCAATATTAAACACTTCGTTTACCATACCCTGGCGGGCTGCGCCATCGCCAAAAAAGGTAAGACTCACATTGTCGGTTCCCTTATATTTTTCAGCAAAAGCCAAACCAGCACCGGTACCAATTTGTGCACCCACAATACCATGGCCTCCCCAAAAGTTTACATCCTTTCCAAAAAAGTGCATACTACCACCTTTGCCTTTAGCACAACCAGTGGCTTTGCCGTATAGCTCGGCCATACAAGAATTAGCCGTAACTCCTTTGGCAAGGGCCAATCCATGATCGCGGTAAGCGGTAATAAAAGCATCTTCCGGACGGGTTGCTGTCATACAACCAGCCGCAATAGCTTCTTGACCCACATAGGCGTGAAAAAAGCCACGGATCTTTCCTTCCATTTTATACTTTTCCTCGGCCATTATTTCAAACTGGCGAATAAGCTGCATCAGCTCGTACCAGTACATATAAGTTTCTTTTGAAAATTTAGTAGCCACTAGTTTATTTTTTAGAGGGGCAAAGATAAGGGGGAAAACCCAATTTATAAACTGGAATTAAAGCGCTTAGCTTGCTTTTTTTACCCTGTAAAACAGCGCTTTTTGCCTAACATTTGTTTTGCATGCTGCTTTGTAAAATAAAAGAAAGGTGTTGCCAGCCTTTACCCGCTATTGGGCAGCCGTTGCGTCGCACCCTGCAACAGTAGCGCAATAATGAACGGCCACTTTAATTGCTACTTACTAAAAGCTAATTATCGGCGCCTGCATCCATCAACTTAAATATATTTGCCCACTTAACTATTCACTTTTGCAGCTACAGCAACTATCCATAGTACAGTTTAAAAATTATATTCAGCAGCGGTTTGAATTTACAGAACGCATTACCGGCATTTGTGGTAAAAATGGTATTGGCAAAACCAACTTGCTGGATGCGGTGTATTACCTGGGCTTTACCAAAAGTTATTTTACCAAAACCGATGCGGCCAATACCCACCACGGTGCTACCGGTTTTAGAATTGAAGGTGTGTTTGAAAAAGAAGCCAATACCCATAAAGTGGTTTGCATTTTAAGAGAAACCGGTAAGAAAGAATTTTATTACAACGAACAGGCTTACGATAAAATGGCCCAGCACATTGGCCGTTTTCCGGCGGTATTTATTGCACCGGATGATGTGCATATTATTACAGAAGGCAGTGAAGAACGAAGAAGGTTTATGGATGCCTTGTTTTCTCAGCTAGACAGCCACTACCTGCAGCAATTAATGGAATACAACAAAGTGCTGCAACAAAAAAACAGTTACTTAAAACTATTGGCCGAGCGCAGTGTAAGCGATTATAGTTTGCTGGATGTATATGATGCTCAACTGGTAAAAACTGGTAGCAGTGTATATGAAAAGCGAAATGCATATTTACAACAGTTACTACCCCTTGCCGGCACTTTTTACCAGCAAATTGCCGGAGTTGATGAAGGGCTTGAATTAGCTTATCAAACCAGCCTGCACCAATACCCCATGCAACAGTTGCTGCAACAAAACCGCGATAAAGATATTGCAGCACAACGCACCACACAGGGCATACACCGCGATGATATTGGAATGAGTTTTTCTGGAGAAGTATTTAAAACCACCGCATCGCAGGGGCAACGCAAAAGTTTATTGTTTGCTTTAAAACTGGCCGAGTTTGAAATGCTGAAAATTACAAAAGGCTTTGCGCCATTGTTATTACTGGATGATGTGTTTGAAAAACTGGATGCCAGCCGTATGCACAACCTGTTGCAATGGGTTTGTGTGCAAAATAACGGACAGGTATTAATTACCGATACACATAAAGAACGCCTGCAGCAACACCTGGCCGCATTACAAAAACCATTTCAGTTAATAGAACTGTAAGCCGGGCCCTGCACAAAAGAGGCAGTGAGTGACACAACGATGCAGGGCTTTTTGCTACTGCCCGTAACAACCTGTTTTGTGTTTATTGTTTAAATACTATTTTTGAGGCATGAGTGAATACTCCATGAAAGAGGCGATGCGGCGTTTTTTACACAGCAGCCGGCTGCGGGGCGATGTACAGGCATTGCAGATTACAGATATATGGGAAAACCTGATGGGAAAAACGATTGCTAAATACACTGACAGTATAAAAATTTACGGCAGCAAATTATATATTACCACTACTGTAGCGCCATTAAAAAACGAATTACTTTATCAGAAAGAACAAATTATGGAACGGGTAAATGAAGCACTGGGCGAAAAAGTAATTAAAGATGTCATCATTTCCTGATAGCAGTTTAAACACCATCAGGAACGCCACTGAATGGTTCCGTCTTTATCTTCCTTAACACGATGTTTTATCATTTTAGTAATTAACGCCAGCGGCAATGGTTCGCTGTGCGGAAACTGTACAGAACCTTCGCCGGTTTTGTACGCAGCCAATTCTTTTTTAAATGCAGCTAATGTAGTGGCCATGGGAAAAAAGCCGGTATGATTTTTAAAGGCTTTATAGGTTACCAAAATTTTGCGCATAGAATAAGCTGGCATGCCCCACTTTAAACTTTCAACGGCGTTGGGTGCTGCTTTTACAATACATTCATGCAGTTTGTATAAACGCTCTTGCAAATAGGGTGCTGTGCTGGCAATATAATCTTCTATACTGGTGGGTCTTAATTTTGATACAGGCATAGCTATAAATTTTTAATTAGCGAATGCGTTTATATTTTTCAACAATGGTGCGGTTAATACCCAGACTATCTATTTTTTCAACACCGGTTTGTAATAAAGTATCGCCGTTAATGGTAACGGTAAATGCAAAACTGTGGCCCTCCCACTCTCTGGCGTTGCAATACTCCAGCTGCTCGGTGTATTGATTACCTTTTAAAGTATAGGCCCCGCCACCCGATGAATACACAGCGGTGGAATCTTTACCCTTATTAACATCGTGCCGTAAAAAAGCAAAATGAGTAGCGTTAATAATCTTTATCATTTTTTCTGTGGCCGCATTTACACTATTGGTAGTATCTCCATTTTGTATGGTGGTGGCACCCAGCAATTGCCAGCTGCCTTCAAT
>REAR01000188.1 GCA_004295245.1 Sphingobacteriales bacterium | reverse complement strand
ACTTGTTGCAGGCAACAGAATTTATTGCTTTTGCAAAAGCATTCAGACAGCAACAGGTGCTGGTAGAGAAAGAAGCATAAACACCTACACAATATTAAGAGGCTGTTTCAAAATAAGGATTTTGAATTTTGGCACTAAGACTCATAGCACAAATTATTATAAACCAATTTTCTTTGCTTTGTGTCTTTGTAGTAAAAAACCTTTTGAGACAGCCGCTTTTATTTTCACCAACTTTAGCAATAGCAGCAACATCGTTGCTATGCTCAGTTCATCGGTAAATCAGCTATCAGCACTTTTTATTGTAAAAGAATTTTTTCAATAGCAGCTGCTTTCAACAAACATTCCTCATATTCGTTTGCTGCATCGCAATAATGGGTAATGCCAGAGCCTACCTGGTAAGAAAGATATTGATTGTCTTTATTGTAAACAATACTTCTGATTACCACATTAAAATCAAAATCACCATCGGGGCTTATATAACCCACTGCACCTGAATAAATACCCCGATGTGTTTTTTCAAACAGCTCAATTAATTCCATAGCTCTTTTTTTAGGAGCACCCGTCATAGAACCCATCGGAAAACTAGCTCTAATTATATCAACAAAAGAAGTATTGGGTAATAACTGCCCGGTAACAGTAGAAATCATTTGGTGCACCTGCGGAAAACTATAAAGGCCAAACAATTCATCAACCCTTACACTGCCAGTTTCACACACTTTTGAAAGATCGTTTCTTACAATATCCACCACCATAACATTTTCAGCTCTCTCTTTCGGGCTTTGTAACAATTGCTGTTTACTTAGTTCATCGGCTGCCGCATTAGCGGTGTTGCGTCTTCCCGTGCCTTTTATGGGTTGAGATAAAATGTTGCTGACTTGTTTTTTTAGGTATCGCTCAGGGCTGGCACAAAGCAGGTATTTCTTTTCTATTTTGTAAAACGCAGCAAACGGGTTGGGCGAAGCAGTATTGAGCCGATTGAAAATTTCAACGGGTTCTATAGCAGCGCCTTCTGCATAAAACTCCTGACAAAAATTTAACTCATAACAATCGCCCCTTGCAATATGCTGCTTAACTGCATTTACAGTGTGCAGGTATTCTTGGCGGCTAAACCTGCTTTTAATAATTAGCGGTGCCGTTGTTTTTACTGCAGTTGCAATAGTTATATTATTAATTGCTTCAAAAACTGCAGTTGCCTCAAGCGCACTGGCGCAATAAATATTACAATGTGTTTTATTTAATAACAATACATACCGGGGTAAAAAAAAATATAAATCTGGAAATTGGCAAAAGTCTGGTTTATTACTTTCAAGATTTTCTATCTCATTCTTCAGATCATAGGCCAAATGGCCAAATAGCCAGCCTTTGTGCAGCTGTTGAAACGCTTGTAGTTGTTGTAGTGCAGTGCCAGTAGTGGCTATAATGCCAGTAATAGCATCTACACCTGCAATACATTCATACTGGCTGTGCTTAAAATGGTACTGGTTGCTGTCTAAAAAACAACAAATGCCAAACTGGTTAGCCCAATTCAGCATTTGTTGTTTAAATACAGTAAAATTATTTATTGCAAATGATGCAAAATGATTGTGCACTTGTTTATAGGTATATACCTTGCTTAAAAATCGTCCTCTTCATCATCATCAAAGCCACCACTACGATCGTTAAACATATCTTTAAATTCATCATCAATACCTAAATCGTCATCTTCTTCTTTACTTTTTTTGCCAGGGGTAGTACTGCCAGCTGCTTTTTTTCCTTTTGATTTAGGAATGTCAAATTCATCAAAATCTGGATCCCAGTTGTCTTCTTCTTCTACTTTTTCCCAGTCGTCTTCTACATCTGCTACCTCCTCCTCGTCGTCATCATCTTCTTTCTTTTTTGAGGTGCCCGCTTTTTTAGAAGCTTTTGGAGTATCTATTTCTTCCTCTTCATCAAAATCATCCTCATCGTTCTCAGTATCTTTTTTAGATTTTGAAGAAGCCTTTACCGGTTTTTCATCTGCATCCTTAGGAGCAGCTTTTTTGGTTGGTTTGTCTTTGCTTGACTTTGCCATAGTCTGTGCACTTTTATTTATTGCTGTAAAATTTCTATGAAGTTCTTACATGGCCAAATTTTTTTTCAAAAATGTACAAATATTTTTTTTGAAAAAAAATGACCTCTTTCCATACGCAAACCTATATTAAAATTTACGTATAAGATAAATGTGATTTTTTATTAAACTTTTCCGTTGTGTCAGGCCACCGTAATTAACTGATGGCGGCCCGGACCATTAGAGATATGTGATACTGAAGCGCCAATATACTTATTAATGAATTCAACATAAGTTTTCATTGATGCGGGTACCGCAGAAAATTCTTTTATAGTTGAAGTTTGTGTATTCCAGCCTTTAAATTCTTTCAACACAGGCACAATTTTATGGCGGGTCATCTGAAAAGGTATTTCCTGGCTTTCGGCACCATCAATATTATAAGCCGTACAAACCTGCAGGTTTTCAAAATTATCCAGCACATCTGCCTTGGTCATTATTACTTTAGTTACGCCATTAATCATACAAGCGTATTTTAATGCCACCAAATCAATCCAGCCGCAACGGCGTGGCCGCCCTGTGGTAGCGCCAAATTCACTCCCCAGTTTTCGCAACTCTTCGCCTGTAGCATCTTCTAATTCTGTAGGAAAAGGACCGCCACCCACACGGGTACAATACGCTTTAGTAACACCCATAATATCTCTTATCTTTTGTGGGGCAATACCCAAACCAGAGCAAATACCTGCCGATGTGGTGTTAGAAGAAGTAACAAACGGAAAAGTACCAAAATCAATATCCAGCATACTGCCTTGTGCACCTTCTGCCAGTACTTTTTTACCCTGGCTTATTTTATCGTTAATAAAATACTCTCCGTTAACAACATTTAGCGTACGTAAAAATTCAATGGCTTCAAAAAATTCTGCTTCCCATTGCGTAATATCTTCATCAAAATTATAATTGCCTAATAATTGCAAGTGCTTTTGGCGCAATTGCTGGTACCAGGTATCAAAATTTTTATCCAACACATCTCCAACACGCAAGGCATTTCGGCCGGTTTTATCCATATAGGCGGGCCCAATTCCTTTTAAGGTAGAACCAATTTTATCGTTGCCCTTTGCTAATTCAGAGGCTTTGTCTAACGCACGATGAGTAGGTACAATAATATTGGTGCGATGCGATATAAAAAGATTTTTTTTAACATCTGCACCAAAACCTGCTACTGCCTGGCATTCTTTACGCAAGGTAACAGGGTCTAGCACCACACCATTGCCAATAAGATTGATGGTGCCTGCATGAAAAACACCCGATGGAATTTGGTGTAAAACAATTTTTTTGCCATCAACATATAAAGTATGTCCCGCATTTGGACCGCCCTGAAAACGGGCAATCACATCGTATTGGGGTGCAAAAAAATCTACAATTTTCCCCTTTCCTTCATCACCCCACTGCAACCCAAGTATAGCATCTACCATAACAGTTGTTTGTTAAGCGTTATTTGTTTTTCAACGCCGGCAAAAATAGAGCAATACATTCACTTATCTCAAAGAGTTTTCAACAAAAACCATTTGTTTTTAAGCACATCTTTTAGTAAGTGTTTTTATTGGGTTACCAGCAATGGTATTGCTATCAGCAGCTGTTGCGTCGCACACTTGTACGGTAGCGTGTTAATGGTGCATAGTAAATGGCCAATGTACGCTATCAATAATCAACTATTGACCATAGGCCTACTTCAGCACAAGTGTGCGACGCAACAATGCCCGGCTTTAATACAGCAGCTGGTTACCAAAACTTAACTAACAATTTTTAGTGCTGTTTAACTGTTATACACACAGCTTTTATTGTAAATTCGTACTATATGGAGACAGTTGCTGCCACGCCAAAATATAACTTATCAGAAGAACAGGAAAAGAAACTGATTTTAAGAGAATACCGTGCTTTATTGCGCAGCCTGAAACCAAAATTAAAGCCGGGCGATAAAGAGTTGGTGAGGCATGCCTTTGAAATGGCGGCAGATGCTCATAAAACCATGCGGCGCAAAAGTGGTGAGCCATATATTTTACATCCGCTGGCCGTGGCACAAATTTGCGTTGAAGAAATAGGATTGGGGGTACGCTCAACCATTTGTGCGTTGATGCACGATACGGTGGAAGACACTGATATTAGTTTAGAAGATGTACAAAGAGAGTTTGGTACCGAAATAGCACGTATTGTAGACGGGCTTACAAAAATTTCTAATGTAATTGATATAAACGCTTCTCAGCAAGCAGAGAATTTTAAAAAAATACTACTTACTCTTACTGATGATCCTCGGGTAATTTTAATTAAACTGGCCGACCGACTGCACAACATGCGCACCATGGAAAGCATGAAGCGGGAAAAGCAATTAAAGATTTCTTCTGAAACAGTGTATGTATACGCCCCATTGGCACATCGCATGGGCTTGTATAATATAAAAACTGAAATGGAAGATCTTTCTATGAAGTATCTGGAGCCGGATACGTATAAAGAAATTGCCCGTAAGCTGGCAGAAACTAAAAGAGAACGCACCCGGTATATTAATGAGTTTATAAGACCGCTTAAAGAAAAGCTGGAGAAAGCCCATTACAATTTTGAAATTTATGGCCGGCCCAAAAGCATTCACTCCATTTGGAACAAAATGAAAAAAAAGGGAGTGACGTTTGAAGAGGTGTATGATTTGTTTGCTATTCGTATTTTATTAAATGCACCACCCGAGCAGGAAAAAAAAGAATGCTGGGGTATCTATTCAATAATAACGGATGAATACACTCCTTCTCCGGAACGGCTGCGGGATTGGCTTAGTAACCCCAAAAGCAATGGCTATGAAGCGTTGCATACCACAGTAATGGGCCCACAGGGTAAGTGGGTGGAGGTACAGATACGCAGTAAGCGGATGAATGAAATTGCAGAAAAAGGATTGGCCGCACATTGGAAGTATAAAGAAGAAACAACCGATGAAAGCCGTTTTGATAAATGGTTTCATCAGATACGGGAAGTATTGAATACACAGGATACCGATACCGTTGATTTTTTACAGGATTTTAAAACGTCTTTTTTAGCAGAAGAAATTTATGTGTACACCCCAAAGGGAGACGTGAAAATGCTGCCTGTTAATTCTACTGCGTTGGATTTTGCGTTTTCTATTCACAGTGCCGTTGGCAGCACCTGTATTGGCGCCAAGGTTAACCACAAGCTGGTACCAATTAGCCACAAATTGCGCAGCGGAGACCAGATAGAAATTATTACTTCTAATAAACAAAAGCCCAATGAAGATTGGCTGAATTTTGTAGTTACTGCCAAAGCCAAAACAAAAATTAAAGACGCTTTAAAAGAAGAGAAACGCCGCATTGCAGACGATGGCAAAGGGTTTACCCAAAGAAAAATGGAAGGGGTGGGGGCTGCTTTCAATCAACATAATATTGATATTGTTACTAATTTTTATAAGCTTTCATCCTCGTTAGATTTATTTTATAGGGTAGCAGTAAAAACTATAGACCTTAAAGAGTTAAAAGATTTTACGGTAATTGGAGATAAATTAGAGCCACCCCGCCCTGTAAAACTCTTACCAGAAATAAAGAATGAGCCAGCAGCCTTGCCTAAAAAAGATGCTGAGTTAATTATATTTGGCGAAAGCAGTGATAAGATTGTTTACAACCTGGCCAATTGCTGCAAACCCATTCCGGGAGATGATGTGTTTGGATTTGTAACCACCGGTAAGGGCTTAACCATACACCGCACCAACTGCCCCAATGCGGCTAAGCTAATGGCCAATTACGGTCACCGCGTGGTTAAAACCAAGTGGGCAAAAAACAAAGAAATTTCTTTTTTAACCGGTTTAAAAATTGTTGGGTTAGATGATGTGGGCGTTATTCATAAAATAACCAACCTGATAAGCGGGGAAATGAAAATAAATATTGCGGCCCTTACGGTTGAGGCTAAGGAGGGAATTTTTATGGGTAATATCAGAATTTTTGTACACGATAAAGAAGAGCTGGAAGACCTGGTGGAACGCCTGCTGAAATTAGGCGGCATTCAATCGGTTGACCGTTATGATACAGATAAAGAATAAGCCCATTGCTATAGCAGGGTGCCACTAAAAGGTTTATTTATTTTGTGTGGTACAAGTGTGCGACGCAACGATGCTGCACCGGCTTACCAAAGCCCGGCCCAAAAAAGGCTTTTAATCCTTTCGGTTATTTGGGTAAATGCCCTACATTTGCAGCCCTTAAGCAGAAATGCCAACCCGGATGTGGTGAAATTGGTAGACACGTCAGACTTAGGATCTGATGCCGCGAGGTGTGGGGGTTCGAGTCCCTCCATCCGGACAAACAAACACCCCCCTGCCATTATGGAGGGGGGATTTTTTTAAAACGTAAATAGCAAAAGCTACAAACATCATGGCAACAATTACCAGAGAAAACATCGGTTTGTTGAACGATAAAATCGTTGTTACAGTGGCAAAAGATGATTACCTGCCTTCATTTGAAAAGTCTTTAAAGGGTTATGCCAAGCAGGCAAATATTCCCGGTTTTAGAAAAGGTATGGTGCCTGCCGGCGTAGTGCGTAAAATGTATGGCGCTTCTGTGTTTACAGAAGAAGTACTGCGTTCTGTTGAAAAAGGATTGAGCGATTATATGGCGAAAGAGCAATTAGAAATTTTTGCACAGCCATTACCACTGCCAGAGAACGATGCAGCTAATATTGATGTAAACAGCCCGGCGGATTATGTATTTGCTTTTGAAGTAGGTTTAAAACCTGCTTTTGCCATTACCGATCTGGCAAAGGCGGCCACCACCCGATATAAAATTACCGTAAGCGACGAGATGCTGAACGAAGAAGTGGCCCGCATGCAAACCCGCCATGGTAATATGACAGAACCAGAAGCAGTAGATACTGAAGAAAATATGCTGAATGTTGTTTTTATTGAAACAGATGCAGCCGGCAATGAAATAGAAGGGGGTATTAAAAAAGACAATTCGTTATTGGTTAAATATTTTACCCCGGCCTTGCAAAGCCAGTTAATGGGTAAAAAGAACAATGAAAGCCTGGTTATTAATATTGCCGCTTCTTTTGGAGATAAAGAAAGAGAGTGGATTGTAAAAGACCTTGGCATTACAGAAGCAGAAGCTGCTACCAAAAGTTTTAAACTATTAATTACAAAAGTTGGCTTAGTAGAAAAAGCCCCTTTTGAAGAAGCCTTGTTTAAAGCCGCTTACCCCAACCGGGAAGATATTGCTACTGAGGAAGAATTTAAAAATGCGGTTAAAGAAGACATTGAAAAATATTTAGACAGCCAGAGCCGCAACCAGCTGCAAGATCAGATCTATCACCAGCTATTAGACCATACCACCATTGAATTTCCGGAAAGCTTTTTAAAGCGTTGGATGGAAACAGGTGGCGAAAAACCCAAAACAGCCGACGAAGTAGCCGCTGAATACCCTTCATTTATCAATAGCCTTAAATGGACTTTAATAATTGATAAGCTGGTTAAAGAAAATAATATTGAAGTGGCACCTGATGATTTGAAAGCATTTGCCAAACAGCAATTAATGGGTTATATGGGTGGTGCTGCAATGGATATGGATCAGCCATGGATGAATGATTATATTGAACGGATGATGAAAGACCGCAAGTATGTGGAAGATAGCTACCACCGTATACAAACAGATAAAGTATTTGCTTGGGCAGAAAGCCAGGTAAACCCAACAGAAAAGCCTATAAGTGTAGATGAGTTTAATAAATTACAGGAAGGGCATCATCACCATCACTAGTATTAATAGATTATACTAGGCCGCCGCAAGGCGGCTTTTTTATTTCAGTATATTTTACTTTATTTACTTATCAACTACTCTGGCAAGCTGTCAGTTTTTTGGCAATTTCAAAGTTTGGACGGAGATTTGACAGAAATCACTCAATTAAGTATAAAAACCAGAAAATCTAGCATATGAATTTTGGAAAAGAATTTGAACAATACGCGGTCAAGCACCGGGGCATCAACAGTAACACGTTAAATGATTTTCAGAAATACACAGTAACCAACCTTACGCCCAATATAATAGAAGAGCGGCCTATGAATGTTGCCGTAATGGATGTGTATAGCCGTTTAATGATGGACCGCATCATTTTTTTAGGTTATCCCATTGGCGATGAAGTGGCCAATATTGTAACCGCCCAATTGCTTTTTATGGAAAGTACCGATAGAGGCAGGGATATACAAATGTATATAAACAGCCCGGGCGGCAGTGTATATGCCGGCATGGGTGTTTACGATACCATGCAATATATAACACCCGATGTGTCTACCATTTGCATTGGTATGGCAGCAAGCATGGGCGCCGTATTATTAACCGCCGGCACAAAAGGCAAACGCACCGCATTAAAGCACAGCCGTGTAATGATACACCAACCCAGTGGCGCAATAGGTGGCCAGGCCAGCGATATAGAAATAACCGTAAACGAAATAAAAAAGCTGAAAAAAGAATTATACGATGTTCTTTCATTTCACACCGGCAAAGAAGTAAAGCAGGTAGAGAAAGATTGTCAGCGAGATTATTGGTTAACTTCAACCGAAGCTAAAGCATATGGCCTGGTAGATGAAGTATTACTGGTAAACCCACGTAAAGAAAAGAAAGAAGATTAAGGAAACCGGCAGTAGTGGCAATAGCAACATCGTTGCGTCGCACACTTGTACCGTATAACTGCAGGCAACCATACAAGCATAATAATTAGAAACACACTGGCAAGCCAGTAACAAATAAAAAAGTATGAATCGCTATCAAAAACATTTTTTACAGCCATTAAGAATGGATGATGAGCCCGAAGAGCAACCCACCCCCGAAAAGCCATCAGCAGAAGGCATGATGCTGATGAAGAAAATGGAAAAATTTTTCTTTGAAACCCGCAGCGTGTATTTGTGGGGCGTGGTAGACGATCGCTCAGCAAAAGAGGTGGTAACTAAATTATTATTGCTGGATGCAGACAAGCCCGGCGAAGAAATTAAATTCTTTATTAACAGCCCGGGTGGTGTGGTAACCAGCGGTATGGTTATGTACGATACTATGAAGATGTTGAAGAGCCCTGTAAGCACCATCAATATGGGTTTAGCAGCCTCTATGGGTTCAATATTATTGAGTGGTGGTGTAAAAGGCCGCAGGTTTATTTACCCGCATGCAGAAGTAATGATACACCAGCCCAGCATTGGAGGCCATTACCAGGCCGTAAGTACCGATTTAGAAATACAAGCCATACAAACTAAAAAAACCAAAGAAATTTCGGCCCGCATTTTAGCCGAAAACTGCGGTAAAAAGTTTGAGCAGATAATGAAAGATTTTGACCGTGATTACTGGATGGACGCCAAAGAATCTTTAGCCTACGGTATTGTAGATGGTATTATAGATAAGTTATAAGCCTAAGCCTTTAGTGGCTTTAAATACTTCTTTTAGTTGCAATAAAACCGCTGCCAGTCAGCGGTTTTATAATTAAAAGAATACTTGGATGTACTAAAAAAGTTTGTGACCTTTGTAAGCTACTCTTAAGAGTATTATTGTACAACAGGCTTGCCTGTATAATAAATAACGTATGGCAAAAAACGCATTACATTGTTCCTTCTGTGGTCGCAGCCGCGATGAGGTTAAGATTTTAATAGCCGGGCAAGAAGGACATATATGTGAAAACTGTGTAGAACATGCACAGGAAATTATTGAGCAGGAGCTGATGATACGGGATGATGCCGCTGCCAAAACTTCTCAGTTTAAATTAAATGTAAAAAAGCCGATAGAAGTAAAGCGTTTTCTGGATGAATATATAATTGGCCAGGACGATGCTAAGAAGGTATTAGCCGTGGCGGTTTACAACCACTACAAACGCCTGCAGCAAAAAGTACAGGATAATGAAATAGAAATAGAGAAGAGTAATATTATTATGGTAGGCGAAACCGGTACGGGTAAAACCCTGCTGGCTAAAACCATTGCCAAATTGTTAAATGTACCTTTTGCCATTGTAGATGCTACGGTGTTTACAGAGGCCGGTTACGTAGGCGAAGATGTTGAAAGTATTTTAACCCGCTTGTTGCAGGTATGTAATTACGATGTAACAGCCGCAGAGCGTGGAATTGTTTATATAGATGAGATTGATAAAATTGCACGTAAAGGAGACAACCCCTCTATTACAAGAGATGTGAGCGGCGAAGGCGTGCAGCAGGGTATGCTTAAATTATTAGAAGGTACAGATGTATTGGTGCCACCACAAGGAGGCCGCAAACACCCCGAGCAAAAGTTGATAAAAATTAATACGCAAAACATATTATTTATTTGCGGAGGTGCATTTGATGGTATTGATAAACTGATTGCCCGCCGCGTAAATACCAATGCCATTGGTTTTAATGTAAACAAAGAACAGCAGGAGCATATGAAGAAAAACCTGCTGCAATATGTAAATGCATTAGACATTCGCCATTTTGGATTGATACCAGAATTACTGGGTCGTTTGCCGGTGGTAACTTATTTAAACCCACTGGATGCAAATACCCTGCGCTCTATTTTAACAGAACCCAAAAACTCTTTAATAAAACAGTACCAAAAGCTGTTTGATTTGGAAGGCATACAATTAACACTGGAAGAGGATGTGCTGGACTTTATGGTGGAGAAAGCCATGGAGTATAAATTGGGCGCCCGTGGTTTGCGCAGTATTTGTGAAAGCATTTTAACCGATGCCATGTTTGAGCTGCCCAGCAGTAAAGAAAAATTATTTAATGTAACATTAGAATACGCTAAAAAGAAATTTGATAAGAGTAAGATGAGTTTATTGAAAGTGGCATAAATCTGCAATTGATGCTGCTCAATTGAAACGCTTTGTTATAAATTTGTAGCCGGAACCACAGTTCCGGTTTTTTATTTAAAAACAATGCTATGGAAGAGCTGATAAAAAATTTAATGGCCGCAGGGTTAACAGAAGAGCAGGCATATAAAGCCATTGAAGTAATTAAGAATTTTGCAAAAGATAAGTTTCCCATATTTGGGGGTGCCATAGATAAACTATTTGATAAATATGGCCCCAAAGCAGAAGATGATTTTATGGAATAGTTGATTAGATTACATTAGCTGAACTGTGCGACGCAACGGCTGCCGCTATGTAATACCACTGCTGGATACCCATAAAAAAGCCCTCTGCAAACAGAGGGGCGGTATTAGTAGACTAACTCAATATTACTTTAAAGCTTCGCGGGCAATTACAATTTTTTGAATTTCGCTGGTGCCTTCTCCAATGGTGCACAACTTGGCATCGCGGTAATATTTCTCTACCGGAAAATCTTTGGTATAGCCGTAACCTCCAAAAATTTGTACGGCATCGTTGGCCACTTTTACCGCTACTTCACTGGCATAATATTTTGCCATGGCTGCTTCTTTGGTTACTGGTAATTTTTTATTTTTTAAATCAGCTGCTTGCATAGTTAGCAGTTCTGCCGCCATAATTTCTGTAGCCATATCGGCCAGCTTAAAAGAAATGCCTTGGAAAGAAGCAATGGGTTTATCAAACTGGTGTCGCTCTTTTGAGTATGCAACCGCTGCTTCATAAGCACCTTTGGCAATGCCCAAACTTAATGCTGCTATTGAAATACGGCCACCATCCAACACTTTCATCGCTTGTTTAAAACCTTCGCCTACTTGGCCAAGCCGGTTGGCATCGGGTATGCGACAGTTATCAAAAATCATTTCTGCCGTTTCGCTGGCACGCATGCCCAGCTTATTTTCTTTTTTGCCACCGCTAAAACCCGGGGTTTTTCTTTCTACCACAAATGCTGTAGCATTGTCTTTGGTGCGGGGCTCGCCGGTTCTGCATATTACTACCGCCACATCGCCAGTTTTGCCATGTGTAATCCAGTTTTTTGTGCCGTTAATAATCCACTCATCTCCTTCTTGTACCGCAGTTGTTTTCATATTACCTGCATCACTTCCGGTATTGGGTTCTGTCAACCCCCAGGCGCCAATCCATTCTGCCGTGGCCAACTTAGGTAGCCATTGTTGTTTTTGTGCATCGTTTGCAAAAGCCAGAATGTGGCCGGTGCAAAGTGAGTTATGTGCAGCAAGGCTTAAGCCAATTGAGCCGCAAACCTTCGCAATTTCCTGTATGGTTACCACGTATTCAAAATAGCTAAGACCACTGCCACCGTATTGCTCTGGCACAAGCACACCCATTAAGCCCAGCTTTCCCATCTCTTTAAAAATATGAGTAGGAAATTCTTGGCGCTCATCCCACTGCATTACATGTGGTTTAATATGTTGTAGGGCAAAATCCCGGGCTGTTTGCGCTACCTGTTCGGTTATTTCGTTTTGTTGAAAGTTCATAGTATTTCTTTTGTGGTCAATTGCGAGGCAAGATAGCTATTAATTTTACAATAGCTAACAATTGTTAGTATAGTTTGTTTTACGGGCTTTTGAATTCCGGTTAAGCATCGTTGCTACGCTCAGTTCAACGGCACCGCTCTATTGAAACGAAGTCTTTAAGAAAATATGATTAAAGCTTCAGGTAGGGTTTCATTTTTTTTAGTTGTTCTGCGCTTATAATGGCAATCTGTTCCAACTCATCTAAATTTTTAAAAGCACCGTGCTGCTGGCGGTATTGCACAATGGCATTGGCAATATTCCATTTTATGTATGGATGTTGTTGTAATGTTTTAGCATCGTCTGTATTTACAGAAAACTGATGTACCGCGTTATTGCCTAATTGTAAGAAAGATTTAATCCGCTGAAACGTAGAGTCAGGCAAGCCGTAAGTTTCTGCCACTTGTTCAACTGCATAGAAGCCCCCCAATTTGTTTCTGAAATTTATAATACGGCTGGCTAG
>REAR01000129.1 GCA_004295245.1 Sphingobacteriales bacterium | reverse complement strand
TCATACCCGTCTTGCATTACTATCCGGACAATCTATATGTGATCAGGTGCTTCTGATTATTAATAGGTTTCTTGCTTTAGATAAAGGATATGAAGATGCTGTAATAAGTTATAATGATAATTTAGAGCATACTTATATATTCAAAGACCGTAAAACTGCGCAACACCGGTTAATTTATTGTTACAATACTCTATTAAAGCCAGATAAAAAGCTGATGCTTTCAGACAGGCAATCGCAGCAATCTGAGTATGAACTTGACACAATCTTTTCTACCTATTACAGAGAGCTGGACTTTCTGCTAACCTATACCGGCTATAGGGTTAATCTTATAAAATTTGGCATTGATGAGATTAAAGGTAATTGGGTACAATGCGGAGTAAGAGCTTTTTAAATGATCTCTTTTATTTGTAGGGGCAACTGAAAGGTTGTATTTGTACGTACCTACAAAAAACAACAACCAATGCCAGTTACAATACCTACCGATAACAGAATGTTATTAATAAGAAATTATGATCTGTTTGCCAATCTAACGGAAACAGAGTTTAACGATTTGGAATTGGAGCATCATTTTATTGAAGCTAGTAAAGGAGAATATATTTATTTTGAAGCCCAGCATCTTAACAAACTTTTTTTTATAAAAGAGGGGTATATAAAGATTGGATTTATTGATAACGATGGAAATGAGGTGATAAAAGAGATAATACAAAAAGGAGAGATTTTTGGACAGTTTACTTTAGAACGGGATAATTTAAACGGCGAATTTGCACAGGTGCATAAGTCAAACGTTAGTTTATGTGCTTTTACAATTGAAAAATTCGAGAAAATTTTAAGTAAGAACAATACTGTTGCAGTTGCATTTACCAAACAGGTAGGGTCTAAACTAAGGAAAGTTGAAAACAGATTGATGAACATGCTGAACACCGATGTAAGAACAAGAATTTTACGTTTTTTAGACGAGATGGTTAAGATGAATACACCATTTTGTAATGGGGCTTCTTTCAGAATGCCTAATTTTTTGACACATGATGATATTGCAAGGTTAATAGGAAGCAGCCGACAAACGGTTACAATGGCAATAACAGATTTAACAGTGGATGGGTTTTTTAAGATAACCAGAAAAGAGATTATTGTGCCTAATACAAGCCGTTTGAAAACAGCTGCTTTAATCTAATACTAACTGATCAATAATTATTTATCTATTCTAGTTGCTAAAACGTATTAGTTTCCAAAGTCTGCTACACCATAAGTGCCACCAAATTGCTTACACCAAACAATGGCATAGCGGTATTGAGTAATGCTTACCGTTGCTGCAAGGTTCCAACTTTGTGCCCCATTTCTTTGGTTTAAAGAGGCAACTTCAAGGGCTCCATTAATATTATTATTATTGTTGCCCAGATAAATTCTTAAATCTGGGGCTCCTGTGCTAACACTAAAGTCGGCAGATGTTTGCAGTTTAAGAACACCATTCTCTATCTTTAGCTTGGCCATTCCTGTACTACCAGATCCGGTAAAACTTCCCCTTCGTATAACTTGTAGCATTAAAGCCGGGCTTTGAATATTATTTGCTGATGCCGTAATATTGGTAGTGCCGTAAGCAAGGCCGGTAACAATACCAGCATTTGTAATGGTTGCAATATTGCTATTGGTAACAGACCAATTAAAAACAAGTCCGTTTACGGTAGTGCCAGCGTTTGTTTTGCCCATAGCCATTAATGGGCTTGTTTCATTTAACCGAATTTCGTGTAAATCTGAAGGCGTAATAACAATTGTAGCCAGGCCGGTATCGCTTGATACTACAGTTAGCAAAGAAGTAGCGGTGGTACTTTTATATCTTGCTGTTATTGTAACCTGGCCACTACTGATACCTTTAGCTGTGCCATTAGAAGTAACAGTAGCTATGGCTTCGTTAGCGCTGGTCCAGGTAATATCTGTTGGGGTGGTAGCCGGTAAGCCAAAAGAGTTATAGAATTTTAAACTGTAAGTCTGATTTGCGCCAATTGCAATACTACTGCTGGCAGGGCTAATTTCAAGACGCTCTGGTATTTCCACTTGCGGGGTATCAGCTGTTTTTTTTGTACACGCAAATAATGTAATTACTAAAGTAACCAACAGTATTTTTTTCATAAAACAATTTTTTTAGTTAGTAAATACCGGGGAGCGTCCCCGGTATTTCAGTAAAACACCAACATTAAACCTTTCATCTAATATGAAACTCAACATAAAAATAGTACCCCCTTAACGTTAATATGGTCATTTGCCTGACTCTTTAAATTTGGGGATGATTTATTCAACAGTATCAGTAGTTCTTCAATTTTACAAGAAATGATATTTCTGCGCAATGCCCAACCAAATAACCATTTGAAATACTAATTTTACAAAGCACCTACAGTGCTTTTTTTATGGCAATTCCTTTAGCAGAGCGTTTACGCCCCCACACAATAGATAGTTTAATTGGTCAACAACACCTAACTGGTGCAGGCAGTATTTTGCGTAAAGCCATACAGGCTGGCAATATCCCTTCTATGATTTTATGGGGCCCGCCGGGTGTGGGCAAAACTACTATTGCCAATATTATTGCGGCAACGTTGCAGGTGCCATTTTACACACTCAGTGCCATTAGCAGTGGGGTTAAAGATGTAAGAGAAGTAATTGAAGCCGCCAAAACACAGGAACGATGCATATTGTTTATTGATGAGATACATCGGTTTAATAAAGGGCAGCAAGATGCTTTATTAGGTGCCGTAGAAAAAGGCGTGGTAACTTTAATTGGGGCTACCACAGAAAACCCCTCCTTTGAAGTAAATGCAGCCTTGCTTAGTCGTTGCCAGGTATATGTATTAAAACCATTAACAGAAAGCGATTTAGTTACATTATTGCATACGGCGCTTGCAACAGATGAACTATTGCAACAAAAAAAATGCAAACTAAAAGAAACTGCAGCTCTTATTAATATTTACTAAAAGAAACTGCAGCTCTTATTAATATTTCTGGCGGCGATGCCCGTAAACTGCTGAACTTATTAGAGCTGGTGGTAAGTACTATAGATGCAGCAACAGTAATAACCGATGATTTGGTAATGGCCATTGCACAAAAAAGAATTGCACTGTATGATAAGCAAGGCGAGCAGCATTATGATATTATTTCAGCTTTTATAAAATCTATCAGAGGCAGCGACCCCAATGCGGCTGTATATTGGCTGGCAAGAATGATTGCTGGTGGAGAAGACGTAAAATTTATTGCACGCCGCATGGTGATACTAGCAAGCGAAGACATTGGAAATGCCAACCCAACGGCGCTGGTAATGGCCAACGCTTGTTTTGAAGCGGTAAATAAAATTGGCTACCCCGAAGCCAGAATTATTTTATCGCAGTGTGCTACGTACCTTGCTGCATCTGCAAAAAGTAATGCGGCCTATGAAGCTATTGATGCCGCACTGGCAGCCGTTAAAAGCCATGGAGATTTACCCGTGCCTTTGCATATACGCAACGCACCCACCCGTTTAATGAAGGAGTTGAATTACGGAAAGGATTATAAATATGCCCATGCATACAATAATAATTTTGTGCAGCAAGAGTTTTTGCCCGATAAATTAAGTGGCACTGCATTTTACAATCCCGGCAAAAATGCCAGAGAAGATGAGTTGCGTAAATATCTAAAAAATTTGTGGAAAGAGAAGTATGGTTATTAATAGGCATTGCTGCCATACGTACTGCCGTACAAGTGAGTGACACAACAATGTTGGGTTATGCGTAAAAGCCAAAACAATAATTATTGTACCAGCTTTGGTAATTTAATTAATCATCGTTGCGTCGCACCCTTCAACACTTAATTATTTATTGAACTATTTTATATGATAAACTGGACCTGTAAAAAATTTAATGAGTTAACACCGCATGAGTTGTATGCAGTTTTACAACTACGCAATGAAGTGTTTGTGGTAGAACAAAACTGTGTTTTTCAGGATGCCGATAATAAAGATGCGTATTGCTGTCATTTTATGGGTTGGAAAGATGGTATACTGGCAGCCTATACAAGGTTGGTGCCGCCAGGCGTATCGTATACAGAAATGAGTATTGGCCGCGTGGTTACGGCCCCGGCTGCAAGAGGTAATGGGTTGGGAAGGGAATTGATGGACCAATCTATTAAACGTTGTTATAATTTGTTTGGTAATGGTCCTATTAAGATAGGGGCGCAATTATATTTAGAAAAATTTTACGGTTCACTGGGTTTTGTGCAAAGCAGCGATATGTATATGGAAGATGGAATACCTCATATTGAAATGGTTTTATCGTAAAACTACTAAGTGGTCTCTACTAGCCTAAGTGTTTCCTTTATACTTTTTTTTTTAGTTCACACACCATAATAGAAAATCTGTCGTTTTAATTACTTGTAAGGGGAACTTTAAGTTTTAGTACCCGAATCCAAAATCTATTCGAAAACTAAAATCTGGTATTCATGAAACGTTTTTTACACTCTGTATGGGGAATAGTTGTGTGTGCACTACTCTCTTTGGTCTTTCCTACACAAACATCCGCTCAAGAAGGCTTTAAAGAAGCCGGCTTTACCTTAGCACCTTCAAATTTCTTAGGTGATCTTGGTGGCAACTTTGGCCGCGGTACCACTTTCTTAAAAGATAACAACTTTGAAATGACCAAAATAATGTTTGGCGGTCATTTAAGCATCTATCCAAAAGACTGGATTGGTTTGCGCATTGCTGCAAACGTTGGTAAATTAGAAGGCGATGATGCTGTTATTGACGATAAAGGTGGTTTAGAAACCGGAAGAAAATATCGGAACCTGAATTTCCGTTCTCGTTTAATTGAAGCATTTGCTGCTGCAGAATTTTATCCTACTGTTTTCTTAGAATACGATCCAACCGATGTTTTTCATAAAATACGTCCTTATGGTTTAATTGGTGTGGGGGTGTTTAATTTTAACCCGCAGGGTTTAGATGCCGCCACCGGCCAATGGGTAAACTTAAAAGAATTACATACCGAAGGGCAAGGCTTTAAAGAATACCCTGACAGACCTGAGTATAAATTAACACAGTTAAATATACCAATGGGTGTGGGTATTAAATATTGGGCCAGCGATAATGTGAGCATTGGCCTGGAAGTAATACATCGTAAAACATTTACTGATTATATTGATGATGTAAGTACTGCTTATATTGACCCGCAATTGTTTTATAATAACCTGCCATTAGATAAAGCGGTTTTGGCGCAACGCATGGCCAATAAATCTCCCAATGGTAATACGCAAACTCAAGGAATAGGAGGCAAAAGAGGAACCCCCCAAAATAACGACTCCTATTATTCTTTTGGTTTTAAAATAGGTATTCGCCTGGGCGCCGGTAGCGATAGAAGCTATCGCAACTCAACCCGTTGCCCGGTAATTCGTTTCTAACAAAAAAAATCATCTAAACTTATTGGTTGTTTTGTTTGATCCGTACCCTTTTTTTCTTTGACCCTTAAAAGGAAACCCTATGAAAACTAAAAGCAATATGCCCAAACAATTACTGAAGTATTTCTTAATTGTTCTGTTGCTGGTGCAACAGCAGGTTATAGCCAATACACCTGTTACAACACCACCACAAAGCGACACTATTGTAATTAATAAAACAACCACCAGCCGTAAATACAAAGTAAAAATTTACCCCAATGCCTCGCATGAAGTATTGTTTTTTACCGCCAGCGGCGAAAATGGCAAAGTTTAC
>REAR01000187.1 GCA_004295245.1 Sphingobacteriales bacterium | reverse complement strand
ATTTGTATGAAAGTGCAAAATAATTGTTTGTACACAAATTGCTTTTACACATTTGTTTTTAACTGATATTTGCCCCTTAGAATTTTAAAGTATGAGTACTACTTTTTTAAACGCCTCTATTATTACCATTGGAGATGAGTTACTGATTGGGCAGGTGGTAGATACCAACAGTGCGTGGATTGCCCAAGAGCTGAATAAAATGGGCGTATGGGTACGCCGCCGTGTAGCGGTGGGGGATAACAAAGAAGATATTGTAAGAGCCTTGGATGAAGAAAGCCAGGAAGCAAGTATTATTATTATGACGGGCGGCCTTGGCCCAACGGCAGATGATATTACCAAACCTTTACTGTGCGAATATTTTGGCGGTAAAATGGTAATGGATGAAAAAGTGCTGGCGCATGTAAAGCATTTATTTGAAAGTATTTTTAAACGTCCTGCCGGTATGCTGCTGGAAAGAAATATTAAGCAAGCCGAAGTGCCGGATGTTTGCACCGTACTACACAATGCACGTGGCACAGCGCCGGGTATGTGGTTTGAAAAGAATGGGAAAGTGTATGTTTCATTGCCAGGGGTACCGCATGAAATGAAGGGCCTGATGCTGGATGCGGTATTGCCAAAACTACAGCAGGTTTTTGAAATGCCAGCTATTGTATCCAAAACATTAGTAACCTATGGCCTTGGCGAATCGATGCTGGCTGAACGGATAAAAGATTTTGAAGAAAGCCTGCCGGGTATAGTAAAACTGGCCTATTTACCCAATCATGGGTTGGTGCGTTTGCGGCTTACTGCAAAGGGAAATGATAAGCAGGTGTTAGAATCTGTTGTAACCGAACTGCATACCCAACTAAAAGAACAATTGCAGGATGTGCTGGTTACAGATACGGACGCATCTTTAGAAAATGTGGTTGCCAATTTATTATTAAAGCAGGGAAAAACAATGGGTACTGCTGAAAGCTGCACGGGTGGTTATATTGCACAATTAATAACGGCGCAGCGGGGTAGCAGCGCTTACTATAAAGGCAGCGTAATTAGTTATGCCAACGAGGTAAAGCAACATGTTTTGAATGTTGCACCTGTAACAATAGAACAAAACGGTGCTGTTAGCGAAGCCACTGTAAAAGAAATGGTGGCCGGAGGGTTACAAGCTTTGGGTTGCGATTATGTGGTTGCCACTTCTGGTATAATGGGCCCCGATGGAGGCACAGCAGAAAAACCTATTGGCACCGTTTGGGTGGGTGTAGGCAATAAATATAAAATTGAAGCCGCATTGTTTCAGTTTAGGTTTGACAGAAGAAGAAATATTGATACAACTGCTATGAATGCGCTTAATTTATTGCGTAAATTTATAGCAAGCAACGAGGAAAAGATCGGTTAGAAATACTGCTAACGATTGTTGGCAAATGATTACCTTTGGCCGGTTAAAATTTGCTGGTTGTTTGTTTTAATACTAAAGTTTGTCTGTTGTTGTGCGGCTTAAGTGGAGTGAAATTCAAAGATCACCCTTGATAGAAGCGTTGCTGTTGAAGGGTGAGACGCAACAGTTGCCTGATAGTATTACTGCGGCTGGCTAACAAAAAAGAAAAGTAAAATTATTTATATGGCTTTAGTAGACCTGGTAATGCCAAAATTAGGAGAAAGCATTATGGAAGCTACTATTTTAAAGTGGCACAAAAATGCAGGCGATGCGGTGAAGATGGATGAAACCATTTTGGAAATTGCTACCGATAAAGTAGATAGTGAAGTGCCCAGCACCGCTGAAGGAACTATTGAAAGTATTTTATTTAACGTAAATGATGTGGTGCCTATTGGTACTATAATTGCAAAAATAAGAACTGGGGCTACAGAGGCAATAGCTGCAACACCTGCGCCTGCAGCGCCTGTTGAAGATGTGATAGTACCCTATGTGCCGGTAGCTGCACCTGTACAAAGTATTAATAGCAACACTTTAGTTAATGGTGCTATTGCCAACCGGTTTTATTCTCCACTTGTATTAAATATTGCAGCCAGCGAAGGCGTTGCAATGACGGAGCTGGAACGCATACCCGGTACCGGCAATGAAGGACGTGTTACCAAGAAAGATATTTTAGAATACGTTGCCGCTAAAAATGGAGGCACTGTTCCTGATTACGCAAAGCAGGCCCCCGTTGTAAAAGCACCCGCTGCAACCACAGAATTAAAACCAGTGGTTAATAATGCAGGACTATCGCCAACAAGTTATAGCGGTAATGTAGAAATTATAGAAATGGATCGCATGCGCAAGATGATTGCCAAGCATATGGTAGATAGCAAGCATACCAGCCCGCATGTAACCAGTTTTACAGAAGCCGATGTTACTAACCTTGTTTTGTGGAGAGACAAAGTAAAAACAGCTTTTGAAAAAAGAGAAGGTACCAAAATTACATTTACGCCATTGTTTATAGAAGCCATTGTTAAGTGCATAAAAAAATATCCATTAATCAACAGCTCTATTGATGGTGATAAGATTATAGTGAAGAAAGATATTAATATAGGAATGGCTACTGCTTTACCCAGTGGTAATTTAATTGTGCCGGTTATTAAAAATGCCGATCAGTTAAACTTGGTAGGCCTATCTAAAAATGTAAACACGCTTGCTGATAATGCACGCAATAATAAACTAAAGCCTGATGATACAGCAGGCGGTACTTTTACCTTAACCAATGTGGGCACTTTTGGCAGTTTAATGGGTACACCTATTATTAATCAGCCACAGGTTGCCATCTTAGCTGTGGGCGCCATTAAAAAACGCCCCGTAGTTATAGAAACAGCGCAGGGAGACAGCATTGCTATCCGCCATATGATGTATCTAAGCATGAGTTATGACCACCGTATTGTAGATGGCGCATTGGGAGCTACTTTTTTAACTGCCGTTGCTAAAGAGCTAGAAAATTTTAATAGCAACCGTGAGGTTTAAATAAACAGATTACTATTAAAAAGAAAAGTGGAAACAACTATGGTTTCCACTTTTTTTATTTTGTAGCCAGCCGTATATCATGCTTCGGCAGCCGTTGCGTCGCACCCGTTAACGGTAGTGCTTTGCCCAGCAGTTAATGAGAGGGGGTGCCATATTTAAGAGGGGTATATTTTATTTTGGTGCCCAAAAAACGGTTGTAACGGATAAGGTATAAATTATCGTACTCGTTATCTTTTAAATCGGCCGGTACTTTTACAGCATTACACAATTTGTTTACAAGATCGTCTACCGTATTACTATGTCCTACTATGAGTGTGTTTTTCCTAAGCATTTTTAGCCGGCTAACAAAAGCGGTGTCTGCAGGGTTGTACAAGCTTACTTGTAAATCCAATGCAGTAGCCAGTGGCGCTGCGGTAGCACGGGTACGTTTATAATTGGTAGCATATATATAAGAGATATTCTGCTGCAATAACTTCTCTTTTAAGGCAAGGGCCCTTTGTTCGCCTTCAGCAGAAAGCGGCACATCATTGCCCATGGTGGCATCGGGCACCGCTTTTTCTGCGTGGCGCACCACATAATAACGCTGCGTGCACGACGTTAAACAAACAACAACAACTAAAAGAATACATAATTTCTGCATAGCAATAATTTTAACGGATTAAAGATAAACAGCAGTTTTCAATAAGCGTTGAATTTTGTAATTTACTGTAACACTAAACCTGTTTAACTATGAAGCAATTATCTGAAACCTGGTTTGCTGATGGCTATATTGATTTTGAGCTGAAAAAATACACTTTGCTGGCTTATCTGCAGGAAGTGAACCGCTACTTTAACGAGAATAAATTATATCCGCAGCTTTCAGATGTTATCTTTCATTACAATAACCTGTTGTCTTTTAAACAAAATAAAAAATTTTTGCAAGATCATTTTCCTAAACGGCTAAGCGGTATACAAATGGAAAAGCTACAGTTGCTGTACCAGCAAATGGTAGAAGACGATGAAATGATGCAGGAGCTGGAATCTATTATACACTATGCCGAAGCAACTATACAACCAACACTAAAAAATGGTGCTGAAATTTATGAGTTGATTGAAGATAGCCTGGTAATTGCACCTATTGGATTGGTGCCTTTAGAAAACAATGAAGGGTATTTCTTTTTAGCTGGTGGTGCTACGCGGCAAACAAGGGTATATGAGTACCGGCTGAGTATTTTTGAAAAGCATGATGAAAAGTACCGCAGCATTAAAACACAGTTTGTGGCCGATTGGCAACGTGGTTTTGTAAATACCTATGAGCATATTAAAGCAGCTCTAATAAAACAACGCAATCATTTACCCAACCCGGCTGTATTTAGTATTGAAACAGATTTGCAATACCCGGTTGAAGAAAGTTTATTACCAATAGCTAAAAGAAGCCTGGTACGTTTTATAAGTACTAAAGCAGCCTGATGCGTTTTGCGCAATAGCGTATTACCGTTGAAGGGTGCGACGCAACGATGCTGGAGTTATATACTACTGCTGACCACACACATAAATTATTTTTTGCGCAGGTTTAAAACATTGGTGCCACCCGGCACATTGGTGCTTGATTTTACATAGTCTAAACCAGAATCGTTAATGCGCCACGTATAGTTAAGGCGTTTTAAAGTGTCTCCGGCACTCAGCGGAAAGTTAGCAGCAATAGAAAGTGTGGTGGCATTGCCTGTCCAGGTGCCCGATTTGGTAGTAGTATTTTTTATGCCATCTACTTTTCCATCGGCATAAAATTGAAATTCGTAACCAAAGAAATCGGCTGTTACATCGCTGCCATTATCTTCATAGCGCTCTACATACCAGCGGCCGGTTGTCATAATTTGTATAACAAGGTCTTCTTTTTTTGCTTCAACGGTTTCTTTACAAGAAGGGGTTAAAAGGGTAAGAAGCAGTGCAACGATCAACATTTTTTTCATGTGTAAATAGTGTTGTTTTTGGCCACATGTTATTCGTCATAAAATTTTTATTTTGATTGATATCGGTTTGCTCAAAAATTTTATAGCTCATTTCATGTGATGGATGTTGGTTTCTGAATACTAAAATTCGTATATGCTCTTATATTTATCATGGGCATAGTTCATAAAGTAATCAATATTCAATGGCTCTCCGCTAATTTGCTCACACAACTGCTGGCTATTGTATCGGCGGCCGTGTATATGCACATTATTACGTAACCACGCTAATAACGGTTGGAACTGGCCCTTTGTTATACCCTCTTCAAGGCCGGGCACTTGTTTTTTGGCGGCTGCAAAAAATTGGGCAGCGTATAAACTACCCAAACTATAGGTAGGAAAGTAGCCAAAACTGCCGTGGCTCCAATGCACATCTTGCAGGCAACCTTGTTTATCGTTGGGCACGGTAATGCCCAAGTATTGCTGGTACAGTTGGTTCCAATAAGCCGGAATTTCTTTTACAGGCAGCTGCCCGCCCATTAACGCTTTTTCAAGCTGGTAGCGAATGATGACATGAAAATGATAGGTTAACTCATCGGCCTCTGTTCTGATGAGTGAGGGGGCTACTTTATTTATGGCTTTGTAAAAAGCGGTTGTATTGGTGTTGCCTAATTGCTGTGGAAAATATTTTTGGGCTATAGGTAACAGGTATTTCCAAACATTATGGCTACGGCCAATATTGTTTTCCCATAGGCGGCTTTGAGATTCGTGAATGCTTAAAGAAGCATATTCTCCCAAAGGCAGGCCATAAGCGGCGGCTGGCAATCCTTGCTCGTAAAGGCCATGCCCCAATTCATGTATGCAACTCCAGGTCATGTTGCTAAAATCATTTTCATCTATCCGGGTGGTAAGTCTTATATCCTGGCTGCTGAAGTTAGTGGTAAAAGGGTGCTCGCTTTTATCTTGCCGGCCCGCTTCAAAATCAAAGCCCATTTGTTTCATTATATCAAGTCCCCATTGCCATTGCGTATTGGCCGCATAGGGTTGTTGTAATAGGCTGTCATCTACTTGCGGTTGTGCGGCAATCTGTGCTAATATTTTTTTTAAGGGAATTTGTAAGTTGTCAAAAACACGGTCCAGTTCCGTAACCGTACAATCTTTTTCATATTGGTTAATCAGTGCATTGTATGCATGTTGTTCATAACCCAACAGATCGGCTTCCTGTTGTTTTAGTTTCACCAGCGCTGCAAGGTCTTTTTGAAAAAGGCTGAACTTGTTTTTACCACGGGCTTCCATCCATGCCTGAAAACTTTTAGAAACAGTAGTACTAAGCTTACGAACAAAAAGAGGTGTTAATTTTTCTTGCTGTGTGTAATCGTACCAGCTAAGGGTAATGTTTTTTTGTTGCTCATCGTTTAAATCAGTGGCCTCTTTTAATTGCAGTAATATTTTTTTAAAAGAAGTTTGCGTGTATAGGTGGTGAGCTATTTCACTCAGCGTGGCCACTTGTTGTGCCCGATAGTTGGCACCTTTAGGGGGCATGTAGGTTTCCTGATCCCATTGTAAAACGGCGGCTGCATATTTTACATCAGCAATTTTTTGCAGGTGCTGCACATATTTTTTATACAGTGTTTTGCTGTTTTGTTTTATTACTAAGCTCATACCAATAAGTAATTATGCCTGCAAATATAAAGTGCAATATGTAGCCGGCGGCAGAATAAAAATCAGCAGCCGTTGCGTCGCACCTGTTAGCGGTAGCGCTATGGGCAGCAGTAAGCAATAATATTAAAGAGGGAACATAAAAAGTAAAAAAATCATTACGATGAAAACTGAGTCCACCCATATTTAATAATTTCATAAAAAGCCAAAAAGGTCATTATGCCGGCAACTATTAGTTTTACCAGCATTCCGGCCATTGTGCCTAAAAATGTGCCGGCGCCACTTTTTAAAGCTTCCAATGGCTTTTTACCTGCCAACATATCTCCAATAATAGCACCCAGTAAAAGCCCCATAATCATGCCTATTGGGGTTAAGAAAATACCTGCCAGCATACCAATAATACTGCCCCAAATACCATAGCGGGTAGCCCCAAAAATTTTTGCTCCCCAAACGGGTATCATATAATCTAAAACCAAAACAATTATGGTAATTATGCCCAATGCAACCAATGTAATGGTACTAAACGGTTGCCAGGCCCATTGTAATAATAGCAAGCCTATAAAATTTAACGGGGGCCCGGGTATGGCCGGTAACACACAACCGGCTAAGCCTGCCAGCGTTAATATGATAGCTATAATCACTAAAACTAGTTCCATATTCTATACTAACAAGGGTTAAATATAGCAGTTAAATCAATTATTAAACTATTTTTACACGATTGGTTGCATTTACAAGACGTCAGTTTAGCAACCATCTTACACCAGCAATTTGAAAAAGATAATTTCTATAATACTATTCGTAATCATTAGCTGCAATCACTTGGGCATACTTGATCAATTGCTGCAATTAGACAGCGTTGTTCATAAAAACCTATCTGGCAAAACAGATAATTATCCTATAGATGAAGAAGCCGAGGCTGAAAAAGAAGCAAAGGGAAAAGAAAAGGTTGAGGAAGAAAAATTTTGCAATCATCCTGCAAATAGTTTCCAGTCTTTATATGGATTTCTGAACTTTGAAGCATTTGTTGCATACAGCACCTCACTCAATCAACACCCATTTCGTGAAGCTGAGGTACACCCACCCGATACGTTGTTTACTTAAATTTTTTTAATTCTTTTTTTGAGCCTTGCTTGTTAAGTAAGGAACTGTTAACCCTGTTACTAGTTATTTATCTATACAACCAACATATTCTAACAACATGAATTTTAATTTAAAACACCTGAAGTCGGATTTGCCTGCAGGTCTGGTAGTTTTTTTAGTAGCACTTCCATTGTGCTTAGGCATTTCTCTTGCATCCGGTGCTCCGTTTTTTAGTGGTTTAATTTCTGGCATTATTGGTGGGGTGGTAGTTGGTTCGTTAAGTAGTTCCCGCTTAAGTGTAAGCGGCCCTGCGGCTGGCTTAGCAGCCCTTGTTTTAGCATCCATTACCAATATCGGCAGCTTTGATCTCTTTTTATGTGCTGTTCTTATTGCTGGCATTTTACAGTTTTTAATGAGCCTTGCTAAACTAGGAGGTATTGCTAATTACTTTCCTTCAAGTGTAATTAAAGGCATGCTTACCAGCATTGGTATACTCATTATTGCAAAACAAATTCCGCATGCGGTGGGTTACGATAGGGATGAGAAGGGAAATCTTACAGAATTGGTACCTTTTGGTAATGAAGATTGGCACGAATTGCTGCAGCCCTTACAACACATTGAAGTAGGCGTTTTTTTAATTTGTCTGGTGAGTATTGCTATAATGCTGCTATGGGAACGTCCTTCCATTAAGAAACATGTAAAATTTATTCCCGGCGCCTTGGTGGCGGTAATAGTAGCAATACTTTTAAACGAGCTTTTTAAAGTAACCGGCAGCCAGCTTTTAATTCAAAACGAACATCTGGTACAGATAAAAGCGGCAGGTAGTGTGCAGGAATTTCTAGGCTTTTTTACATTACCCAATTTTAACGGCTTTTTAAATAGTAAAGTTATTATTACAGGGGTGATGATTGCCATAATTGCATCGCTTGAAACCTTACTTAGCATAGAAGCAGTAGATAATATTGACCCCGAGAGAAATGTTACCAATACTAACAGAGAGCTGATGGCACAAGGCATTGGTAATACAATCTCTGGTTTAATTGGCGGATTACCCATTACAAGTGTCATTGTGCGCAGTAGTGCCAATGTGCATGCTGGTGGTAAAACTAAGATATCAGCAATTTTTCATGGAATTTTATTGCTATTTACTGTAATTGCAATACCTGGTTTATTAAACCTTATACCGCTATCTTCATTAGCCGCAATTTTATTGATAACCGGCTATAAGTTGTGTAAGTTGTCCGTGTTTTCACAAATGGTTAAGAATGGTAAATATCAATGGATTCCTTTTTTTGTAACTGTATTGGTTATTATTGGGGTTGATTTGTTTGGCTGGTACAAGCCATTGAAAGGAGAGGGTTTGTTGGTTGGTGTGGTAGCAGGTTTAATTGCGGCATTGGGTGCCGTACTGCATGGTAATCTTAAAAACTCATACTTCTTTCACAAAAATAAACATCAGTTGGGGGATACAATTACAATACGCTTATCAGAAGAAGTGTCCTTTTTAAATAAAGCAGCTATCCGCGAAACGCTGGATCATATTCCTGAGGGATCGAATGTGGTAATAGAGGCGAACACAACCGAGTATATAGACTTTGATGTGTTGGAATTGATCCGGGAATTTAGAGATATAAAAGCGCCATTTAAAAAAATTACCTGCGAGCTAAAAGGCTTTAAAGAAATTTATCAGATAGAAAATAAGATGCATGTACAGTCGGGTCACTAGTTTAATGCAATTAAATATCTGGTATCTTTAAAAAATGAAAATAAGCGAAATAATTACTGCATTGGAGCAGTGGGCGCCACCGGTATTACAAGAAGATTATGATAATGCCGGCTTGATTACAGGTAGCCCATTGTGGCATTTTAATGGCGTGTTGGTTTGTTTAGATATTACGGCTGCCGTGCTGCAAGAAGCAAAGACTACAAATTGCAATCTTGTAGTGGTGCATCATCCTATTATCTTTAAGGGGCTTAAAAAAATCACTGGTCGTACTTATGTTGAGAAGCTGGTTATTGACGCTATTAAAAACGATATTGCTATTTATGCCATTCATACCAACCTAGATAATGTTTTGCATGGCGTTAATGGAAAAATTGCTGCGCTGTTGGGGCTAAAAAATATTTCGGTATTGGCGGCACATAGTAACCAACTTAAAAAATTATTCAGTTTTGTGCCCGTTGCACAGGCAACGCAGGTAAGGGCTGCGGTTTTTGCTGCTGGTGCCGGGCATATTGGTAATTACAGTGAGTGTAGTTTTAATGCCAATGGTACCGGAACTTTTAAAGCCGGCGCAAGTACACAACCATATGTTGGTAAGCAAGGCTTACTGCACGAGGAAGATGAAATAAAAATTGAAGTGGTTTTTCCGGCTTGGATAGAACAACAGGTGGTGGCGGCTTTACTAAAAAGCCATCCGTATGAAGAAGCGACTTATGACATAATGATGCTTGAAAACAAGCATGCCCAGATAGGCAGCGGGGTGGTGGGTGTTTTGCCCTCACCGCTATCTGAATCATTGTTTTTAGACAAGCTGCTGGAAATTTTTAAAGTTCCTGTGGTGCGACACACCGCTTTGATGGGGAGGCCTATAGAAAGGGTGGCTGTATGTGGTGGTGCTGGCAGCTTCCTCATTTCCAAAGCCTTAGAAGAAGAGGCGGATGTTTATATTACGGCAGATATGAAATATCATGAATTTTTTGATGCGGCCGGTAATATGTTGATTGCTGATGTTGGACATTATGAAAGCGAACAATACACCTGCGATCTGATACTGTCTTTTTTGCAGGAAAAATTCCCTACCTTTGCCAGCCTTAAAACCAGTGTGGTTACCAACCCGGTAAAGTATTATACCGGAGGTTGAAAAATGAACTGAAAGCTGAAGGGTGCGACGCAAGGATGCTGAGCAATGGGTAAATGCTGGATCAAATAAAAAACTTCAAACTATAAAATAAACTATGGCTACCGTAAAAGATTTTTCAGTAGAAGAAAGACTTACCGCTTTGGTTACTTTACAAAAAATTGAAAGTAAGTTAGATGAGATACAAGTGTTGAAAGGTGAATTGCCCATGGAAGTAAGTGACCTGGAAGATGAAATTCAAGGTTTGCATGCACGCCAAACAAGAATTGAAGAAGAGATAAATGGGGTGAATGAATTTACAGCCCAGAAACGTGAGATTATTAAAGAATCGGAGGCGTTGGTAAAAAAATATGAGAAGCAGACTGAGAATGTAAAAAACAGCCGTGAGTTTGAAGCAATCAATAAAGAAATTGAAATGCAGCAACTTGAAGTGAAGCTGGCAGAGAAGCATATTAAAGATGCTAATGAAGAAATTGCTGATAAAGTAGTGTTGCTTGAAAAAACAAAAAAAGCCGTAGCTGCCAAAGAAAGCGTACTGAATAATAAGAAAGGCGAATTAGATAAAATTATAGTTGCTACAGAAAAGGAAGAAAAGCATTTTAATAAGCAAAGTGCAGAAGCCCGTGAAAAAGTGGAGAGTCGCTTATTGAATTCTTACGATAGAATTCGTAAAAATTATCGTAATGGATTGGGCGTGGTACCGGTAGAAAGAGATGCTTGCGGTGGTTGTTTTAACGCCATCCCCCCACAGCGCCAAAGCGAAATTAAGCAGCGTAAAAAAATTATTGTGTGCGAAAACTGCGGACGTATTTTAGTAGATGCTGACCTGACAAACAGTATTGAAATAAAATAATTGATTTTTAAATTGTTTATAAACCGCTTCTTTCCGGAGCGGTTTTTTATTAAGTATTGCCGTACTTTTGCGGCGCATAAAGTAACAGAACTATGATTAGTGTTAGAGATATTAAACTGGCCTACGGCAAGCGGGTTTTATTTGAAGAGGTGAACCTGAATTTTACCAAGGGTAATTGCTACGGTGTTATTGGCGCTAATGGTGCTGGTAAAAGTACCTTTCTAAAAATTTTGAGTGGAGAAATTGAACCTAACAAAGGTGTGGTGGATATTACCCCAGGTGAGCGGATGGCTGTATTGAAACAAAACCATTTTCAGTTTGATGAACAAACGGTTTTAAATACTGTGTTAATGGGCCACACCAAACTTTGGCAAATTATGCAGGAGCGTGAAAAAATTTATGCGCTTGCCGATTTTACAGAAGAAGATGGTATGCGTGCTGCAGAACTGGAAGGTGATTTTGGTGAAATGGGTGGCTATACCGCAGATAGCGATGCCGCTACTTTGTTAAGTGAGCTGGGTGTTACTGAAGTTTATCACAGCAGCCTGATGAAAGAAATTCCGGCCAATTTAAAAGTGCGGGTATTATTAGCACAAGCACTGTTTGGTAACCCAGATATTTTATTACTGGATGAGCCTACCAATGGCTTGGATATTGAAACCATCAGTTGGTTAGAAAATTTTTTAGCCGATTATGAAAATATAGTTTTGGTGGTAAGTCACGACCGTCACTTTTTAGATGCAGTTTGTACGCATGTGGCAGACGTAGACCGGGCCAAGATTAAAATTTTTACGGGTAACTATACTTTTTGGTACGAAAGCTCTCAGTTAATGGCCCGCCAGGTTAACGATAAGAATAAGAAGGTAGAAGATAAACGCCAGGCATTAATTGATTTTATTGCACGCTTTAGCGCCAATGCCAGTAAGAGCCGACAGGCTACTGCCCGTAAAAAAGCGCTGGAAAAATTAACCATTGAAGAAATTGAACCGAGTAACAGAAAGTACCCCGGTATTATATTTCAGCAATTGCGTGAAGTAGGCAACCAAATTTTAAATGTAGAAAAATTAGCAGCCAGTGTGGATGGACGGGTGCTTTTTAATAATGTAAGTTTTACGGCTAACAAAGGCGATAAAATTGCCTTGTTAAGCAGAGACCCATTGGCCATTACCACCTTTTTTAATATTGTAAACAATGAAGCTGTTGCAGCAAGCGGCAAGTTTGAGTGGGGTACAACAGTTACCAAAGCCTATCTGCCACAAGAAAACAGTGAGTTTTTTAAAGGGGGTTTAAATTTAATGGAATGGTTGCGCCAGTATGTGCCTGCACATGTAACAGATGCAGATGAACCTTTTTTACGCGGCTTCTTAGGTAAAATGTTATTTAGCGGAGACGATATTATGAAGCTGACCAATGTATTGAGCGGTGGAGAAAAAGTGCGCTGTATGCTAAGCCGCATGATGCTGCAAAACCCCAACGTGGTGCTGCTAGACCAACCCACGAACCACTTAGATCTGGAAAGTATTCAAAGCTTTAACGAACAGTGTAGCGAATTTAAAGGCATTGTATTGTTAACCAGCCACGATCATACTTTTATGCAAACCGTTGCCAACAGAATAATAGAATTAACACCTAAAGGTATTATAGACCGCTTGTGCACTTTTGATGAATACCTGACAGATGAACGTGTAAAAGCATTGAAAGAAGAACTGTATGCATAAGCTGCAATAAAAAAGTA
>REAR01000186.1 GCA_004295245.1 Sphingobacteriales bacterium | reverse complement strand
GGACTAAAAAACATACAAACCCGGGTAGAATACCTCAAAGGAAGCGTGGAGTTTGACAGCACAACAGGACAGGGCACCGTGGTGAGCATTCATATTTAATTATTAACTTGCCCGCAGGGTACACAAATTCTCAATATATTAGTAGCGTAGAACACCAATAAACCGGCATGATAAAGGATAAGGTTCGTATTGCTATAGTAGACGACCATCAAATTGTTATTGATGGTTTACTTTCTATGATGGAGGGGCATGATCGTTTTAAAGTGGTACTGCAAGCTACTGAGCCCAAAAAAATGCTGCAGTTGCTAAAGCAAAATGATGTAGACCTTTTGCTCACCGATATTATGATGCCCGAAATGACCGGTAATCAGCTTGCAAAAGAGGTTAGAAAACAATTTCCAGAGATACGTATTCTGGCTTTATCTATGAGCGGACAAGGAGAGTTGGTAAATGAAATGATAAACGATGCAGATATAGCGGGCTATGTGTTAAAAAATATTGGTAAACAGGAGTTTCTTACTGCCCTCGAAAAAATAGCAAGCGGCGGCATTTATTTTAGCGAAGAAGTATTAGCCGAAATGATAAAAGACAGCAGTGTAAAAAAAGAAAATGAAGACACTCATTTAACCCGCAGAGAAGTTGAAATTATACAGCTGATAGAAAAAGAGTTTAATAATAAGCAAATTGCAGACCGTTTATTTATTAGCGAAAGAACCGTAGAAACGCATCGGAAAAACATTTTCAGAAAAACTAAAACCAATTCTGCCATAGGCCTCATTAAATATGCATACGAGCACAGGCTTATACAGTAGAAACAAAAACAATCATGCTATCAAAAAAAACGCAATACGCTTTTAAAGCATTAATGTATATAGCTGAAAAAAAAGACGACCAGCCCGTATTGATTGCAGAAATTGCCAAAAAGAAAAAAATTCCTCTTAAATTTTTAGAAAACATCTTATTGCAACTAAAGAAGCTGGGCGTATTAGATAGCAAAAAAGGAAAAGGCGGCGGCTATTTTTTTAAGCAAAATCCCAAAGAAGTATCACTGGCGTTTGTAATACGGCACCTGGATGGGCCCATTGCCATGCTGCCTTGCGTAAGCCTGTATTTCTATGAACGCTGCAAGCATTGCGATGAAACCCATTGTGGCTTGCACGACATGATGATTAAGGTAAGGGATGCCAATCTCAAAATTCTGGAAAGCAAGACCGTGCAAGATCTCAGCACTCCTAAAAAATAATTTTTCTACCACAGGTGTAACAAAAAAACTTGCAATCGTTTGCGGCAAATTTCGCATTAAACCCACGTTGCTTATTGTAAACCCTCTAATTGCCTGCTTATGAATTTTGCTAAACCCAATCTCAGTTTCTGGCAAATCATTAATATGAATGTTGGCTTCTTTGGCATTCAGTATAGTTTTGGTTTACAACAAAGCGCTGTCAACCCTATCTATGATATGTTAGGCGCCAGCCCAGACCAAATTCCGCTACTAAACCTGGCAGGCCCAATGACGGGTTTACTGGTGCAGCCAATAATTGGAGCAATGAGTGATAAAACATGGCATCCAAAATTTGGTCGCAGAAAACCCTATTTCTTTGTTGGTGCACTACTATGCAGCATCGCACTTTTATTTTATCCTTTCAGCAGCTCGCTATGGATGGCCGCAGGCTTATTATGGATTTTAGATGCTGGTAACAATACAGCCATGGAACCGTATCGTGCCTTTATTGCAGATAAATTAAATCCCTCACAACAACCAACCGGCTTTCAGGCACAAAGCTTTTTTACCGGGCTGGGGCAAACACTGGCAAATGTATCGCTCTATATTTTCCCTATGATATTTTTAGGCGTAACCGGAAAATTATCTAACTGGGTATATGCTTCATTTTTCCTTGGCGCAGTTTGTTCACTCGGCTCCATTTGGTGGAGTATTAAAACAACGCCAGAAATTCCTCCAACCGAAGAAGAACTAAAAAAGATAAGAGCAACTCCCCTCAACATTTTCTCTCCTTTCATAGAAATTGCACATGCCATTAAAGATATGCCCAAAGTAATGTGGCAACTAGCGCTGGTATATTTATTTCAGTGGTATGCACTGTTCTGCTACTGGCAAAACTCATCTAAAAGTATTGCACTCTCTGTGTGGAAAACAACACCGGCACAAAACCCTAAGTTGTATGAAGAAGCCGTTAGTTGGACCGGCCTGGTAAATGGCTGGTATAATATTGTAACTTTTCTTTGCGCTTTCGGGCTGGTATGGTTTGCAAAAAAATATTCGCCTAAACTGGTTCATTTTGCCTGCCTTGTTTTAGCCGGCATTGGTTTTATAATTTTTCCATTCATAGAAAACAAATATTTACTCTTTCCGGCAATAACAGGTTTTGGTATTGGCTGGGCCAGCATGATGGGTATTCCTTATCTGATGGTGGTTTCAAAAATACCCAAAGAAAGATACGGTGTTTATATGGGCATTATTAACATGATGATTGTAATACCCATGATTTTACAAAACCTGAGCTTTGGATATATACTAAAACATTTTCTTAATAACGATCCCGGTAAAGCTATTGGCTTTGCGGGTGTGCTACTATTAATAGCCGCACTTGCCACCCTTTTAATAAAGAGTGCTAAACCGGCTGCAGATACGCCGGTGCAAATGGGCGGAGGACATTAGTGGGTTACCAGCGGCAGTGCATCAATTAAACATTGTTGCGTCGCACACTTTTACAGTAGTGCAAAGCCGAAACAGAAAAGTTGAACAATGCGTTGCCGATGAAGGGTGCGACGCAAGAATGCTGAAGAACGTATAACTGCTGACTTCAATAAAAAAACTATGAACAAAATACTTTGCATTGGAGAAGCGCTGATAGATATGATTTGTACCGATAAGGGCAGCTCATTATCTGATGGCAATAATTTTTTAAAAAAACCTGGTGGTGCACCAACCAATGTGGCAGCAGCTATTGCTGCACTGGGCGGGCATGCACAACTGGCTGCAAAGGTGGGTGTAGATCCTTTTGGCAATCACCTTGTGCAAACTATGAAAGCATTTAAAGTAGATACCAGTTACATGCTGCAGGATGAAAACTATTTTACCACTTTTGCATTTGTATCACTACTGCAAAATGGCGAACGTGATTTTTATTTTAACCGTGGTGCCGATGGGCAGTTAAGTGCTGCGGAGATTGCAGCCATACCTTTAGAAGAAGTTGCCGTAGTGCATTTTGGTTCTGCAACCGCTTTTTTGCCAGGCCCTTTACAACAGGCCTATATCAGTTTATTAAACCGTTGTATCACCAATGGCATCTTTGTAAGTTTCGATCCCAACTACCGGCACCTTTTATTTCAAAAAAATATTGAAAATTTTAAACAACAATCCTGGCAGTTTATAAAGCAATGTAACTTCTATAAAGTAAGCGATGAAGAAGCCATGTTGCTTACCGGCACACAAAAATTGGAAGCAGCAACTACTATTTTACAGCAGGAAAGTGATGCCGTATTTGCCATTACATTGGGCAAAGAAGGTACTTTGCTGCGCATTAATAATACCACTACCATTATTGATAGTATTGCAGTTACACCGGTTGATACCACTGGTGCCGGCGATGCATTTGTAGGTGCCGTGCTATACCAGCTTGGTAAAAAACCTAAAAACAGTTTAACCAGTATTGAAGCCGCTGAGTGGCAGGCCATGGTGGTAAATGCGAATAAAGCAGGCGCCAGAACCTGTGAGTACCTGGGTGCCATGGAAGCTTTTAAACATTTAAGCAACGATATCTTTAAATAACCATAACCTTATCAGAAAAATTTTATTTGCGCATGTTTACGTACGACCGCCACATACAATTAAAAAACCTGTTTGAAAAAAACAAGCTATGCGCAGAAAACAAAGATGCATTGCTTTATGCACGTTTTGAAGCTAATATTGCGGGCATTTATGAACGCTTTTTGCAGTTGTATGATCAGCACCCCAATGCTACAGCCTGTTTTGAAAAACTATTACAGGTAATTATAAATGCATACACTCAAAGACCTGCAGCTTTAAAACAACGCGACAGTGAGAAAGAAAAAAAAGACGGCTGGTTTTTAAGTAATGAAATTACCGGCATGAGCCTGTATGTAGATCGTTTTGCTGGTAATTTAAAGAGCATGCCTTCTAAACTTAGTTACCTGCAAGATTTGGGCGTTAACTTTTTACACCTGATGCCCATATTTGAAAGCCCGGAAGGTGAAAGTGATGGTGGTTATGCTGTATCAGATTTTAGAAAAGTAGCTACCCGTTTTGGTACGGTGCAAGATTTACAGCAATTGCAGCAATCTATGCAGCAGCGCAATATGTACCTGATGTTGGATATTGTTTTAAACCACACTTCTCACCAACACGAGTGGGCTTTAAAAGCCAGACAAGGCAATAAAGAATATCAGGATTATTTTTATTTCTACGATAACCGGGATCTGCCCAATCAATTTGAGCAACGCATGCCAGAAGTTTTTCCGGAGAGTGCGCCGGGTTCGTTTACGTATGTAGAGGAATTGAATAAATGGGTGATGACCGTGTTTCATAACTACCAGTGGGATTTAAATTATACCAACCCTGCAGTTTTGGTTGCCATGATGGATACTGTTTTCTTTTATGCCAACCTTGGTGTGGATGTGTTACGGATAGACGCCCCGGCTTTTATTTGGAAACAGTTGGGCACCAGTTGTCAAAACCTGCCACAAGCACATACCCTATTGCAAATAATTAAACACTGTGTACAAACCGCTACACCCGGCATGGCATTATTAGGCGAAGCAATTGTAGCCCCCGCTGCCATTATAAAATACTTTGGCTCGGGCAACCGTATTGCCAACGAATGTGATGTGGCGTACAATGCCACACATATGGCCCTGCAATGGGATGCGTTAGCCACCGGTGATACTAAAGTAATGCTGGCAGCACAACCTATTTTATTGCAAAAGCCATACGGCACCACCTGGTTAACTTATACCCGCTGCCATGATGATATTGGTTTGGCTTATGATGATTATATGATACAGCAGGCAGGTTACAATGCTTACGAACATCGCAAATATTTAAAAGAATTTTATAGTGGCACGCATGCACTTTCGCCTGCAAGAGGCGCCTTATTTTCTGTAAACCCTAAAACACAAGATGCCCGCATTAGCGGTTCACTGGCTTCTTTATGCGGATTAGAAAAAGCCCTGGAAGAAAACAATGCTGCCGATATTGAAGTATCCATAAATAAAATAATATTAATGCAGGCGCACAGTTTTTTTCTGGGCGGCATACCCATGTTGTTTTATGGAGATGAGGCCGCATACACCAACGATTACTCTTATTTAAACGACAATGGCAAAAGCTATGATAACCGTTGGATGCACCGACCCGTTATTGACTGGAAAAAAAATGAACGCACCCAAATAAAAAATACCATTGAGCACCGCGTATTTAACGCCACTCAACAATTAATTAAATTAAGAAAAAAATTACCTGCTATTGCAGACCACAAAAACCTGCAATGGGCTACGCCACACAATACACATGTGGCTATGTATTTAAGAAGCACCGCCACACAAAAAATTTATTGCGCTTTCAACTTTTCTCATGAGCCGGCATACCTTACCTGGTACGCCTTTAAAGAAAACACAACACCGGCCAGCAAGCTATATGATTGTTGGACAAACACCTTCTTTAATGTAGGTGCCGATCATGAATACCTTATTATTCCGCCCTACCATTTTTATATTTTAGAAGTGGTGGAGTAACCGTTCTCTCATAGTTCACAGCAGCATACGTTTAGGCCGGGTATTTTTATACCCGGCATTTTTTTGCTACTCAGCATCGTTGCGTCGCACACTTGTACAAAAGAATATCAATCTGCAACCAGGAAAGCCCGGAAAATGCTTACTTAAATTGCAAAATATTTTCACACTTTCGGTTTTGCCGACTTATGGACTTACCGCACAAGTGTGCGACGCAACAACAGCTCAATAGGCAACCGCTGCTAGCAACCAAAAAAAAATTAAATTGAGTACTAAATTTTATTATGCTAAAAGCAATACAGAAAGAACTTAAAACACATGCTGCTGCAAGCACACTGGCATCGCATCAAAAATTTATACCGGGGTTAGAGAAGGGTTATGGCGTGGCAATGCCTGTGCTAAACAAAATGGCCGGCACATACAAGAGTGGTGGGTTTGAACTGGTAAAAGCATTATGGCAAGGAAATTATATTGAAGAAAAAATTTTGGCCGCAAAAATTTTAGGTAAAATAGCAAAGCAAGATGCATCACAATCGTTACATTTATTTGAATGGATGAGTGCTACTATTACTAATTGGGCTGTTTGCGATGCGCTGGGCATGCAAAGCTTAAAACCACTTGTTAAAACACAAGTGGCTGCTATTTTTAAATTAGCAAAAAAACTTAATGCTGCTGACAACTTCTGGCAACGCCGCCTATCGTTGGTGGTGGTAGAATGGTATACCAGAGATAAACAATACCATGCCCAAATTATGCAGTTGGTTACAGCTTTAAAAAACGATCAGGAATACTATGTTAAAAAAGCCATTGCTTGGATTTTAAGAAACATAGAAAAAGGAGGATAAGTTATTACTCAAAAAATACGGCTATTTCTTCTAAATGTTTACGCTGTAAATCGGGCACCCAGCATTCGTTTGCAGGGTAACCAACAGGTATTAATAAAAAAGGTTTTTCATTTTCTGGGCGGTTAAGCAATTTGCATAAAAAATTCATAGGTGAAGGGGTATGCGTTAACGCAACCAGACCTGCATTATGAATGGCCGTTAATAAAAATCCACAAGCCAAGCCAACACTTTCTGTTACATAATAATTTTGATGCTTATACCCGTTGGCTTTAAATTCATAACTTCTTTTAAACACCACAATAAGATAAGGAGCTGTTTCTAAAAATGGCTTTTCCCAGTCTGTGCCAATAGGTTTTAAGTCTTTTAACCATTCATCTGTCATTCGGTTGGTATAGCTTTCATATTCCTCCTTTTCAGCAGCAGCTCTTATTTGTTGTTTTAGTTGCGTATTACTAACCACACAAAAAGTCCATGGTTGTTTATGTGCACCACTTGGCGCAGTGCCGGCCGCTTTTAAAATAGCTTCAATAACTGTTTTGGGTATGGGTTTATCAGAAAAATCGCGGCAGGTACGGCGTTCGTTCATCCAGTTATAAAAATCAGCAGCTCTTTCATCCATCACAGCTGCAGTAAAACTTTCTTTGGTATACTGCTTAAATGGGTAACCATTTATCATTTTAGTTTTTTGCATGGCTTTTTTTATTGAAATTTACGCATCTTAAACAGCATAAATATATGAGAAATACGGTACTACTAATTGGTGGCTGCCTATGGGCAGTTCTATTACAAGCACAGCCTAACCGCTGGCAACAACAGGTTAAATATAAAATGGATATTAGTGTGTTTGCCGAAAAAAATCAGCTGAGCGGTAAGCAGCAAATAGAATACACCAATAACGCTCCAGATACATTGAAGAGAATCTTCTACCATTTGTATTGGAATGCGTTTCAGCCCAACAGCATGATGGATGCCCGCAGCCGTGTATTAGGCCAAACCTCAGTTTATAACCGCCCCGACTGGGATGGCCGTGTAAGAGACCGCATACAAAAACTACAACCCAACGAAATTGGGTACCAGAAAGTAAAATGGGTAAAACTAAATGGTGTTGCACAAACTATAAAAGAGCATGAAACTATTTTAGAAGTGCAACTAACTAAGCCCATTTTACCCAATAGTAAAGTAAACTTAGAATTAGAGTTTGAAGCACAAGTACCCTTACAGGTAAGAAGAAGTGGCCGCGATAATGCAGAGGGCGTTCGTTTTAGCATGAGCCAATGGTACCCCAAATTATGCGAGTATGATTATGAAGGCTGGCACCCCACCCCATACATAGCCCGTGAATTTTATGGTGTTTGGGGCGATTATGAGGTAAAGATTACAATAGATAAAAAATATGTAATTGGCGGTACCGGTTACCTGCAAAACCCCAATCAAATTGGTTATGGTTATGAAGCTAAAGGCGCTAAAGTAACACAACCCGCTGGCAACTTATTAACCTGGCATTTTGTGGCACCTAATGTACACGATTTTGTTTGGGCTGCCGACCCCGAATACAAGCACCTTAGCAAAACCGTTAGAGACGGATTGGTATTACATGCGTTTTACAAACTGGTGCCCGATAGTTTAAGAAAACAATACAACGCCATGAGTGAAAGGGGCAAAAGAAATTATGGCAGTGCAGAAAATTTTATTGCAAATTATAAAGCCGAATGGGAAACTGTTTTAGACCTTGCTGCAAAAGCATTGCCTTTTATAGACAAAACCTTTGGTAAGTATCCTTATAAACAATACTCCTTTATACAAGGCGGGGATGGTGGTATGGAATACCCAATGGCTACTTTATTAAAAGGCGCTGGTGAAGGTGTAACCATACACGAGTGGATGCACAGCTGGTACCAAATGATGCTGGGTACCAATGAAAGTTTACACAGTTGGATGGATGAAGGTTTTACCAGCTATGCAGAATCCAGAATCACTAATTTTTTGGAAGGAGACTCAATGCAATTTCCCCATAAAGGTGCCTACGATGCCTATATAGCACTAACCAAAAGTGGCTTTGATGAACCGCTTACCACACATGCAGACCAATACAACACCAATTATGCTTACAGCACCAATGCCTATACCAAAGGAGAAGTGTTTATGGAACAATTGGGGTATATAGTAGGCGCACCTATACGAGATAAAATTTTATTAGCATATTTTAACCGTTGGAAATTTAAACATCCTAACCCGGCAGATATAATACGTGTGGCAGAAGATATAAGCGGCATGCAACTGGATTGGTATCGTACCTTTTTTGTAAACACTAACAAAACTATTAACTATGGCATTGATAGTGTGTGGACCGATGGTGATAAAACAAAAATACGTTTATCCAACAAAGGCCGCATGCCCATGCCTATAGATGTGCAGTTAACATTTAAAGACGGCAGCAAAGAATTGCATTATATACCCATGTATTTAATGTTTGGTAAAAAGCCAATAGAAAATAATACCCCCCGCACCGATTATGAACCCTGGAAATGGACACATACCACATACATTATAGAAACTACCAGAAAATTAACAGACATCAGCATTGTAGAAATAGACCCCACCCTGCGCCTTGCAGATGTTGAGCGAAAAGATAACCGGCTGGAAGTAAAATGGTAAAAATTATGTTACCAGCTGTATATTTTCATGGCGGCAATTGTTGCGTCGCACTCTTTAACAGCATAGCAATTATCAGCAACAAAAAAGCGCTACATTTTGTGAAGCGCTTTTTTGTTGATTTGCTTGCCTTGAATACTTTTTTTCTGGCTAAAACTTTCCGGATGCATTTGGCAGATAGATCATTTACAACTTTGAGGTTGCAAATAGGTATGGTTTAATGATCAATGTGTATTCAGTTTATGTTGCATCCCATTCGCAATGTAAAAGTAGGTTGAGCCGGTTTATAGAACTATACCACATTAGTAGTATTTTATACCCTACTATCCGGGTATACTACCCAACCACCGCAGTTATCTGCCAAAATATTTATTTACAGCCTCCACTCTATTGTTCACATGTAACTTCTCATAAATATGATATACATGCTTACGCACTGTCTCCGGACTTATAAAAAGGCTAGCTGCAATTTCTTTATACAGTAATCCCTTAGATAAATATTCTAAAATTTCTTTCTCGCGGTTGCTTAGTACATCTAAAGAATCATCATCATGCGCAGCAGAAATACCTCCGGCAACCAATTGCTTTTGTTGAAAAGCAGCCACTACTTTGCGTGCAATCTGGCTACTCATGGGGGCACCGCCTTCATTTAATTCTTTAATAGCATCTAATAAACGGGCGGGTGGGGTTTTCTTTAAAATATAACCACTGGCACCGGCAGCTAATGCTTCAAAAATCTTTTCATCTTCTTCATACACGGTACACATCATATATAAAATATCTGGGTACAAAGGCTTTAATCTTCTTACGCACTCAATACCATTCATACCCCCCATGTTTATATCCATTAATACTACATTGGGTTGTAACCCTGGTATGCCTTCAATAGCTTCTTCGGCACTATTAAAACTGCCCAATAGTTTATAACTATCAGACATGGCTACAATCTGCTCTAATGCAGAACGTATGTCTTTATTATCATCTACAATACAAACAGTAATTATCATATTGCAAAATTGGGGGTTTTTAGGTTGCCCCCAATACCACAAAGTGGTAATTAATAAGCTATACCATATAGTAATACGCTATAGAATTGGGCTTACTAACTCATTATTAACCAATAAAATTGCGCTGAGATTTGCCCCACAACCCATTTGCTTTGGCTGCGTAAAGACCTGCCGTACAAGTGAGTGACACAACCGAAGCCCAATAGCAATACCATTGTTTGCTTACCCCAGCTTTTACAACATTTTACCTGCCCAAACTTTGATTGTATATTTGCGGTTCTAATTTTTATTTTATGAGCCGTAAAGGAAAAGTTTTGGTGGCAATGAGCGGCGGTATTGATAGTACTGTTACGGCCCTTATGTTGCACGACCAAGGCTACGAAGTGGTGGGCATTACCATGAAAACCTGGGATTATGCCACTAGTGGTGCCAGCAAAAAAGAAACTGGGTGCTGCAATCTGGATAGTTTTAATGATGCCCGTATGGCTGCGGTGCAGCATGGGTTTCCGCATTTTATTTTAGACATCAGAGAAGAGTTTGGCGATTTTGTTATTGAAAATTTTGTGGAAGAATACCTGGCGGGCCGCACCCCTAACCCTTGTGTTATGTGTAACACGCACATTAAATGGAGGGCCTTATTAAAGCGGGCCGATGCACTTGATTGTGAATTTATTGCTACGGGGCATTATGCCAAAATAAACCAGCACAGTAACAACAGGTTTTATGTAAGTAAGGCTGTTGACGATTTAAAAGATCAGAGTTATGTGCTTTGGGGGCTTCAACAAGATTTGTTGAGCCGTACCTTATTGCCTTTAGGCCCTTACAGAAAAACAGCAATACGCCAAATGGCGCTGGACTATGGCTACCCTGAACTGGCTAAGAAAAGTGAGAGCTACGAGATTTGTTTTGTGCCTGATAATGACTATAGGGGGTTTTTAAAAACTAAAGTACCCAGTTTGGAGCAATCTGTAGCCGGTGGTAATTTTATTGATAGCGCAGGGAAGGTTCTTGGCAAGCACAAAGGCTACCCATTTTACACCATTGGGCAACGTAAGGGATTAGATATAACTTTTGGCAAACCGGTATATGTTACACGCATTATACCAGAAACTAATACTGTTGTTTTAGGCGATGAAGAGGACCTGAACCAACAAGAAATGGTGGTTACTAAAATAAACTGGATTAAGTACGACGGCATTAGTGAGGGCATAGAAGCCACCACCAAAATAAGATATAAAGACAAGGGCACCCTCAGCAATCTTTATAACCATGAGAATGGTGTAAGGGTTCGCTTTTATGAAGATGCTAAAGGTGTGGCGCCGGGGCAAAGTGCCGTATTCTATGAGGGTGAAGATGTTATAGGTGGAGGCATTATTCAACGACCAGTTATAAACTGATAATCAGGCAATAAATAAAAAAGCTGCACGTTTTTAAAGCCGGGAAATATAGTACCCGGCTTTTTTATTGTGCAACAAAATGTTGGTACAATTTGTCTTAAAACTTATCCGGTTAACTAACTGGTTTATATGAAAAAAAGATTATTACCCTTTATTACGCTTCTTGCAATTGGTATAACAGCTACCCATTGCAGCACGAAAGATGATGTATTTGCCAGCGAAGAACTTGCTGAATACCTGCAATTGGCTACGGGCAAGTATATAATTTATCAATTAGACTCTACAGTTCGGGTTCCGTTAACCGATACTACAACCGTTACCAGACGCTATCAGGCAAAAGATGTTATTGATGGTTCCATAAGCGACAATCTTGGCCGTGCCAGCTGGAGAGTAATCCGGTATTTGAGAGATTCTGCAGGCACCACTGCATGGGTACCTAACTTAACTTATATGATTACCCCCACCCGCGAAACAGTAGAGGTAATTGAAAACAATCTTCGTTTTCAAAAACTAAAACTACCCGTTCGTGATGGTTTTAACTGGAAGGGAAATACTCATATTGATACCTACTCTACTAATTCTGAAGTGCGGTATTTAGACGATTGGACTTACCTGTATGAAAACCATACAAGCCCTTTTGTGGTTTTTAGCACAACGGTGCCTAACACAATTACGGTTAACCAAAGAGATGAAATACTGGGCACACCTAACAACCCAGATGCATACAGTGAAACTAATATTTCTAAAGAAGTATATGCAAAAAACATTGGTTTAATTTATAAAGAATTTGCGCATTGGGTATTTCAACCTCGCAACAGTACATTTCCTATTGGTTACAAAGAAGGCTTTGCCATTAAGTTAAGAATGCTGGAACATAACTAAACTATTAATTAGCGGTTATGTTATAAAATGTGTTTATGAAAAAATGCTGCTTCTTTTTATTGGTATTGCTATTTGCACAAACAGTTACTGCGCAATATAGCCGTTACATCATTCAATTAACCGATAAAAAAGGTACACCACACACACTTAATGCACCTGCCACATTTCTTTCTGCCAAAGCTATTAACCGCAGAATTAAATACGATATTGCTATAGACTCTGCTGATTTACCGCTTTCAAAAATATACCTGGATAGCATTAGCAAAGTGCCCAATGTTACTGTAGTAAACAATAGCAAATGGTTAAACCAGATTTGTATTCGCACTACCGATGCTGCAGCACTTACCACCATTAACTCATTTTCTTTTGTTAAAAGCACACAGGCTATTGCCACGCAAATAAACCCCGTTCCACCACCGGTATTACTCAATAAATTCAACGGTTATAACCCCACACCGGTTTTACAAACCAATGGGGCCACCGGCATACAAGGAGACGATATTATTGATTATGGAAGCATGTATGCACAAATACATATTCACGAAGGCGAGTTTCTACACAACCTCGGATACCAGGGACAGGGCATTACCATTGCCGTGTTAGATGCCGGCTTCAGAGATTATAAAACAAACCCGGCATTAGACAGTGTTCGCATGAAGGGACAAATTTTAGGAGAGTGGGATTATGTAGCCAATGAAGCCGATGTAAATATGGATCATCCGCACGGCATGTGGTGCTTTTCTGTTATGGCATCAAACACACCCGGCGCTTTAGTAGGCGCTTCCCCCAAAGCCAATTACTGGCTGTTGCGCACAGAAGATGCCGCTACTGAATACCCAGTGGAAGAACAATACTGGGTGGTAGCTGCAGAGTTTGCAGACAGCGCCGGTGCAGATATGATTTCGTCTTCGCTTGGTTACAGCGATTTTGATGATCCTTCTTTCAACCACACTTATGCTCAGCGTAATGGTAATACTTCCATTATTACACGCGGTGCAGATATAGCAGCTAAAAAAGGAATACTGGTTTGTAACAGTGCCGGCAACAGCGGTGGCAATACCAACGATTTAAAGTTTGTTGCCTGTCCGGCCGATGCTGATAGTGTATTAACTGTTGGCGCCATTAATTACGATGGCACTATTGCTTCTTTCAGCAGCTGGGGGCCCAATGGTGCTGGCAAAACTAAACCCAATGTAGTTTCTGTAGGGCGTGGCACTATAGTGGCGTGGAATGCTGGTTACCCCGTTGGCTTAAACGGCACTTCGTTTTCTAACCCTAATATGTGCGGATTAATTGCCTGTTTATGGCAGGCCTTTCCTGAGTTTAATAATATGGAAATTATTAATGCCGTACAAAAAAGTAGTCATAAATACAGCATACCCGATGATCGTTTTGGATATGGAATACCCAACATGCGTATTGCATATGAACTGTTGCAGGCAGAAAGAGTACGCCGCAATTATCTGCAGGTATTAAACAAACAATACATTAAAGCCTACCCGGTTCCTTTTAAAGAAACCCTCAGCATATTATTACATGCACCCGCAAGTGGTAATGCCACCTTGCGTTTAACCGATATGAATGGCAAAGTCATTGAAACCATTAATACCACCGTGCAGCAAGATCAGTTATACACCCTGCAGTTTACAAAAATGGCTTTAATGGCAAAAGGGGTGTATACCATACAGTTTACAGATGGTACTAATAAAACAAACCTCAGAGTAGTAAAGCAGTAATTTTTTGTAGCCAGCTGCAGTATCCGCATTCAACATTGTTGCGTCGCACCCTTCAACGGCATTACGTATATCAGCTTACTGTAAAA
>REAR01000128.1 GCA_004295245.1 Sphingobacteriales bacterium | reverse complement strand
ATACAGTAATCAAAAAGGCATACATGGTTTTTGGGAAAGCCGGGTGCCGGAATTATTAGCAGAAAAAGAGTTTGATTTTTTTATTGGCAAAGCAGATTTTATTAAAAACCCCGGCGACTTTATTTGGAAACGTGTGCTGGAAAGTGCCAAAGCCAGCGATAGTGTTTTATTATTTGAAAAACAGTTAACACAACAGTTTGGTGATGATAAAAAATACTCCTTTGAAGACAGGAATGGTAAAACAGTAAGGCAATATTCAAGCGCCTTTACTATTGCTTTTAATAAAAAATTAGATGGTATGATTGAGCGCCGCATGAGGCAAAGCATTTATGCCATTGCCAGCTTTTGGTACACCGCATGGGTAAATGCAGGCCAGCCCGATTTAAAAAGTTTAGTTAACCAAAAATTTAGCGAAGCAGACCTGAAAGAATTTGAAGAATTAAACACAAAATGGAAAGCCGGTGGCAAAATGCTGGGTAAGGAAGAAGAAATGCCTGTACCCTGATAAAGCTGCTTAAACAGATTCTAATTATTTGCCATTATTATACTTCAGTTTTCGTAATCTTTTAAATTTATCTTCCTGCTCCATTTGTTATTTTTGCAGCTCATTTTATTTTAACCAAGACGCATAACAGTGGTACATAATTTTAACGGCGGGCCTTCTATTTTACCCCAAACAGTTTTTGAACAGGCGGCACAGGCAGTGCTTAATTATAATAACACCGGCCTATCAATTTTAGAACTAGGCCACCGCACTCCAACTTTTCAGGCTGTAATGGATGAAGCACAGGCTTTATTAAAAGAGTTGATGCAACTTGACAGCGACCACGAAGTGATGTTTTTACACGGCGGTGCCAGCACACAATTTATGCAGGTACCCATGAATTTGCTGGATGAAAAAGATACTGCCGCATATGCGGATACTGGCGTGTGGAGCAGCAAAGCCATTAAAGAAGCCAAATTGTATGGCAAGCCCGAAGTTGTATGCAGCGGTAAAGAAAATAATTATACCGCTATACCAAAAGATTTTGCGGTACCGAATGATGCTAAGTATTTTCACATAACCACCAACAATACTATTTACGGCAGCCAATGGCAAAAAATACCTGTTACCAGTAATGTAATGGTGGCAGATATGAGTAGTGATATTTTAAGCCGCCAGTTAGACTTTAATCAGTTTGGATTAATATATGCAGGGGCACAAAAAAATATTGGTGCCGCCGGTGTAAATGTGGTGGTGGTTAACAAAAATATTTTGGGAAAAGTAAAACGCACTATCGCTACAATAATGGATTACCGCAACCATATAAAAGAAGGCAGTATGTTGAATACCCCGCCGGTGTTTGCAGTATATGTTTGTATGCTTACGCTGCGTTGGTTAAAAGAACAGGGCGGTGTGGCAGCAATAGAAAAACTTAATGATGAAAAAGCAGCACTACTATATAAAGAAATTGATGACAATTCACTATTTAAAGCAACCGTGGTACCTGAAGACAGAAGCAAAATGAATGTGTGCTTTGTAATGCACAACCCCGATTTGGAAGAAGCCTTTTTAACGTTTACCAAACAAAATGGCATTGTGGGTATTAAAGGCCACCGTTTGGTGGGTGGTTTTAGGGCATCGCTGTATAACGCATTGCCATTAAGCAGCGTGCAGGTTTTGGTAAATGCCATGCAGGACTTCGCAAAAAACAATCAATAATATTTTTAAATTTTTCCTTCCCTAATTAAGTAATCACCATGATAACATTAGCGCCATTTAAAGCCCTACGCCCCGAAGCCACCCATGCAAAGCAAGTGGCAAGCCGTCCTTACGATGTGTTGAACAGTAAAGAAGCAAAAACAGAAGCTCAGGGCAACCCACACTCATTTTTACACATTACAAAAAGCGAAATTAGTTTACCCGAAGAGGTTGACATACACTCACAAAAAGTATATGATGCTGCTAAAGAAAATTTAACTGCTTTTGTAAGCCGTAAAGTATTGTTTAGAGAAAGTAAACCATGTTATTACATTTATCAGCTTATAATGAATGGCAAAAGCCAAACAGGTTTGGTATGCGGCAGCAGTGTAAATGATTACGAAAATGATTTGATAAAAAAGCATGAGTTTACAAGACCCGAAAAAGAAAACGACCGCATTAATCATATTAAAACAACTGGGGCACAAACAGGTAACGTTTTTTTAGCGTATAAAAATGTAGCAGCAATTGATGCTGTAATTAATAACTGGAAGGCAGACCGCAGCCCCGTGTATGATTTTATTGCAGACGATAGTATACAGCATACCATTTGGATTGTAAACGACAACGATACCATTACCAAAATAACCGAGCTTTTTAAAACTGAAGTACCCGCCACTTATATTGCCGATGGCCACCACCGTGCCGCCTCTGCAGCAAAAGTAAGGGCCGCACTTGGCGGAGAAAATTCGCCAGCAGGCGCAGATATTTTTTTAACTACGCTGTTTCCCAGTAATCAATTGTATATAATGGATTACAACCGTGTGGTAAAAGATTTAAACGGCCACACGGCAGAACAATTACTTGCAGCTGTTAAAGAAAAATTTGATGTGCAGCCTGCATCAAAAGCCGTTGCACCTGCTGCTTTGCATGAGTTTGGTATGTACATAAACAAACAGTGGTACACACTTACTGCCAAACAGGGTACTTACACCACCGACCCCATTGGTGTGTTAGATGTTACCATTTTATCTGACAACATTTTAGCACCCATTTTTAATATTACCGACCAGCGTACCGATAAGCGCATTGATTTTGTTGGCGGCATTCGTGGCCTGGGCGAACTGGAAAAAAGAGTTGACAGCGGCGAAATGGCCATTGCTTTTAGTTTACATCCGGTAACCATTCAGCAGTTGTTTGATATTGCCGACAGCGGCAATGTTATGCCGCCCAAAAGCACCTGGTTTGAACCTAAATTGCGTGACGGCCTGCTGACGCATTTAATTTACGACGAAGCTGAAGAAGCATAATTTTTTCGCTTTAAAATACTTGTAGCAACCCCGTCGGCGGCTTTTAGCCCCGCCTGATCGGACGGCCGCCTGATCGGACGGGCAAGCCCTACGGCGGTTGTTAAAGGAAATCAACACACATAGCGCATGCTATCATCACATTTCTTTTAGCCGTATCTTTATTTTATGGGCAAACGCTTTTTATTAATCTGCTTTATTTCTTTATCGTTTACTGCTGCTGCGCAGGATGCAAAGCAACTGCATGAAACTGCCCGGCAGTTTATGCTGCAAAAAGATTACAACAACGCCATACTGGTATTAAACCGTGCTGTAAAACTCGATAGCAAAAACCTAGATATTGCAAAAGACCTTGGCCTTAATTACTACTTTGCCGGCGACTACAATAAAGCGTTGGAGATTTACAAACCGCTTATTGAAAGAGAAGACGCAGACGACCAGTGTTTTCAAATTGCAGGAGATATTTACCTGGCGCTTGAAAACCCCAAAGAATGCGAAAA
>REAR01000185.1 GCA_004295245.1 Sphingobacteriales bacterium | reverse complement strand
AAACGAGGGGAAAAACACATCGCCTGCTATTTGTGTATGTACTCTTGTTATTATTAGTTTATCGGCCATGGGTAATGCTGCTTCATAAATTTGTCCGCCGCCCACTATAAATGCTTCTTTTGCATCAGTGGCAGCTGCGGTTTTTATAGCTTCATTTAAATTGGGCACCACCAACACAGTTTGGGGTGCTTGTATATTTTGTGGTTGCCGGGTAATTATTATATTGGTTCTGCCATTGAGTGCCTGGTTATTTACCGATTCAAAAGTTTTACGCCCCATAATAACCGGCATGGCCCAAGTGGTGTTTTTAAAAAACTTTAAATCGTTGGGCAGGTGCCAGAGCAACTGATTATTTTTACCAATGGCATTGTTTTCTGAAATGGCTGCTACAAGAGAAATCTTCATGCATTTTAGTATTTATATTTTTTAAACCCTGCTGCTACAGGCACTGCCGATGAACGGATTGCGACGCAACGGTGTTGCTTGAAACAACAATGCTGGTACTTTATTTTTTTACACTGCTACCGGCGCTTTAATACCCGGATGGCATTGGTAATTTTCCAGTGTAAAATCGGCAAACTGAAATTCAAAAATATCTTTTACAGCCGGGTTTAACTTCATTTGCGGCAGTGCAAAAGTTGTTCTGCTTAATTGCAATTTTACCTGCTCTATATGATTGTTGTAAATATGCACATCTCCAAACGTGTGTACAAAATCTCCAAGCTCCAGGTTACAAACCTGTGCCACCATCATAGTTAACAAAGCATAAGAGGCAATATTAAAGGGCACGCCCAAAAACACATCGGCACTGCGCTGGTATAGTTGGCAACTTAGTTTACCGTTGGCTACATAAAATTGAAAGATTGTATGGCAAGGCATTAAAGCCATATCGGGTAAATCGGCCACATTCCATGCGCTAATGATGAGGCGGCGACTGTCTGGATTTTTTTTTATTTGTTCTATTAAATCTGTTACCTGATCAATTACCTTACCATTGGCACCGGCCCAACTGCGCCATTGCTTGCCATAAACGGGACCTAAGTCACCTTTTTCATCGGCCCATTCATCCCAGATAGATACGCCGTTTTCTTTAAGGTATTGTGTATTGGTTGCACCCTTTAAAAACCACAACAACTCGTGTACAATACTTTTAAGATGTACTTTTTTGGTGGTTACCAACGGAAAGCCTTCTTGCAGGTTAAACCGCATCTGGTAGCCAAAACAACTAATGGTACCGGTACCGGTTCTATCGTGTTTTTGAACCCCGTTATCAAGTATATGTTGTAATAATTGGTGGTATTGTTGCATGGCTGCAAGATAACTAAAAACAAGGCCGCCCTGCTTATGGGGCGGCTTTGTTGTGGGCAAGATGTGGATTGATTTATTTTTTTATCCAGCAAGCTTGGATAATTAACAATATTGGTATTGCCGCTCTTAGATTTAATAATTTCATTTAAAAACAACTCACCCAGCTGAACAGCATTTTGCGCAGTGCTGCCCCTTTGTTTCAATTAATAAAAAAAGTAATTAAAGACAGTGCCGCAGGTATGCGGCCTGTATATAAAATTTGCTTACTTTTTTTTAATTATTTACTAAGCCCCAGGCAGCTCTTTTTTTATACAAGAGTGGTAATAATTACGTTTAAAAATGATTTATTTTGCACCCACAAAAAGTTACTAAAACATTTAAAAACTATCCACATGAAAAAAAGATTATTCAGTACCGCAGTAGCAGCGCTTCTTTGTGTTGCCGGTGCAAAAGCGCAATTTATTTTAGGAGCCAGTGCTTCTTATCTTTCCGGTGAAAATGCTAAAATTTGGGGCGGCGGTGTACAGGCTAAATTTATGTTGGCCGATCGTATTGCAATTGGCGCTACCGTTAAAGCATTCCCTAAAAACTACCAGGAAGTTAGTATTGGCAGTGGCACCGTGCATCGCTACGGTAATGCCGTGGTGCCGGTAACTGGTATGTTTGAATATTATTTTGGTAAAGACAATGCCGTGCAACCCTATCTGGGTGCAGACGCTGGCTTGTATTTCAACAAAGTATTCAGCCAGTTTACAACAGGCAATACCGTTATTGCCAACCAGGAAACCCAAAAGACTTATTTTGGCGCTGCGCCAAAAGCTGGATTTATGATTAAAACCGGCGGTTTGTTTGCATTGTTTGCACAAGCACAGTATAATTTTTTATTTGGCAGTGGCGATAATGATAATATTACCGTACCTGGTTTTGGAAGTTCTATTGAAACCAAACCAGCTGATAAGTTTGCAACTTTTGATGCTGGTATTTTAATTCGGTTAAAAGCTGCCGGCAAATAAAAGCACCTTCTTTCTTGCTAAAGAGGCTGTCTCAAAAAAAATTCTTTCTTTTGAGACAGCCTCTTTTATTTTAATATATTTCTACGGGCTACTTCTTTTTTTATCAAACCCAGCTCTCTGCCCGTTTGTCCGGCTACAGCACTATTTTCTTGCGCCCGGCGCATTAAATAAGGCACCACATCTTTAATAGGACCAAAAGGTAAATACTTACTTACCGGGCAACCTGCTTTGGCAAGGTTAAAGGTAATATTATCGCTCATGCCGTATAGTTGTGAGAAATGTATATGCGGATGATTTAACGGCAATGCCTGTTGCTGCAGCAGTTGTGTGGCATACAAATTACTGTATTCATTATGAGACGCCACAATAGTTGCAATACGATCTATATGTGCTATACAAAACGCCACTGCTTCATTATAATCTTTATCACTGCTCTCTTTATCGGGCTGTATAGGAGAGCTATAATTCATTTGGGCTGCACGTTTACGTTCCTTCTCCATATACGCCCCGCGAACCAGTTTAGCACCTAAAATAAATTCACGCTGTGTTGCAGCTTCAAAAGAGTCTTTTAAAAACTGTAAACGATCGTGCCGGTACAACTGTATGGTATTATACACTACCGCTTTTGTTTTGTTATACTGTTCCATCATTAAAATGGTAAGCACATCCACGGGATCTTGTATCCACGTTTCTTCTGCATCTATCAATACACCAATATTTTTTTCTGCAGCAGCACGGCAAATGCGCTGCATGCGTTCCTGCACCCGTTGCCAAGCTGCCTTTTCTGCTTCCGTTAAGGTTTCAGTGGCTTTTACAAAGCGCTTCATTAGAGAACCGGCATTAGCTTCCACACTTTTATCTAATTTCTCTAATAAATCAAAATTAGCAATGCCGGTAACCTTAATACTCATAAACGGAATATTGGGTTGCGTAGCCGCGTATTCAATTACTTTTATAAATTCATCGCAGGCGTGGTCCAACTCCGCTTCAGTATAATCATTGCCTTCAACACCATAATCTAAAATAACCTGAACGTTATAGGCCGCCAGTGTTTTAGCAACAGCCGCTGTTTCGGGCAAGCTTTCTCCACCAACAAATTGTTTAAAAATAGTATTGCGAATAATGCCTTTTATGGGTAGCCCCATTTTAATAGCCCAGGGTGTTACAGAAGTGCCCATGCGTACCAGCCACTCTATACCCATTGATGAAAATAGAAAATGTGCTTTCTTTAAATCTTTATCGCTTTTATACTCAAAAGCATTCGCCGTATTGTCAAAAGAAATTTGTGCCGGGTCTGTTTTCATGATTGCGTAGTAATATGCAACAAATGTAACAAAAGTTAGTTTCCTGCAAAACCACGGTGTACGTATTACATGAATGTAATTTTTTTTACCAGCGACAGTGCATGAGGCAACAGCCTTGCGTCGCACATGTTAACTGCAACGCAGTGAGGAACGAGTAGCTGTTGCACTTCATCCCTACTTTAGCGGAACTGGTATTGAAGTATGCCCATAGCTGATATAAAATAATCCGTAGCAATACCTTTCACAATAAGCCATGGCCATTAACCTACAACTGTACAAGTGTGCGACACAACAATGATGCTATGAAAGGCTACTGCCGGAAACAAAAATTAAATAGCCTGATGATTAAACGGCTGCAATACCATTTCGCTTACCACACCGCTGGCGGGTTGCTGGCACAAAAACCAAATGGCTTTGGCAGCTTCTTCTGCCACAATCATTTTATCCCGCTGCACCCGCAAATCAATCGTATCCCAAAACGGAGAATCAACACCGCCTAAAAACAAATTGGTAATGCGTATATCGGTTCGCTTCAACTCTTCCCGCACACTTTGCAACATACCAACTAAACCATATTTGCTGGCACTGTATGCTGCAGCACCAGCCATGGGTACTTTACCCAACACACCGGGTATGTTTATAATAAGCCCTTGTTTAGCAGTTTTCATGGCAGGTAAAAAATTTTTAAGCAGTAAGAACGGTGCATACAGGTTATACTGCAGGCTGTTTAAAAATTCTGTTTCAGAAAGGGTATCGATACTTTTTATAATACCAACCCCAGAAGCATTAATAAGTACATCTATGCGGGGCTGTGTTGCAAAATATTTTTCTTGTAACTGCTGTACCTGCTGCGGTACACTTAAATCAGCTACCGCATATTGTGTAGTTGGTAGATGCATTGTTGCTGCCAGCTTGTTTAACTTTTCTTCGTTTCTGCCTGTTAAAAAAACAACAGCACCACTATTATGTAACAATTTTGCCACATGGCTGCCTATGCCACCGGTGGCGCCGGCAATTAAAATGTGTTTCCCTTTTACAGACTCCATTATTAAATTATTTGTTTCATAAAACAATAATACTGCTGGTTTGTTCATACATCCTTATGAAAGCTGCTACTATTATTTTTCCGCATCAGTTATACCAGGCACATCCGGCTTTAAAAAAGACCATTCCTGTTTATCTGGTGGAAGAATATTTATTTTTTAATCAATACTTGTTTCACAAGCAAAAGCTGGTGCTGCATCGTGCTGCTATGAAGGCTTACCAGGCCCAGCTTGAAGAAAACGGCTATAAAGTAGCCTATGTAGAGGCAACAACTAATGAAAGTGATATACGTATTTTAATACCCAATCTTGCCGCAGCAGGCTTCAATCATATTATTTACACCGAGCCGGCTGATAACTGGCTACAAAAACATATTACCACAGCTTGTGAAGAAAACAAGCTTTCCATGGAAGTACTGCTTAATCCAAATTTTTTAAACGAGGTAGCACCGGTAAAAGATTTTTTTAAAAACAAACGCACTTATTTTCAAACAGATTTTTATACCTGGCAACGCAAACAACGAAACATTTTACTGGATGCTGCAAACAAACCACTTGGTGGCAAATGGAGTTTTGATGCGGAGAACCGGGAGAAGCTGCCCGCAAAACATACTGTTGCACCAATAAGCTTTCCGTTACTCAACAATTTTGTAAAAGAAGCACAGCATTATGTGGCCAGTAATTTTGCAAACAATTTTGGTTCTTTACAACTTAAAATAGACCAGCAACCGGTAAATTATTTTTACCCTACCACACACAAAGAAGCTATTGAATGGTTGCAGCAGTTTTTAAAAACACGATTTACTTTATTTGGCACCTATGAAGATGCGATGCAGCCTGCTGCACATTTTTTATACCACTCGGTTTTAACACCTATGTTGAATATTGGGCTGCTACAACCCCAACAGGTAATAGATGCAGCATTAGAATATGCCAGTCAGCACGACGTGCCTTTAAACTCTTTAGAAGGTTTTATACGCCAGATAATGGGCTGGCGAGAATTTATACGTAGTGTGTATGCATTAGAAGGTGGCCGCCAGCGCACCACCAACTATTGGAAATTTACCCGTAAAATACCGGCTGCTTTTTGGCAGGGTAACACAGGCATTGTACCGGTAGACAGTACCATAAAAAAATTATTAGATACCGGTTATAACCACCACATTGAACGATTAATGATACTGGGCAATTTCTTTTTGCTGTGCGAGTTTGACCCCAATGAAGTGTATTTATGGTTTATGGAAATGTATATTGACAGTTACGATTGGGTGATGGTACCCAATGTATATGGAATGACACAGTTTGCAGACGGCGGACTAATGACCACCAAGCCCTATATCAGTGGCAGCAATTATTTAATGAAGATGGGGCCATGGCCCAAAGGAGATTGGCAACAAATATGGGATGGCTTGTTCTGGAGATTTATGCATACACACCGCAATTTCTTTTTAACCAACCCACGACTGGGTATGCTGGTAAAAACATTTGATAAAATGAGTACAGAAAAACAACAGCAACATCTAACCATTGCAGAAAATTTTTTAAAAGGCCTGGATGCATGAGCCGCTTTAACACCAGCGATACCGACCGAATTATAGAAATGGCTTGGGAAGACCGCACCCCATTTGAAGCCATTGCACAGCAATTTGGTTTAAGCGAGAAAGAAGTTATTGCTTTTATGCGCAGCAACAGTAAACCCTCCAGCTTTAAAATGTGGCGCAAAAGAATGAAAGGCCGCACCACCAAACACAGCGGCTTGCGCAGTAACGCAGTAAGCCGTTTTAAATGCAACCGCCAGCGCAGCATAACACTTAATAAAATAAGTAAAAGATGAGTTTTGCTACCACATACAATCAAATAATTGCAGCAGTAAATAAAATTGACCCTATAGCGTATGCAAAAACACGCAACTATACCAACGGCGCCGTAACCCTTCTGTCGCCTTACCTCTCACGAGGCGTTATCAGCACCCGTATGGTTGCAGAAAGTCTTTACCAAAAAGGATACAAAACCTACCAAATTGAAAAATTGTTACAAGAACTGGCTTGGCGTGATTATTACCAACAGGTATGGCTTGCGCTGAACAACCAAATTTTTGAAGACATTAAACAACCGCAACAAGATTGCAGCCACTATGAAATACCAGCAGCCTTGTTAAATGCCAGTACTGGTATAAATGCGATAGACAACGCTATTACTGATTTTTACGAAACAGGATACCTGCATAACCATGTGCGCATGTATATTGCCAGTATTGCTTGTAATATGGGTAAAGCGCATTGGCTAACACCCAGCCGCTGGATGTATTATTATCTTTTAGATGGAGACCTTGCCAGCAATAGTCTTAGCTGGCAATGGGTGGCGGGTACTTTTTCAGCAAAAAAGTATTACTGCAACCAACAAAACATAAACAACTATTGCCACACCAATCAAACCAATACGTTTTTAGATTTTAGTTACGATCAGTTGGTTTTAAATGACACGCCACCAGTTTTAGCAATACAAAACACCTTTAACGCTATTACCAATTTACCCCATACACCCCTGCCCACCATCAATAATCAATTACCGGTTTTATTGTACAACAGTTATAACCTTGACCCCAACTGGCGCAAAGAAGCACATTGTAACCGGATACTTTTATTAGAACCTTCACATTTTAAACAATACCCCGTAAGCAATACGGTAATAGCATTTATAGTGGCTCTCAGTAAAAACATACCTGGCATACAAGTGTATTGCGGCGAAGTAGAAGATTTGGCAAGCCTGGGGGCCTTGCAATTTATCAGTCGCCGGCATCCGGCTTTTACGCATTACCCCGGCACTAAAGATGCGCCCTTAAGTCTTTTTCCGGCAGTAACCGGATACTACAATTCATTTTTTTCTTATTGGAAAAAATGCGAAAAATATTTAACCCCCACGGGCTTTAAAGAATAAGCGTTTTAATCAGCAGTATCTTTTAATCCATTCAGTTCATCCAGCCGCGGTCGCAATCTTGCTTTGGCTTTATTAAAAATCATTTGCCCTTTATCAATACCGGCACGTAATTTTTTTTGTTCTTCCAGCGGCAAAGCATACACATCTGTACACTGTTGGCTGCAGCAGCCATTGTATTTATTAGCGCAGGCATCACACTGTATAAACAACAGGTGGCAGCCATCGTTTTTGCAATTGGTATGCGTATCTGCAGGCTGTCCGCATTGGTGGCAGCGGGCAATAATATCATCCGTAATCCGCTCACCCAATCTATCGTCAAACACAAAATTTTTTCCAATAAATTTCGAGTCGATACCTTCTTGCTTTACCTGTCTGGCATAGTTAATAACCCCGCCTTCTAAATGAAACACATTTTTAAAACCTTTGTGCAGCATATAAGCACTGGCTTTCTCGCAGCGAATGCCGCCTGTGCAATACATAATAATATTTTTATCCTTATGCGGTTGCATCATAGCAGCAGCCATGGGCAATTGTTCTCTGAACGTGTCTGAAGGAATTTCTATAGCACCATTAAAATGTCCCACTTCAAATTCGTAATGATTGCGCATATCAATCACCACAGTATCGGGGTTTTGTAACAAGTGGTTCATTTCGGTGGCATTTACATAGCGGCCTTTATTTTGCATACTAAAGCCGGGGTCATCAATGCCATCTGCCACAATTTTATCTCTTACTTTAATTTTAAGCACCCAAAAAGATTTGCCATCATCATCCACCGCAATATTCAGGCGCAGGCCACTAAGGCCATTAATATTGTATACGTAATTTTTAAAAGCTTCCAGGTAATGGGTGGGCACACTTATTTGTGCATTAATACCCTCGCTGGCTACATAAATGCGGCCAAACACCTGTAACTCATACAACGCTTTATACATCGCATCTCTGAATGCGGCGGCATCTTCAATAAAAAAATACTGGTAAAAAGAAAGGGTGGTGCGATGAAAATTTTCCTGGTATAAAAGTTCCTTCAGCTCCTTGTTGGAGACACGGTTATGTAATACTGCCATAAGTGTTGAAATTTTAAGGACACTTGCCTGGTGAACAAAATTTCTGTATCGCCGCAAAAGTAGGTTTTTATTTTTTGGCTGCCAACAGTGGTACTGCTATTGGGCAGCCGTTGCGTCGCACACTTGTGCAGTAAGTCCGCAAGTCGGCAACACCGTAAGTCAGAAAGATAATCGCAAATAGTGTAATTTTTTTTCGGACTTTCCGACATCGGACTTGCGGACTTCAATTCTTCTGTACAAGTGTGCGACGCAACGATGACGCCATGAAAATAAAAGGCCGGCCCCCCTCCTTCTTTTCTCTTGCATTTACTACCCGCAGTTTCTTACATTTGCGTAATAATTTTAGTTTATGAAAAAAGGATGGGTGTATTTGTTACTAGTTGCGGCCCTTGCCTGTAACAGCGAAGCGGGTTATAAAAAAGCAGAAGATGCACAGGAAGCCGCCCGTGAATTTATAAGAGCCTGTTTGGATGGCAATACCGACAAGGCCACTTTTTACATGTTTAAAGACAGTGCCGATGCCAATACCATGCTGCTGAATAAATGGAAAACAGATTATGATAAGCGCCCCAATGAGGAAAAAGTAGCACTTAAAAATGCCAACATCATTGTTATTACCAGTGCCAATGTAAACGACTCAACGGTTGACTATACTTTTTCTAATACTTTTAGAAACACCGATACCACCACCATTAGAATTTTGCGCCTAAATAAAGAATGGTTGGTTGACCTTGAACACCTGCATTAATTAATGATAAAACAATTACTGATAGTAGGCTTGGGTGGTTTTTTGGGCAGTGTTGCCCGCCATCTTTGTAACAATTGGCTTAAAGCCAGCAGTTTTCCGCTGTCTACTTTTTTAGTAAATGGGCTGGGTAGTTTTATTATTGGCGTGGTGCTGGGTTATTGGCTTAAAACCACCACGCCTTCTGACAACTGGCGCCTTTTTTTAGCAACGGGTATTTGCGGGGGCTTTACCACGTTTTCTGCTTTTGCGTTTGAAAACTTAACCCTTTTGCGCAATGGCCAATACAGTTACCTTTTTATAAATATTATTGGCAGCATTCTTTTAAGTTTGTTGCTGGTATGGCTGGGTGCCTTGTTAGGCACAAAGTGGGCTACTGCTTAAAATTATTTACAGATAATAACTAAATATACATGCGTAAGAAATTATTTGCCTTATCAGGCGTTGCTGCAATAAGTATCTTTTTTATTTCTTGGGGCACTTGGGGCCACCAGCATATTAACAGGGCGGCCATATTTGCATTACCTGAAGCCATGCGTGTTTTTTATTACAATCATATTGATTTTATAACCGAAGAATCTGTTATACCAGATACCCGCAAGTTTACCAATAACGATAAAGTAGAAGCACAACGGCACTTTATTGACCTTGAAAATTTTATACCCAACCCCGGCGATACCCTGCCCCAAACCATGCAGTCTTTAACCGGCAAATACAATAATGAATTTTTAACCAAGAACGGTATTTTGCCCTGGCATATGGAAGATGTGATGAATAAATTGACCAATGCTTTTAAAGAGCGCCGTAAAGCAGATATTTTATTACTGAGTGGCGATTTAGGCCATTACATAGCTGATGCGCACATGCCCCTGCATACCACAGTAAATTACGATGGCCAGGCAACCAACCAACGCGGTATTCATTCTTTTTGGGAGAGCCAGGTGCCAGAACTGCTGGGCAACAATTATAATTTTAATGTAAACGATGCAGTACATATAAAAGATGTTAGAAAAGAAATATGGCAGATTATTAATAATAGTCATGGCCTTATTGACAGCTTGCTGGCCGCAGAAAAAAAAGTAGCGGCTGTATTTGGCAACGATAAAATGTATGTAAGAGACAGTGCGGGCAAAGTGGTGAAAAACAAATTTGGCCAATGGATACGCACTAAAGAATACGCAAAAGCCTACCATGATGCTTTAAACGGAATGGTAGAACAACAACTACGTTTGTCTATTGCGGCCACTGCTAATTTTTGGTACACCGCATGGGTAAATGCCGGCAGCCCAGATATTACCAGCCTGGATGCGGCGGCACTTACCAAGCGCAACAGCAAAAACTACAAGGCCGATTTAAAAATGTATAAGAAAGGCAAACTTTTTGGCATTAAAAACGACAATGAGTTTTAAGGGTTTTACTTACCTCATAAGTTCAACTTTTATATACTTTATAGCCAATAAGTTCGTTTTAGTGCTTTCAAACTATATTTGTTATATAACCACCCTTTATGCTCACAGTTTCTCACCCATGGCATGGCGTACCTGTAGGAGAAAATGCCCCTCGCATTGTAAATGCTGTTATTGAAATACCACAAGGCAGCCGTGCTAAATACGAAATTGATAAAGCCAGCGGACTATTAAAGCTGGACCGTATAATTTATTCATCTTTCTATTACCCCTGTAATTATGGTTTTATACCCCGTACTTATGGAGACGATAAAGATCCGCTGGATATACTTGTAATCACCTCTCAACCGGTACAGGCCATGTGCCTGATGGAGGCCAAGGTAATGGGTGTAATGCAAATGATTGATAACGGCGATAGCGATGATAAAATAATTGCCGTTGCAGCTAACGACCCCAGCGTGAACCATTACAATAACCTGGAAGAACTACCCAAACATTTTTTTGATGAGTTGCGTCACTTTTTTGAAGAATACAAAAAACTGGAAAATAAAACGGTGGTGGTAGAAGAGTTTCAGGACAAAGCAACTGCTTTAAACGTAATACAAGACGCTATGAAGTCTTACAAAGACAACTTTTCTAAATAGCTTTTATGAGCACCCACGAGATTATACTAATACTGATTATTGGTTTATTTGCAGGCATATTAAGTGGCCTGGTGGGTGTAGGCGGCGGTATTGTATTGGTGCCAGCGCTGGTTTATTTTTTAAGCTATACACAGCACCAGGCACAAGGCACGTCGTTGGGGGTGCTCACTTTTCCGGTGGTAATAATTGCATTTCTTACCTACTACACTGATTGTAAAAAAATGGGCGTACCTATCGATTTTAAAGTAATTGGTGTGCTATCGGCGGGTTTTTTAATTGGTGGCTATTTTGGCAGCAAGCTGGCCTTAAAAATAGATAACGATACCCTCAAAAAAATCTTTGCTATTATTTTGTTCTATACTGGTTTTAAAATGCTGGGCTGGGATGCATTGCTATTGAAATGGATTAAAAACATCTTTTAACAAATGAAATACTTCTTTTCGAGCTTATTGCTACTTATAAGTATTTACGCCAACGCACAAACACCAGCGTTCTTCAATAAAACCAAATTGCTTTTTGTTAATGCACCATTAGAAAAAACGTTTTCAGATTGGGTGAAATACTTCGCAGACAACAAAGGCCGTTTTGAACTGGAAACCAATACCAACCCTTTTGAATATTTGTATTCCGTTGCTGCAAAAGATATAGACACGCAATACATTCCGTTTAATGGCAAATTAGTCTGCCAAATAAAAAAATACGACTACCATTTTGAATCCGACACCACAATTGTTATTCCTGTTGAAAGTTTTTTGATTGGTACAAAAATGAGAGTTGCTATCAATAAAAAAGAAATCAATCAGTTTAAACAAAAACAAAAAGAATAACTGTCTGAATATTTTGAAAAGGTTTTATATACCAAAAACCAGGCGGATGCTATTCGCTCTGTTTTGTTTTACATAAACGCCCAAGATAACTACCCGGCGCTAACCATAAACTACGGCAAAACCAAAGAAGCCACGTATTATCTGTCTTATCTGTATTCAAAGCTCTCCAGATACGATGCCTTTCCAAAAAATCTGAGAATCAGGTATTAAAAATATCTTTTAATAATCCGCAACCGGTGTGTACGCAAACCAGTACTACTGTTAACAATACCAGCATTATCAATTTTGTCAATCCGCACCTTACCAGCCGCATGTATAATTTCTGCATCGCTCAATAAAATACCCACATGTATAATATCTCCTTGCTCATTATCAAAAAAAGCAAGGTCGCCACACTTCGCTTCCTGTAAAAAATTCAAAGCTGTGCCCAATTGCACCTGCTGTTTTGCATCTCTTGGCAATACAAAACCCACCATTTTATAAACCACTTGTGTAAAGCCGCTGCAATCTACCCCCAACACACTGCGGCCACCCCATAAATACGGCGCATGCAGCCATTGCATGGCAACTGCACGCAACACGCCTTCATCGGGTAATGGAGGCGCCGTTATAATACCGGCAGGCAACACACTGCCCATTGGCAACCACATATTCAAATCACTTTGCCATGCAATAGCAGTTTGCACCAAAGGTGTAGCCGTTACTTTATCTGTTACCTGCACTTGCGTTTTATGCACCCATCCTTCATACCCATCATATACACCCCGCACCTTACAAAACAATCCGGCTGGTGTTTCCAAAATCAATACCCCTTCTCCAAACAGTAACTGGTTTACCAATTCACTGCCATAATCAGGCAAGGCATACACAGCAGCAAGCGGCACCACGCATAAACCATTCTGCATAAAACAATTTTAGCAATAAAGATAAATGTATTTGCTTACCAGCTGTGCACCGCTACTCAACATCCTTGTGTCACTCACTGCAACGGCAACGCTCTGCTGAACAAATTTTAAAACAAACCCTTTATTATTTGTGAAATAAATACCTTACCGCATCTTAGCACAGGTGAACCATAACCGCCACCAACATATAACCGATACTGAACTGCTGGAACATTTTTACAGCAGCCACGACAACCAGTGGCTGGGCATATTATTAGAGCGTTACACCTTGCTGCTGTATGGTGTTTGTATGAAGTATCTTAAAAATGAAGACGAAGCGAAAGACGGTGTACAGCAAATATTTTTAAAAGCAATAGCAGAACTGCACAAGTATAAAGTAGACTATTTTAAAAGCTGGGTGTATATGGTGGCTAAAAATTATTGCCTCATGCAGTTGCGCAATAAACCCGGCAAAACACCCCTTTCTTTAACCAATCAGGATGTGGCCGGAGACGAAACCGCCGACGAACTGCAACAGCACCTGCAAAAAGACCAATTGCTGGAACTGATGGCCAATTCACTTTCAGAACTAAACAAAGAGCAGCAACAATGCATAACTTTGTTTTATCTTGAAAAAAGATCGTACAACGAAATTGCCGGCACCACTGGCTTTAACATGATGCAGGTAAAAAGCTATATACAAAATGGCAAACGCAACCTTAAACTGTTAATAGAAAAGAAAATGAAATAACAGGTGGCAGCAATGAACAAAGACCTACTAAACATATTAACCAATAGTAATAAAGACATAGACAACCAGCGGTTGATGGATTACCTTGCCGGTAAGTTAACCGAGCAGGAGAATAATGAAATAGAACAACTGCTTGCAGAAAATGAATTTATGAACGATGCTGCCGAAGGTTTGGCCGCAGTAAAAAACAAACCCCAGCTCAACAACCTTGTAGAACAAATAAATGCAGACCTGCGTAAAAAATTAGATCAGAAAAAACAACGCAAAGAAAAACGCCGGCTGAAAGAATACCCGGTGGTATATATTGCCATTATAGTGGTATTGCTATTAATTATCTTAGCTTGGTGGGTATTACAAAAACTACCCTCTGGCCATTAAACAATAGAATTATACAAGTCAAAAGCGGTGTATTTAATATTGCGCATTATTACAAGTAAATAATGCCCTTCATATAAAACACACATTGCCCGCCAATGGTTACACGGTCGCCCCAATGGCCGCACCATAGCTCTCCACCCCTGGCAGAAAGTTGCAAAGCATGCAATTTTGTTTTATTTAATTTCTCTGCCCAAAACGGAATCAGTTGAGCGTGTGCCGAACCCGTAACCGGGTCTTCATCCACACCCGCAGCAGGTGCAAAAAAACGAGATACAAAATCTATCGGGTGCTGCCCGGGTGCTGTAATAATTAATTTAATACCCATTTTTTTTAGTGCCATAAAATCGGGTTGGCAGTTTTTAACGGCGGCGGCATCGTTTAACTCAACCAACACATCGCGGTGTTGGTAAACACCATTAATGGCTACATTGCCTAAGGCTGTTCTTAATGCTTCAGGGTAGTCAATGTACTGTTCGGGCTTCCATGCCGGAAAATCTAATACCAATAAATCGGCCCGGCGCACTACCGTTAACTTGCCACTTTTAGAATGAAAGGAAAGAATGGGCTTTTTAAAAAACAGGTAATTATAAATAATATATGCTGCTGCCAATGTAGCATGGCCGCAAAGATTAACTTCTACAGCAGGTGTAAACCAACGGATGTCATAATCTGTTTCTTCAGTAGCAGAAGGCACAAAAAAAACAGTTTCACTTAAATTATTTTCTAATGCCAGTTGCTGCATCGTTTCATCGGGCAGCCAGGTTTCTAAAGGTATTACTGCCGCGGGGTTGCCGCTAAATAATTTATTCGCAAATGCATCTACCTGATAAATTTCTAATTCCATTATATTTATTTATAGAATTTAGGCAAACTGAATTTGTATTTTATAGCCACCACTCTTATTAAAACTATTAATAAAATAGCAATGGTTTTAGCCAGCATTTCGTTTAACGGCCATTGCATTAATAAATAGTAAACCAGTCCACCAGCAATGCAGGCCGTGGCATAAATTTCTTTTTTAAATATAAGGGGCACATTGTTTAGTAGCACATCTCTTATTACGCCCCCAAAACAAGCTGTTATAGTGCCTACTGCTATGCAAACACCTGCACTTAGCTGGTGCAAGTTCCCCTTTTCTATACCAATAAGTGTGAACAGGCCCAGACCAACAGCATCAAAAATGAATAAAGTGGTGGGTAATTTTTTTAAGATGCTACCAAAAAAAAGAGCAGCAGCTGCGCCAATTAAAATTACTGTTATAGTTGTGGTATTAGTAAGCCATGTTACCGGAGTATTGCCTAAAAGCAGGTCTCTTACGGTACCGCCGCCTATAGCAGTAACAAATGAAAGTATTATAACTCCAAGAGGATCTAATTTCTTATCCATAGCAGCAAAGGCACCCGATACGGCAAAAGCAAAAGTGCCCAAAACATCTATAATTGTAAGAAAGTTAAGCTGCATGATATTTTAATGCCACATAAAATTAAAAGATTAGTGCGTAGTTAATTTAAACCCAGTGTGTTTTTTTTCCGCCACCTGCACCACCGATGAAGTGATTGCGACGCAATCCCGAAGGTTCGGGACTGCTATTAAAAACAAAAGCTGGTATAAAAAAGGGCTTTTGTAAGCCCCTTTCTTTATTCACTCATCATTTCCTGTATTACTGTTATGATATCTTCTGCATTGGGCTTTCCAAAATAATCGCCATCGCTGGCATAAGCTGCCCGATGCGCCTGTGCGGTAATAGTACGGGCCGCCACATCTAACCACTTATAACCACCCTGCTGTTCCATTACATGATTAAACATATAAGCCGCTGCGCCGCCAGGTACATCTTCATCTACAAACACAATGCGGTTGGTCTTTTTTAATGATTCAATTATCTGGTGTTGCAAATCAAATGGCAAAAGGGTTTGCACATCTATC
>REAR01000184.1 GCA_004295245.1 Sphingobacteriales bacterium | reverse complement strand
CATATTGTATGAGCAAGAAATGAAGCAATTGATTGGCCATGCCTATTTTGAAAAGCAGGAATTTGCAAAAGCTTTGCCTTATCTGGAAGGCTATGTTAACCAAACTGAAAAAGTAAGAAGAGAAGATATTTACGAATTGTCTTACGCCTATTATAAAACTGGTAACTACACAAAAGCCATTCCGGGGTTTAAACAATTAGGCGGCAAAGAAGATTCATTGTCTCAAAACGCAATGTACATGCTGGGCGATGCGTATTTAAAGACCAATCAAAAAGCAAATGCCCGCAGCGCATTTTTATTTTGCGCGTCAAATAACAGTAACGATGCACAAAAAGAAGTATCTGTATTTAATTACGCAAAGCTTTCTTATGAACTGGGTTACCAGGATGTGGCACTTACTGAGTTTCAGAAATTTTTACAAAGTTACCCGGCCTCTGCATACGATACGGAAGCAAAAGAATTGCTGGTGGACTTGCTGGCCAACAGTAATAATTATAAAGATGCGCTAATACTAGTGGAAGGTTTAAAAACACCGGGCAACAATGTAAAAAAACAAATTGCCAAAATACAATATGGCCGTGCTACCGAATTAATTAATGATGGTTTTTTACTATCTGCCAACGAATTGCTGGATAAAGTGCTGAAAGACCCTTACAATGCCGGTGTATTATCACTCACTAATTTTTGGAAAGGAGAAATTTCCTATCGCTTAGCAAAAATTGATGATGCCATCCGTTATTATTTTGAGTATTTAAAAAGCCCGGTAATTAGCGGGGAGGCAAATCCGGCTACTGTTAAATACAATCTTGGCTACTGTTTTTTGCGCAGAGAAAACTATAAACAGGCTTTAACTTATTTTGAACAGGTTAGTAATACCCCTAAAATAAATGCTGCGGCTATAGAGCAGGATGCTTATGTAAGAAGTGCCGATTGCTATTATATGAACCGTGAGTTTAGCAAAGCCCTTGGTATGTATGACAGAGTTATTGGTTTTTCTTGGCCAGCCAGCGATTATGCATTATTTCAAAAAAGTATGGTGGCAGGTGTAAAAAGTAATAACGAAAAAATTAATCTGCTAAAAACGATGGAGCGGGTTTATCCGGCCTCTACTTTGGTACCCGAAGCAAATATGGAAATTGCGGCTACTTTTCTGTCTGATGAAAAATTCAGAGAAGCGATTCCATATTTAAAAAAAGCTGCCGATAACACAGCCAACGAAGCGCTAAAGCCAAAAGCCATTTTAAGACTGGGTATTGCCCACTATAATATAGATAATAACAAAGAAGCATTGGCACAATACAATAAGTTATTGCAGCAGTATCCTAATTCTCCGGAAGCAGATGAAGCGCTGGACAATGCCAAGGCGATATATATTGAAGAAGGGCGCAGTAGTGAGTATGTAAGTTTTGCACGTGGCTTGGGCAAAGATATTTCCAACAGTCAGGAAGATTCTTTAGCTTATGCAGAAGCAGAGATACAATTAAACAACGGAAACTTTAATGGTGCTATTACCCGTTTTGAAAATTACATCAACCGTTTTCCTTCCGGCAAATATGTTTTAGAAAGTAATTACTATAAGAGTGAAATTTATACCACCCGTAAAGATTGGGCTAAAGCCATTACCGGTTACGAAGCAGTTGCAGAAAAAGCACCTAATAAATTTGCAGAAAAAGCATTGCTGCAAGCGGCCCGAATTAACTTCTTCGACTTAAAGCAATACGAAAAAGCTGCCACCTGGTACAGCAAACTGAAAGAGTTTGCCTCTAATCAGGAAACAAAATTAGAAGCCATGCGGGGTTTGCTACGCAGCCAGTATAACCTGAAGCAATGGGATGCTGCTACTGAAAACTCAAAAGACTTGTTAACACAAAAAGGTTCTAACACAGATGATAAAGTACTTGCCAATATGGTACTGGGTAAAAATGCACAGAACAGCAATAATTATGAGCTGGCTGCCACGTATTACAAAACCGCTGCCGGTATGACAAAGGCCGCTCTTGGTGCAGAAGCCCGTTTTGAAGTTGCCAACTGCTACTACCAGCAAAATAAATTAAAAGATGCAGAGAAAGCTGCGTTTGATGTTATCAACAAATCGGGCTCTTATGCAGAGTGGGTCACAAAATCATATCTCTTGTTAGGCGATATTTATTTTAAACAGAAAGACTATTTTAATGCCAAAGCTACTTACCAGAGTGTGTTAGACAATGCTACAATACCCGCATTAAAAGAAGAAGCACAAAAAAAACTAGGCGAAGCTAAAACAGCAGAAGAAGCACAAAGCAAAATAGAAGGTTAATACTGTTTAATAATAAAGGGCAACCGCATACGGAAATTTCTAAAGAAAAATTTAAACATGAAAGCGAATCGTTTAATAAAAAAAATTGGGTTTGGTTTAATGCTACTGCAGGCAACTGCAGTAGTGGCGCAAGACTCTACCAACCGAAAAAAATCATTTGATATTACATCATCTTTTAAGCCCGTATTAAGAGAAGCGGCAAAAATTAATTTTAATGCAGCTCCGCCACCGGTAGATTCTTCCAAACCACAATTAAGCTATACTATTCCACAACAACTATTGTTATTGGGTTATCAACCGGTTCCGTTAAAACCTATAGCCATGGAAGTTGATTCTATTGTTTCCTGGCAATACAGCAATTATATAAAGGTAGGTGTGGGCAATGTGCACATTCCATATATACAAGCCGGCTTTAGTTTTGGCGATGGTAAAACCTCTTTCTTTAATGTATTTGCCAATCATTTTACATCCAAAGGCAATTTGCCTTTTCAAAAACACAGCCTTAGCACCGTTACCGCAGCGGGCACCCTTAAAACACCCAAGGGTTTAGAATGGAATGGCAAAATTGGTTTTAACAGCAACGATTATTTTTTGTATGGCTATAAACCCAGCACCTTAGTATTTACAAAAGAGCAGCTACGGCAACGCCACCAGGCAGTAGAAGGCAAAATCAGTTTGCGCAATACCACTGCCACAGAATTTGGTTTACTATACAACCCCAATCTGCGGGTAACTGCTTTCAGCATTACCAACAACAATAACAAAGCCACTGAAACCAATACCATTTTAAATCTTCCGCTTACCAAAACCATTGGTAAAACATTTGGCATTAATCTGGGCTTTACAGCCGATATCACCAATTATACAGCCACGGGTAAAGCTGCCATTCAAAATAATTTATATTATATCTCTCCATCATTTTCTTTTAAAACACCTAACTTTTTTATTACCACAGGCGCCATCCCCTCTTGGGATAATAAAGCCTTTACCCTACTGCCCAATATAATGGCAGATATTACTACCAACGACCAGCGCTTTACTATACAATTAGGTTGGATTGGCTACTACGAAAAAGGATCTTACCAGCGCTTTGCCAGCCTCAACCCATGGATAGCACAACCAACTAATCTTTTAAACACAAGAGTGCAGGAACGTTATGCAGGCTTCAAAGGCTCTTTATTAAACCACATGAGCTACAGTTTTAAAGTTGGCTTTGTACAGTATAAAAACATGCCGTTGTTTGTAAACGATACTACAGACGGCAAAACCTTTAATACCGTTTACGCATCCTCATTAGAAGCCCTGCAACTGCATGGAGAAATTGCATTAACAGAGGGCGAAAATTTTCAGGCAACAGCAGGTTTAACATGGAACCAGTTTTCTAAAGTAGTGGCACAGCCCAAAGCATGGGGATTGATTCCTTTTGAAGTAACCAGTTCATTGCGCTGGCAGGTATTTAAAGATTTTTACCTGAAGAGTGATTTATTTTTATGGGACGGTCCGCAGTACCGGGCTAAAATAAGCAACAACAATTTTGATTCGTTTAAAGGAGACCTTGCCTTTGACATGAGTGCAGGTATTGAATTTAAAATAACCCGCCAATTAAACTTGTGGATGCAAATGAACAATCTTTTTAATAACCGCTACGAACGCTGGAACCAATACCCGGTTTTTGGCTTTAACGTATTGGGCGGTGTTACATTTGCTTTCAATCAAAAATAGTATTGAACCAGCAGCGCTTTTTCATGGCAACATCGTTGCCACAGTCTATCCCGATCAATCGGGACTCGGTTTAACGGTTGGTACAGTGGGTAACAAAGTTTAAAACAAAGCTTTCCTGATTTGTTTTGATACACCCAGGCCCAACCAATTGCTAAAATGGTATTTCCTAAAACCCAGTGAATATAGCCGGGAAGAAGATTTAATTTATTTACACCCTTCCCGGCTAACCAATTTATTTGACTGCTGCTGTAGCAGCTGGCGTTGTTATGTATTTATACACCACTTCTTTTATAGCTGCAGATAATGCATCCTGTTTAATTTGCCCTTTTACAAACTTTGTAGCCAATGCATACAAGTGACTGTGCAATGGCTTGTTTTCAATTTCAGTTTTCAACGCTATGGTTGGGTGTGTAGCCAGGTAGTCATGCCAAACTTTTCTTACTTCTAGCCAGTAAGCACTGTACTGCTGCCAGTATTTTTTACCGGCATCACATTTAGTAATATCCACTCTTTTATAACTGTTAATACCTTTCTCTTCCACCAATAATTTATCAATACCGTTTACCCGCACTATTTTTTGATTGTCCTGCTCATGCACATAACCATCGGGTGTAATATTTAGGCGGTTGGTTCTTTTTAAAATATTATAATCGTTGCGGATGGTGTATTCCCGGCGGGGCAAAGGCGCATCTGTAGTATTTTGCCAGATGGTTTTATTATCTAAACTTACAAACTGACTATAACCCTGGTAACGGGGTGCGTCACTAACTTCCCAAACGGTTTGCATCCATTTGCCCATTACCGCTTCAGCGGGTAATTGTGTTTGTTGCCATTGATGATTGCCTTTATAAATCCATTGTACGGGGTTTTCATACACCCAATCTTCTCTCCAATGTTTTACAATAACAGAATCGTTTATTACCAGCAGGTGCTGTAATACAGCTTTTTTATCCGTCAATTCAATGGGCACCACATATTCTATACCGCCATTTATTGTTTCCCGCTCGTGATAGCGATAGCCGGTATCGGCTGCAAAAGTTTCGGCGTACATAAACTTTACATCAAAACAACCGCAAAGCTGGCTAAGCGTTGCTTTATCTGTTGCAGGTTGCGCTGCTGCAATAAGTGTTATAAAAAACAATATGGTACTTAACAATAATCGTATCATGGTCATTATATTTTAATGACAAAGAAATGACGCATGCATGACAGGATTATTACGTAAAGCGAAAAACGGTTTACGCAAAAAGAAAAAGTCATTCTGTTAACAGAATGACTTTATAACTAAACTATACTGACTACAGCATTGCTGCTATACTTGTTGTTGCACAAGTGAGTGACACAACGGTGCAGGGCTATGCAACAAGGCCGGTTACTTAACTGCCTTTTTTAACCAATGCCACTTCGTAAGCCGGATACCCTCTTTCTCCGTTTTGCGTTAAGGCTGTAAAACGAAGTTTATAATAATTATTGTCGGCATCTTTTACTATATAGTAACGGTCTGTTCTAACAGCGGGTGATGTAGTGGGGCCACCGCCAGAACGCCAATCTGCGGCAATAGCATTTTGCGTGGTTAAGAAAGTTTGTGTGGCAATATCTGCTTCTGCAAAATCTGCATAGGCTTTTGTAGCTACCAATACTTTTGCAATTTGCACATTGCGGTTAATTAAAACAACATCTTGAAAAAGATAAGGCACTTCGCCAGCACCAAAGTTGGTTGCGTTAGAAAAATAGGTCCAGGCAATATCCCATTTCTTTTTTAAAGGTTCAATAGTAGCCGCACCATTTTCAAAAGAAATATATTTAAAGAAATAGGCATCATCTTTTGCAATATCAATAGAAGAAAAATTGGTGGCAGCAATATCTGCATGCTGCAATGTATAACCACCGCTGGCATTACGGATGATGCGAATTTTTTTCCAACCACGAGCCGGCGCCGGCGAACCAATGCCTAAGCCGCGGTTAACAATATATACTTTGTTATCTGTTGCCGTTGCTGCTATACTTGCAATTGCTGTTTTAGTCAGGTCTCCGGTTGGATAATCGATGTAGGGCAATGAAACCGCTTGCGGATTGGTTTGGCTGAAAGCCACTTCAGTTGAAAAACCAACGGTATCTGCTGCGGTAACGGCGTTTAAATCGTTCTTATTAATTTGCTTGGCCATCATTGCAGAAGATGAGTTTAGGATGACGCGGTAATCATCGCTGCCGGTATAAAAACCTAAATCCCAGGTGGTGCGTTGTATGGCAGTTTGGCGGTTAGCACTTAAATCTATAAACACTTTATTAGGGTAAGTAGCACCGCCACCATTTACTACAGCTGTGGCAGAAGCAGCTACTAACTCTGCAAAGCTAACAGCTAACTGCTTGGTAGCACCAATTAAAACAGGTGCGCCTGAACTAAAAATTTCAAAGTTTACTTTTTCATCGCCATCATACAAAGCGCCTGCTACTTTGTTAATGGTAAAACTTGCTTCATTGCTGCCAGAAGGTATTGTAAGATTTACACCACCGGTTGTGCCAACTGGTGTGGTTGTAAAATCTGTACCATAGGTAGCGTTTACCGCAGTAAACTTAACTACTACCGGTATTTCAGTAGTGGTGCCTCTTGAAAGTTTTACTTTAATAGTTAGTGTGTTTTCTGCTGCAGCAAAACCCGCTGCATTGGTTTCAAAAACTACCAGGTTATCTGGCAACGGCGCCTCCTTTTTACGGCAGGCTGTTACCATAAGTAAACCACTAACCAGCACCAGTGCAATTCCAGAAAATTTAGTCTTCAACATACGTTACTTGTTTATATATGATTGTTTTTATTTAGTCCAATTAAATTGCAGCCCTGCAAATAAGTTTCTGCCCGTTGCTATACTACGTACCCCGCTTGCAGTGTGTATGCCATTAGAGACCACCGTACTGTTAACTCTGCCTACATTAAAAAGATTTCTTACACCAGTTTGCACCATCAGGTATTTGCCCAATTTTTTACTGGCCGTAATATCTGCTATATGGTAAGCTTTGATACTTGCCAAAACATATTCCTGGTCTTTTAGGGTATAGAAAGGCCGTTTGCCGGTGAATTTATAAAACAGATTAAGATCTAATTTCAACTTAGTAAAAGTATACCCTGCGGTAGCATTTGCTTCTGGCGACCATTGCATTTGAGGGAGTGTTTTATCGGCCGCTGCATAATCATTATAAAAACCGGTGTATGCAGCACCTACTGAAAAGTTCCATGTTTTATATTTTGCCATAGTGTTTAAGCTGGCGCCGGCGGTTCTGCTATCAGATACATTTAATAAAGTAAAAATATTGGGGTCGTTTGCAGATACGGCATAATCAATAAGGTTTTTAACCATATTATAATAACCGTTTAATACCGTTGTGTACACTACTTCTTTAGCGCTTATCTTTTTCCAGTTTACAGAGCCGGTAAAACTGTTTGAGGTTTCTGCCTTAAGAGCAGGATTACCAATTATCTGGTGATTAGCATCAAAGAAATTAAAATAGAGTTCTCTTAAAGAAGGAGAACGAAACCCGTTGGCATAGGCCAATCTTACATCTACTTTATCTGATACCGCCCATTTAGCATTTACCGAAGGGATTGCAGGTGGTGCATCATACACCGAGTTGCTGATTATTCTTACACCAGGACGGATATTGATTTTTGCATTGGGGGTGATTTCTGAACTGATGAAGAAGGCATAATCTTTTATAAGATTGGTACCGGTACTCAGTCGTTCGCCTTCTCCTTTATCAATATTGACATCAATGCCCGGTTGAAAAGAAAACAATTTATTGAGTTTATAAAAAGCTGTTGCTCTAGCAGTGAACCCGGTAAAATCTACCACGCTTTGCATACCGGCGGCAGTGTTTAAACGCACGTCTCCTGTTTTTTTGCTAACTGTTGTAGAAAACACCTGACGGCTATAGTTACTGTACGAACTTTGCGCTTGAAAATTTAATCGGCTGCTCACCGTATATGCACCCTGTAATTGTTGCATAACCCGTTGTGATAAATACTCCTGGTCTGTTGCCAATGTATCTCCAGAGCTTTCTTGCCTGAATAAAAAATTACCAGGGTTAGTTATAATTTCATCCAAACCATCTATACGGTAGCGCAGAGAAAACTTATTTGTTGCGTATCCTATGTAACCGTTTGCAATTATCTGATCTTTTTTGTGCCATACCAGTTCTCTGCCTACAGCCGTATCCTTCCATCCGCCAAAATAGTTTCTTCCGGCAGCAGCGCCCAGTTCCCATTTTTTATGATTGAAACTAAAACCTGCATACTGGTTGTGTATGCCTTGCTTACTACCATACTCTTTTCCAATGGTTTCTTCATGCAGGCGTGCGGTTACAGCAAATTTTGTTGTGGCAGCTTTCTTTGTGATAATATTAATAACACCCGCCAACGCATCGGCTCCATAAACAACAGACATAGGGCCTTCTACTATTTCAATTCTTTCTATACTGTTTATATCAATCTGGTTAATGTTAATTTCATTGGAAGTACCCTGACGGCCAATAACTGGCAAACCATCAATTAAAATTTTTACATTCTGCCCTTTTAAACCCAGCATGGTAATATCTGAGCCGCCAGTGGCAGCATCTTGTGTAAAGCGTATATTTAATTCGTTGGTTAATACATCTTGCAGGTTGGTAGCTGCTTGTTTTTGGATGCGGTCTTTAGAAATTGTTCTAACCTGGTAAACAGAGTTTTTTAAAGACTGTGGTTTGTACTGACCGGTTACCACCACCTCAGTCAGCTCTTTTCTTTTTGAAGAATCTTGTTGTGCAGATAAAGCCAGGGCATTAGTTATTAATACGGAGGCGATGAGAACAGTTTTTTTCATATTGTTTTTATTGCCGCCGCAAATATGTAAAACTATTAAAGCTTTTTTATCACACTACTGTCAAAAGAAGGTTTATAGCAAATGTTTGACAGTAGCGTGACAATAGAGCACTGCGACAGTTATGCAAAACTGTTGCATCGAAATTTTAGATAGCTACTGAAAAGGGAAAAGGATTTACGCAAGGAGAAAAAAGAAGATTTTTACTTAAAGGTTAGTTTTGTTGAATATAGCATTGCCGCTGAAGAGTGCGACGCAAGGATGGTGCTATAAAAAACGATTGCCGGTTACCTAAAAATTATTTACCCCAGCACCACTTTAAAAATGCCGGCATTGCACGGGCCCAGGTAGCTACATCATGCTTACCATCTGGTAGTTCTAAGTAATAAATATTTTCTTTTTTATTGTAGCCCTTATTGGCCAGTTCATCTATCAACGAAAGCGTATCGTCAATAGAGTCGATGATGCCATTTTTATTACGGTCCATGGTTTCATCTAAAGTACCTGTTTCAAAGAAGAAACGCAACCAGGGGTGGTATTGGCCATTGCGCACCTGCGCATGCATAATACGGTCGGTATCTTCATTATAATTATCATCTAAACTTTTGGTGCGCCACCACAATGAGCCGGAAAATATACCCACATTTACAAACTCATGAGGATGGTTCCAAACAACATCCAACGCACTTAACCCACCTAATGAAAAGCCGGCAAACGATTTGTCTTTGAAAGAAGGTATTTGATACGTTGAACGAATGAGTGGCAATAATTCTTCAAAAATAAACTGCGTGTATTTTTTTGCAAGGGCACCGCGTTGCAGGTAATCTGGGGTTATTGCCGTGCCGTATTCCATCTTTCTTTCGGGGCCGGCATGAATGGCCACACAAAAAACAGGCTCAATTTCATTGCTGGCCACCATTTCTTCCAGCATGGTTGCAAGGCCCAGCTTTTCCATATCCTGCCCATCGTTAATAAGCAATAAACTTAACTGATCGGCATTTTTAATGCCATTGGGCAAATAGCAATCTGCAACTACCGTACGTTGCAGCCACTCAGATTTTATGTTAAGGGTTTCCTTCAAAAGGGTAGCAATTTTCTCCACATGCATAAGGCCCAAATATAGGCAAAGCCTTTTAAAAATGATAAGCGTTGAAGGCTGTTTGCGTAAATATTCTTTTTGTTTTTGTGCCAGTAAGAAATATATTTGGATAAGGCCTTGAAACTTTAAACACAGACCTTCATTGCTGCACATTTTTAAATCCAATTTCTATTATTACCTGGTTAATTATACTTCTAAAAAGTGCATTAATCATTGGGGGGGATTATCTAACACTAAAATGCTTTTATGAAAAAGATTGGTATCCTGTTTGGACAGGAAAGAAGTTTTCCGTTAGCTTTTATTGAAAGAGTAAACAGCAAAAAAATTGCTGGTGTGGTAGCAGAACCTGTAAGTATTAATAAAGTAATACAGGGCAATGCCAGTGAGTATGCAGTTATTATAGACCGCATTAGTCAGGATGTGCCTTTTTACCGGGCTTTTTTAAAAAATGCGGCACTAACAGGTACCGCTGTTATTAATAATCCATTTTGGTGGAGCGCCGATGAAAAATTTTTTAATAATTGTTTAGCCACAAAAATAAATGTGCCTGTACCTAAAACCGTAATACTTCCTTCAAAGGAACGACCCGATGATACAGGAGAAAATTCTTTCAGCAACCTGGCTTATCCGCTTGATTGGGAGGGGATGTTTGAATACATTGGTTTTCCGGCATACATGAAACCCTTTGCAGGTGGTGGCTGGAAAAATGTATATAAACTAAATGACCGAGAAGATTTTTTTGAAAAACACAGTGAAACCGGCCAGTTAGTAATGTTACTGCAGGAAGAAATTATTTTTACAGAATATTACCGCTGTTATTGCATTGGTCGCAAGCATGTACGCATCATGCCGTATGAGCCACGCAATCCACATCACCTGCGCTATGTGGCCGATTTTGCACCTACCGCAGAACGTTTGCAACAAATGGAAGAAATTGTATTACGCATTAATCAATATCTGGGCTACGATTTTAATACCGTAGAATTAGCTTTAAGAGATGGCGTACCCTATGCCATAGATTTTTGTAACCCCGCCCCCGATGCAGATATTAACAGCGTAGGTGCCGATAATTTTGCATGGGTGGTAGAAACAGCCGCCAATTATGCAATAGAAAGAGCACTGGCACACAAAGAAGGAGCCGATAATTTAAGTTGGGGAGAATACATAAAACGCAGCGCTCATCAGCAACCATTAATATAAATTGTTAGTTGATACCCGGCTGCATAACATGCAGCAACATGGTTGCGTCGCACACTTGTACCGCAGTATCACTATGCAGCTTATTAAAAAAAAGGAAGACTATTAAACAATCCTGGTAATGAGAAACATCAGTTACAAACATTTTACATTAGGGGTAGAAGAAGAGTACATGGTAATAGACCCCCAAACCCGAGAGCTTAAAAGCCACGAGCAAAAAATTGTTCACGAAGGACAAAAAATAATAAAAGACAAAGTAAAGGCCGAAATGCACCAGGCCGTGGTAGAAGTAGGCACCGATATTTGCCAGAATATAGACGAAGCCTTTAAAGATGTAGCCACCCTACGCAAAACCATTGCAGGCATTGCAGATGGGTTAGGGCTTTGGATGGGTGCTTCCGGCACACACCCCTTCAGCCATTGGGAAAGCCAGTTGATAACAGAGCATGTACGCTACAACGAAATTGTAAACGAACTGCAGGAAGCAGCCCGCAGTAATTTAATTTTTGGCCTGCACGTACACGTTGGAATGGAAACCCGTGAAATGGCCAATCATATAGCAAACTCCACCCGATATTTTTTACCACATATTTATGCACTTAGCACCAACTCTCCTTTTTGGGAAGGCAGAAGCACAGGCTACAAATCTTTCCGTACAAAGGTATTTGATAAGTTTCCCCGAACCGGCATACCCGATGCGTTTGAAAGCATAGAAGCCTACGATAATTATGTAAAGCTGCTGATAAAAACCAATTGCATAGACAACGCCAAAAAAATATGGTGGGACCTGCGGGTGCACCCCTTCTTTAACACGGTAGAATTTAGAATTTGTGATGTGCCCATGACGGTGATGGAAACCATTACCATAGCAGCCCTCTTTCAAGCCATTTGTGCCCGCATTTACATGTTGCATTCAAAAAATCTCAACTTTATTCAATACTCAAGAGCCTTGTTAAATGAAAATAAATGGCGGGCCAGCCGCTATGGTGTTGATGGTAAATTAATAGATTTTGGAAAAGAAGAAGAGGTAAACACCAGAGTATTAATTTATGAACTGCTGGATTTTATTGACCCCGTTGTAGATCAGCTGGGAAGCCGCCATGTAGTTAACTATGTTACTAAAATGCTTGAAAATGGAACCGGCGCCGATCGTCAAATGGCCGTATACCAGCAAACAGGCAATTTGGTTAACGTGGTAGATTATATTCATAGCCAATTTTTAGAAGGTCTTTAAACCCGTTGTGTTTAAATTTTGATACCATTTGTGCGTAACAACACACTACAAAACTGGCACTTCTCATTACTTAGACTTAACTTTAATCAAGTTTTATACGTATCATAATTAGTAGCATACAACACACTATTTTATAACGGTGCCGTTACCAATGAGGAGCCTGTAAAATTTTTAATAGCAGGGACGGTTATTGTTGAAGAAGCCAGCCAGGTAGTCTTACCGAGGCTGGTTTTTTTATAAGGCAAAACACTTATACAGTAAAAAAAATTACACTTCTAAACCGTTGATTTATTAAACAATACTAGTTTTAATATATGAAATTTCTGACATGCAAGTAATCAAGGTAATGAGTAGAATGCCCCTTGAAACAAATAATTAAAGAACCGCAATCAGTATTAATCTTACTTTAATAGGGACGGTGGTTTAGAGATGCCAGCCAGTTAATTTTTATTGACTGGCTTTTTTTATTCAAACCATACAAGCTAAGTGTTAACTACTATTTGTTGAAATTATCAAGTAACAAAGCCTTAAATGTTCAACAATTCAAATATTTTGAATGAGTAAGTAAGTAATAAGATTTCTGAAACTTTAAGGCGGTTTCAAATTAGAGAATAGCCAATTGAGCAATCAATTGGCTTATTTTTTTGTTGCATCCACTTCTTTAATAAAATCAATCACTCCGTTCATAAACACCTGCTGGTCGTCCCACATGGCCAGGTGGCTGCCATTGGGGCAATACAGGTATTTGCCGTTTTGTACCTGTGTACTCATCCATTTCATGTGTTCGGGGTCCATCGTATCGTGCCGGGCACCCACGGTAAGTGTAGGCACTTTTATTTCTTTTAGCCTATCTTTTACATCCCAATTAGTAAGCCTGCCGCCAATACCAAATTCACTGGGGCCTTGCATTAATGTATAAATAATGCTGTTAGCATGTTTAGAAGAACGTGTTAACGCATCGGGCCATTCTTTTAACCGGCAAAGATGTTGCTGGTAAAAATTGGGCAGTAATAATTTCATATACCGGGGATTTGCAAAGTATCCAGCACTTTTGCATCCATTTGTTTGGCCAATACATTATCAGCATACGCATCATAATCTTTACAACTGGCCATCATATTGCAAATGATAAGGCCTTTTAAATGCTGTTGGTATTTCAATGCATATTCCATGGCCAAAATACCCCCCCAGGAATTGCCTAATAAATAAAAATTATCCTGTGCCATACCCAAGGCAATTCTTACCTGTTCTACCTCTTCTACAAATCGTGCGGTGGTCCACAAGCTACTATCAGTTGGCTGGTCAGAGTAATAAGAGCCCAACTGGTCGTACTCATAAAACTCAAAACCCTGCTGCGGAAAAAAGCTTTCAAAGCATTCCATGTATTCATGCGTCATGGCCGGGCCACCGTGTAAAAGCAAAACTTTAATGCGGGGGTTGTTGCCAAAACGTTTGGTCCACACTTTAAAATTACCAACGGGTGTTTTAATAGGTATCATTTTTATACCCGCTGTTTGCACGCCACCATCGCCATAATTAAAATAATTGGCAACTGTTACAGAAGCATTCTTATCGGCTGTAGTACAGGAAAACATAAAAAAGCAGCATGTTAACAGTAATAGCAGTTTGTGCATGGTATTATTTTTAGATGCTGAAGTTAATAAAAGAAATTGTTACCCTTAACCAGCACACCGGTGTATTACTGCTGAAGGGTGCCCCGATAACCAGACACAAATCCATTCGGGGTTTTCAACGAGCAACAGCTGCTTAAAAAAGATATACTGCCGGTTATATAAATATTTCACTCAAAAATTATTGCAAACCGCAAACACTGTATTTTTATTTACTTAAATACTGTTTATGAAACTTGCATCTTGCTTACTGGCAACCCTATTAGCATTTACTGCCTGCACCAGCACCAATACAGTTGATTTATTAATACACAACGCAAAAATTTATACTGCAGACAGCAGCTTTAGCACGGCTGAAGCAGTAGCTATTAAAGAAGGTAAAATTGTGGCCACTGGCAGTAGTAAAGATTTGCTTTCAAAATATAAAGGCAAAGAAACTATTGATGCGGGCGGGCTTTTTGTGTACCCCGGTTTTATTGATGCACATGCACATTTTTACCGCTATGGCCTGGGCTTGCAAACTGCCGACCTAACCGGCACCACCAGTTGGCAAGCCATTACAGATACATTGCAATCTTTTGCAAAAACACATACTGAAGGGTGGTTGATAGGCCGCGGCTGGGATCAGAACGATTGGGACACAAAAGAATTTCCTACCAATGAACTATTAAATAAATTTTTTCCTGACCGACCGGTACTGCTAACCCGTGTGGATGGGCATGCCGCCATTGCCAATAATAAAGCTTTAGAACTGGCAGGCACTAAACCCGGCGATAAAATTGTTGGAGGCACTTTTGAAATAAATAACAACCAGCTTACCGGTTTGCTAATAGATAATGCTGTAGATAAAGTAGCGGCACAAATACCATTGCCCACTGCGGCGCAAATGAAAACAGCGCTGCTGGATGCACAGGCCAATTGCTTTGCAAAGGGTTTAACCACGGTAGATGATTGCGGCTTGGATTTTAATGAAGTACTGTTTATTGATAGCCTGCAAAAAAAAGGCGCTCTTAAGATGCGTTTATTTGGTATGCTGAGCGATAGCAAAAAAAATTACGACTTTGCGCTGCGCAATGGAAAAATAAAAACCCCTTTTTTAAATGTTAGTTCTTTTAAAGTGTACGCTGATGGGGCGTTGGGCAGCCGGGGTGCATCTCTCTTGCAGGATTATACGGACAAGCCCGGCTGGAAAGGTTTTTTATTAAGCAACCCGCAGCATTTTGATTCGGTAGCGGCCTGGCTGTATAAAAATAATTTTCAAATGTGTACGCATGCTATTGGCGATAGCGGCAACCGCACCATTTTAAATATTTATGCCAAATACCTGCAAACAAAAAACGACCGCCGCTGGCGCATAGAACATGCACAGGTGGTAAACGAAAACGATTTTACATTGTTTGGGCAATACAGCATCATTCCATCGGTGCAGCCCACGCATGCCACCAGCGATATGTATTGGGCGGCTCAACGCCTTGGCGCTACAAGAGAGCGAGGTGCTTATGCTTTTAACGACCTGCTGCAACAAAATGGCTGGATACCGCTGGGTACCGATTTTCCGGTAGAAGATATTTCTCCGTTTAAAACTTTTTATGCAGCCGTATTTCGGATTGATGAAAAAGGCTATCCTAACGGTGGCTATCAGCCCAAAAATGCACTCAGCCGCCAGCAGGCTTTGCGGGGCATGACCATTTGGGCCGCCAAAAGTAATTTTGAAGAAAACGAAAAAGGCAGTATAGAAGCCGGTAAGTGGGCCGATCTTATTTTGCTGGATACCGATTTAATGACCGCCCCGCCGGCACAGGTACTAAAAACACAGGTGCGCAAAACATGGGTAGGCGGGCAATTAGTGTATAGTAAATTTTAGGTAACCAGCTACAGTAACTCCGGTTAAGCATCGTTGCGTCGCACCCGTTAACGATAACACTTTATGCAACAAATGAAAATATAAGTATAGCTGAGATTGTAAAGATCAATCACTTCAGCAACAAAACAGCAGTGCTACAACAACTCAGTACACATACTTTCACCTAGCTATTGCGGTAAAAGGCACAAATAATGTAGGGCGGTGTTTAATTGTGCAGTCTTATGATTATTTCTGTACACTGATTTAATAAAGACTACCTTACATTATCAATCCCTCATTTCGCATCACTTACTGACAGTTCACTTTTTTTGCTACACAACAAAATTTCAACAAGCCGTAATTTCTGTGCGCAAGCAGTTTATATTTAATATGTAGTAAAAAATAAAAAATACATACCCTAACAACTACTTTTTATAACACATTTATACTACATTTTTTTATACCCATTAACAGTTCTTTGCAACATCAAAAAAAAGCACTAAGGCCTGATAAGTTAACAAAAGCGAGGTTAATACAATGAAACGAATAATAATTGCGGATGGTTATCCTTTGCTTAGAATTGGCCTCACGCAACTATTGAAACAAACCTTCCCTTCTGTAACCATTAAAGAGGTTACAGAAGATGAGGCGCTAGAAGCTGCTATTGGGCAAGAAGAGTGGGATTTAATTATATACGATCTTGAGTTATCTGGTAGTACGGGCTTGCAACGTTTAGAGCAGATAAAACAGGTGCGGCCAACATTACCGGTTTTGGTATTGGGCCACTTTGCCGAAAACCTTTATGCTGCAAGGGTATTAAAATCTGGGGCATCTGGCTATCTCAATAAAAAAGTAAGCCTTGCCTTGCTTTCCAACACGGTAAATAGAATTTTGCTGGGTAAAAAATATATACCAGAAGACATTGCAGAACAACTAATCAGCCAAAAAGAATTTAAGAAATTACACGAGACCTTATCGAATCGGGAGTTTGAAATTTTCAAACTACTGGCTGAAGGAAAAAATATAACCCAAGTAGCAGCCAATACAACATTAGCTATAACCACAGTGAGTACGCTGCGCACCAGAATATTAAAAAAGCTTTCACTCAGCTCGAATGCCGATCTTATTATGTATGCAATTGTCAACAAGATTATAGCAGATTAATTGCGAAACAATATGACAACTCTGATAGTACTACAATACCCCGATTTTATTCTACAAAACAGTTTTACAAAAATCATTAAATTGATATTATACATCAATATGTATTAAAATGACTATTGCTTATATAGATAAGCATCATGTGGCAGACAGTCTGCTAATGCAAATTCAAAAAAAATGTGCTGCTTTTGAATTTCATAAAATTACCGGCTATGAAGCTGCGCAGCACTTTATAGAAAGCGAGAAACCAGATATTATTTTATTAGATTTTCGTTTGCCAGAAAGCGGTTCGCTGGAATTTATGAAACTGCTGCATTTAAATAATATTAGGCAACCCATCATTGTGTTTCATAATTGTCTTGATTTGCTAACCCGGCAACAAGCAGTTATTTATGGGGCCGCTCATTTTATAAATACCAACGCAGAGGTAGAGCATTTGCCGGCTGTTTTAAGCCATTACCTGCTTAAGTAAATAGCTTGTCAGCTGTGGCTGCAAAGCAAGGTTTTTATAGAATCGGCAGCAACTGCCGGTGCTTTTTTACCAATTTAAAGCCCATTTGCCCGAGGCTTATGCCCTTGCAGCAGTACAAGGGTGCGACGCAACGGCTGCTGCTCATTGCCCCGCTGCTGGCCCCATAAAAATACACCCACAAAAAAGCGGTATTCCTTACCTTTGGCGCCATATGACGGAAAAGATTCTTATTCTGGATTTTGGCAGCCAATACACCCAGTTAATTGCCAGGGCCGTTAGAGAGGCCAATGTTTATTGCGAAATTATTCCCTTTCATAAACAGGTTGAAATAGACGCGTCTTTAAAGGGTATCATCCTTTCGGGTTCGCCGTTTAGTGTGAATGATGAAAACGCCCCACTGGTGGATGTGGCAGCCTTGGTGGCCCAACGCCCCGTTTTGGGTATTTGCTACGGCGCCCAGTTAACCGCTAAATGCTTTGGTGGCCGCGTAGAAAAAAGTAATAAAAGAGAATATGGCCGTGCCCAACTGCACAAACAGCAGGACGATGTTTTGCTGGACGGAGTAAATGAAAAAAGCCAGGTTTGGATGAGCCATGCCGATACTATTTTAGAACTGCCCAGCGGTTTTGAAATGCTGGCTACTACAGAAAGTATTCCGGTGGCGGCTTTTAAAACCAACGGCCAGTTTAATAACCCGCTGTATGGCTTGCAGTTTCACCCAGAAGTGTATCACTCTGTGCAAGGCAAAACCATTATTAAAAACTTTTTAACCACTATTTGCGGTTGCAGTCAGAACTGGACACCGGCACATTTTGTTACCGATACAGTAGCGGCTTTAAAAAAACAAATTGGCGACCGTAAGGTAATTATGGCTTTAAGTGGTGGGGTGGATAGTACCGTTGCCGCTACTTTAATACATAAAGCGATTGGTAAAAACCTGTTTGGCATTTTTGTAGACAATGGGGTGCTGCGTAAAGACGAGTTTGAGCAGGTAATAAAAACCTACGATGAAATTGGGCTGAACGTAAAAGGCATTAATGCTAAAGATTTATTTTATAAAGAACTGGCCGGCAAAACAGACCCCGAAGCCAAGCGAAAGGTAATTGGCCGTTTATTTATTGAAGTGTTTCAGGAAGAAGCTACCAAAATTGAAGGCATTGGCTTGTTAGGACAAGGCACTATTTACCCTGATGTGATTGAGAGTGTGAGTGTGCACGGCCCATCGGTTACTATAAAATCGCACCACAATGTGGGTGGCCTGCCCGATACGATGCACCTGGAATTGGTAGAACCTTTGCGTTACCTGTTTAAAGATGAGGTAAGAAGAGTGGGTGCCGAATTAGGTATTCCTGCAGCTATGCTCAACCGCCATCCTTTTCCCGGACCCGGTTTGGCCATACGCATACTGGGAGAAATTACCCCCGAAAAAGTACAGTTGCTGCAAGAGGCCGATTACAGATACATACAAGCACTAAAAGATTATAATTTATATGCAACGGTTTGGCAAGCCGGCACCATCTTGTTACCGGTTAAGAGTGTAGGCGTAATGGGCGATGAAAGAACCTATGAATTTACAGTAGCCTTGAGAGCAGTAACCAGTGTAGATGGCATGACAGCCGATTGGGCACACCTGCCGTACGATTTTCTGGCCCATGTATCAAACGACATTATAAACAACGTAAGAGGCATTAACCGCGTGGTGTATGATATTAGCAGCAAACCACCTGCTACCATTGAGTGGGAATAATGAACTACCGAATATGAACATTGCAAAGCTTACTTTACTACTGTTATTATGTGTTACTGCTGTTAATACGCAAGCCCAAACAGATAGTATGCCCCCCCGCCAAAAAGTAGCTGTGTTTGCACCGTTGTTTTTAGATTCAGCGTTTTCAGCAACCGGCGATTACAAGCAGGGCAAACAATTTCCTAAATATGCCATAGCTGGGTTAGAGTTTTATGAAGGCATTCAGTTGGCCATTGATTCTTTAAACAAAGAAAAATTGCCATTGGAAGTTTTTGTGTATGATACCCGCAGCATCAAACAAAGCTTAGCTGCACAAATAGCTGCCACCGCAGAAAACAATATTGGTTTAATTATTGGCCATGTTACACAGCCCGAAGCAAAGCTGCTTGCAGAAGCTGCCCTCAAAAGAAATATACCTTTTATTAATGCCAGCTTACCCAACGATGCTGGCATTACAGCCAACCCTTCATATATTATTTTAAATGCCACTTTAAAAACCCATTGCGAGGGTATCTATAAAATGCTGCAGAAAAACTACAGCACATCGCCGGTGTTTGTGGTAACCAAAAAAGGTATGATGGAAGACCGGCTGAAGCAATATTTTACGGCTTATGAAAAAAGCACCAACAGCAGCAAGCTGAATTTTAAATATGTTTATATAGACGAGGCCAACCCCATTACCAACCTGCAAAAACAATTAGACAGTAACCGGCTTTCGGTTTTAATTGCGGGTAGTATGGATGAAAATTTTGGCCGCTTGGTGGCGCAACAAGCCAGCACTTTAAAACCCATTTATGAAAATGTAGTGGTGGGTATGCCCACCTGGGAAACATTTACCGACCTGAACAAAAAAGAATATAAAGGGCTTGAGCTGATTTACTCCACCCCTTTTTACAATACCAAAACCGATAAAGCAAGTAACAGCATTAACAACTATTTCAAAACCTATATGTACTCCCGCCCCAGCGATATGGTGTTTCGTGGCTACGAATGCTTATACCGCTTTGGTAAACTGTTGGCCGAAAAAGGCCCCAACCTGCAAAACAGCATTGGCGAAAAAAAATACCGCGTGTTTACCGACTTTGATATACAACCCGTACTGAACAACCAGACCATGACGCTGGATTATTTTGAAAACAAAAAACTCTACTTTATTAAAAAAGTAGATGGTGTGGTGAAATCTGTTTTATAATAAGGTAACCAGCAATTCTTTTTCATGGCAGCATCCTTGCGTCGCACCCTTCTACGGCAAAGCATTGGGCAACGTTTTAAATAATGCATACAAAGGCAAATTTCTGCCACTAACCAGCACATACCCGCCATTGGCCGGAAACCCTTTTAAACGGCAAAATAACAGTAGCAACTTTGTAACATAATTATTAAAGCCGGCGTCAAATACGGCATAACAAAACCACTTAACCAATAAAAACAAACTATTATGAAACCGATACTTTTAGCAGCCACCCTTCTTTTAATTGGCTTTAGCTCTTGCCGTTATGTAGGCGGCAAAAGAGTAAAAGGCAATGGCAACGTAACCACTCAAGACAGGCCCACCCCATCTTTTAATGGCGTTGAAACCCGTGGCAATTTTGATTTGTATGTAACAGCAGGCGCCGCCACATCAGTAAAAGTAGAGGCAGAAGATAATTTGCAACAATATATTGATGTGTATGTGGAAGGCGACAAGCTGATTGTTAAAACCGACGAAGGTTTTTGGTTACGCCCCAAAAGAAATATGAAAATATATGTAACCAGTCCGGGCTTCAATCATCTTTCATTAAGCGGATCGGGTAATATTATTGGGCAAAATAAAATAACAGACAGCAGCCGCATTTATGTAAGCATAAGCGGTAGCGGCGATGTGCGTTTAGAGGTGGATGCCCCTTCTGTTGAAGCCAATATAACCGGCAGCGGAAATATTACGTTAAGCGGCAGCACCAAAAACTTTAGTGCAGATACCCGCGGCAGCGGCGATATAAAAGCTTTTGATTTAAAAACAGAAGAATCTGCTGTAGATATTGCCGGCAGCGGTAATGCAGAAGTGTTTGCCAGTGTAAAATTAAAAGTAGATGTAGCCGGCAGCGGCGATGTAAAATACAAAGGAGCCCCGCAGGTGGACTCACATGTAGCCGGCAGCGGTGGTGTTAAGAAGGTGGATTAATACGCTTTAGCGCTGTTGAATAATCGAGGCTTTCTCAAAAGTTTAAAACTGATAATAACCGGTTATAAATTTTTGAGAAAGCTTTTTTATTTGTTGAAGTTAGCACTACTGTTAAACGTATTGCGACGCAACAATGTTTAACCGGAGTTACTGCTGCTGGTATCATTACAACTCTTTAAAAATTTAATTTATAAAAATAACCGGTTAGGAAATAAGACAAAAAAAATCTCTTCTTTTCTTCTCATCTTACCGGCTAAAAAAAATCATAAATCCACCTTCTTTACAATAATCCATATATCGCGGTTGCGGCCTTTGTCATCGGTGCAAGAAATTTTTACCGGTCCTTCTGGCGGCGTAAAAAAAACAGCAGT
>REAR01000183.1 GCA_004295245.1 Sphingobacteriales bacterium | reverse complement strand
AATGGCAGTATTGTTATTACCAGTTTATCAAAACCCTTTGGGTTGTATCAGTTGCGCTGGTTAAAAGATAGTGTAACCACTGTGGCAGTTAATACACTTGCCATAAATAATTTAGCACCCGGTATGTATTATCTGGTGGCAACAGATAGTAATGGTTGCTCAAAATCTATCTTTAAAGAAGTGGTGGTGCCATTACCAATGGCTGTAATGAATGAAACATTTGTGCAGGTACGTAACGATACCTGTGGTTTTAATACAGGTGCCATTAATAATATTACAGTGAATAGCGATGTGGCAGTAAATTACCAATGGTATGAAGGTACACAGATGGTGGGCAGCACTCTTAATTTAAGCAGATTAAATGCCGGCACTTATTATTTAAAAGCAACAGATGCCCGCGGCTGTGAAGTAATAAGCCGCACGTATACGGTACGCAACGATACCAGTTCTTTGCCTGCCCCCAGGTATAATGATGTTGTAATTACACGCTACAACAATGCTTTGTTGGCTATAAAAAATGCATTGCGTGTGCCGGTAACTTATCAGCTTTTTGCTGATGCTGCAGCCACACAATTATTAGCCAGTAATACAACGGGCAATTTTACAATACCACAGGTTGCTGCTAACACCACAGTTTACTTTAGAGTGATGGCAGGTGGTTGCTATAGTGCTATAACAATGGCGCAAATAAAAGTGGTGGATGAAACCATCATTATTATACCCAATGCATTTTCTCCCAATGGAGATGGTGTGAACGATGCGTGGCGTATTGAAATTACAGGCCTGTTATTTGTAAACTCTTTAAAAGTATTTAACCGCTGGGGGCAAGAGGTTTTAAATACCAAACAAATAACCACCGGTTGGGATGGTAAAATAAACGGTAAGCCTTTACCTGTAGGCACTTACTATTATATATTGGATGGCATTGGTGCTTTTAATAAACGGGTCTTTCAAAAAGGCGCTGTTACTATTCTTAGGTAAGGTCATAACGCTGTAAAATTGAGTTGATAATTTGCAACACTTCTTCAAGTTTTCCACATTTTTCGGCTTTGGCATAATTTCTGAAAACTATTAATACAGAAACTCAAGCACTTAGCTGTTGTATTTACTACTAACCTTTGGTAAATACGGCAGCACAAAATACGGCGTGTTTTTACCAGCTGAGTTTCAGCCAATTAATTTAATTTGATCTTATTATAAGTACCCCTCAAAAGTCTTTTCTACGGTTTAGGGTTTAGGGGTTAAAAGGGGAGTATTCCTACTCCCCTTCCTTTTAAAAAGGTCAACTGTTTATCCGCTCCCCCCGTTTTTAATCTCTGGTTCTATAAAAAGCCTATTTAAACAGTACAGTCTTATATCCAATCTACGATAAAGCCTGGTTCGGATTTTTTTTCTGAAACCATATATAATAAGAAGCCCCGTTAACAGCGGGGTTTCTTATTGGGTAACCGGCAGTAGTAACTCCGGTTAAGCAGCCGTTGCGTCGCACACTTGTACGTAAGTATGTACATAGTTAATAGTAATGCCATTGACCGTTTACAATGGACCATTAGCTGCTATTGTACAAGTGTGCGACGCAAGGATGTTGATTAGGAGTACCAATGCCGGGTACAAAAAATATCAGCGTACACTAATTAATGCGCTTAATGGATAGCGTAGGTTTTTATAACTCATCATATCTACTTTAACACTGCCCACACTAATGGGGCTTTCTATGCGCAATGGCAGGTGGTTGGCATCATCGCTTACCCATACATTCATTTTTTCGCCACCTTCAAAGATGGTGCCTTTAATAAGCAGTGGCTTAAATTTAATGGCTTTAAATTTTCCGTACTTGGTTTTAATAGTTTCTTTGCCCAGGTAGCGTATGTAAAGGTTATAGGTTTCATTATCTAAAAACATGGCAAATGGAATTTTATCGCCGGGCTTGTATTTGTTAAAGTCGATATTGCGTGCATAGTAAATAGAACTTAAAACATCTTGTACACAATTAGGTACTTTAAAAACTCCATCGTTGGTAACGGCTGTATTTGTTTGCTGGTTAAAGGTTACGTTCTCGTATTTTTTATATCCGCCTTCGTATACATTGCGTATAAATTTTTGCGGAAGCAGGGTGGTGGTATCAATAAAAGATTCGTATTTGTCTCTTACCTTAAAAAATTTATCGTAAAAAGAATAAGTTTTACCATCTCCGGTAATATGATAAACAGGTTTGTTATTTAATTTTTCCAATGCCATGGTAAAGTTTGCTTCACCAGCGGCAATAAAAACACCTGCCACGGTATAATACACTTTAAAAACAGTGTTCTCTCCAGCTTGAAAGGCCGTATTACGAATACCACAGAATTCATCTCCGGCACTTAAGGATAAGGAAAGAAACAAACAAAGGGTACAAAGCGTTAACTTATTCATTTATCTGAAAAGATTTTTAAGCTTGCAAATAATATAGTACCAATAATTGCAGGTATTATAAGATTAATACACCAGATGGCCAGTGTGGCGGCTATAATACCCAAGGTGTTGGTGGTTATCATTCCAAAAAGTAATAAACTTACTTTACCTCTTATACCAATTTCTGCCAACGCAATGGTAGGTATGATTGCTAATACAAGATAAACAATGCTTACCATCATACAAGCGATACCTGTGTTAATGCTGCCAATAAATAACTGCAACAATAAGATAAACTGTATAACGAAAACGATGTACCGTAGCAGTGACAATCCAATGACTCTTAACAAAAATCTAACATCAAGGTTTTCTATAACAGCAATATGTTTTAAAAAATTGTTACCTCTTGGTATTTTTTTAAGCCATTTTACTAACCAGCTTAACTTGAAATATAACACACACAAAAAAACGGTTACAGCAATGGTACCATAAAGCAGCGCCTGTACCCAAAGCGCATGTACAGCTGATGACTGTAATAAGGATGGCTGGCTTAATAGTGCCAACAGGCCTGCCACACCCGCCGCTAAGGTTACTATTAACTGACTAAGGCTACCGGCAATAGTTAATGATACTGCTTGCCACCGGTGCCCGTCTTTTACATATAATACCCTGCCACCATATTCACCTATGCGGTTGGGAGTATTTATAGAAAAAGCCACACCGGCCAATATGGCTTTTATTGATTTTGTAAATGAAATTTGTTCTAAGGGTTTTAGTAAAGTTTGCCATTTAACAGCTTCTAGCCCCCAGTTTACCAGTACTAATAATAAAGCAGTCCATATTTTCCAGGCATCCGGACCTTTAAAAGAAGCCCATAAGTGGTCTATTGTACTGTTAAGATTGGGTTGATGGATGAGTTGCTGGTAAATACTCCAGCTTAACCAAAGGAATAATAAAGGCCCTAACCCATAGTTGACCAGTAATTTGATATTTTTGTTTTGTATCATTAAACAATCAAAAGTAGTTTTTTGCCCATCGCACCAAAAATAATTTTAGGCATCGACCCCGGAACAGTAGTAATGGGGTATGGTATTATAGCCATATACGCAAACCGTATTCAGTTGGTTGAAATGAATGTTTTAAAGCTGGGTACTAAAAAGGACGTGTACGAACGCCTGCAACAAATACATGAAAGGGTAACACAATTAATACAAGAATACCAGCCTACTGAGTTTGCTATTGAAGCTCCTTTTTTTGGTAAAAACGTACAAAGCATGTTAAAGCTGGGCAGGGCACAGGGGGTGGCTATAGCCGTAGCCATGCAGGCGGGTTTACCAGTTACAGAGTATTCTCCAAAAAAAGTGAAGCAATCAGTAACCGGTAACGGAAACGCTGTAAAAGAACAGGTATGGAAAATGATACAACAAACCTTACAGCTAAAAGATAGTGATATAAAGTATTTTGATGCATCTGATGCATTGGCAGTGGCACTTTGCCATCATTATCAAACAAGCACTGTTATAAAGGCGGCAACAAAAAAATTAAAAGGATGGGAGGCGTTTATTAAACAAAATCCGGGGCGTGTAAAAATTAAATAGATTACACCGTAAAAAATACTTTCTAAAACGTTATATATGTTCAACCGCTTAGTTGTACTATCAGTTGCATTATTACTATCACAAGCCGGCAACACACAAACTGTTTTGCAAAAAGTAAACAGCTATGTAAAGGCAAATGAATTGGCTTTATTGAAAGAATACAAAGAATTTGTAGCAATACCCAATGTTTCTTCAGACTCGGTTAACATACCCCGCAATGCCGCATTTATTGTAAAAATGTTAGAGAGTATTGGTGTTAAAACACAGTTACTGGATGGCACAACACCGGGTGTTAACCCAGTTGTTTTTGGAGAGGTAAAAGTGCCGGGTGCCACCAAAACCATTGCTTTTTATGCGCATTATGACGGGCAACCTGTAAACCCAAAACAGTGGGCTGCCGGGCTTGAACCTTTTAAACCCGTTTACTTAACAGCACCTGTTGAACAGGGCGGCACCATTATAAATTACAAAGAAGGAGAACCTGTAAATAGCAGCTGGCGTTTAAGTGGCCGTGGTGCTGCAGATGATAAAGCAGGTGTTATGACGATTATAAAAGCATATGAAGTACTAATTAAAAACAGCATCCGGTTAAAGCATAATATAAAATTCTTTTTTGAAGGAGAAGAAGAAGTAGGTTCTATACACCTTGGGGAAATATTTATTAAGCATAAAGACAAGTTAGCGGCAGACATCTGGATTATATCAGATGGCCCACGCCATGTATCTGGAAAAAAACTAATACAGTTTGGTGTGCGGGGAGATGTGAATATGGATCTTACCGTGTATGGCCCTAAACGCCCCTTGCACAGTGGTAATTATGGTAACTGGGCACCCAACCCGGCACAAATAATGGTGCAGTTACTGGCAAGTATGAAAGATGAAAATGGCACAGTACTTATAAAAGATTTTTACGATGATGTTGTTTCGTTAAGTGCTTCTGAAAAAGTAGCGTTGGCCAAAATACCTAATATTGAACAAACCTTGAAAACAGAACTGGGTATTGCAAAACCCGATGGGGATGGTAAAAGCTTTTATGAATTGTTACTATTGCCAACCTTAAATATTAATGGTATACAAAGCGCCAATGCTGGTAAACTGGCGGCTAATATTATTCCTACCAAGGCAGAAGCTACATTAGATTTAAGATTGGTGGCAGGTAATGATGTGGCCCGCCAAATAGAAAAGGTAAAAGCCCATATACAGTCAAAAGGCTTTTTTATTATTGACCGGGAGCCAACAGATGCAGAACGCCAGCTACATGCCCGCATTATTAAAATAACACATGGCAGTGGTTATAAAGCACAACGTACCCCGCTTGATTTGCCAGCAGCACAATCTGTTATAAAAGCTATTCAATCAACAGTAGATTATCCGGTTATTCTTTCACTCAGTGCCGGTGGTAGTTTACCCTTGTTTTTGTTTGAGCAACATTTAAATGCAAAAGTGCTTACCGTGCCCGTGGTAAATTATGATAATAACCAGCATGCCGAAAACGAAAATGTAAGAATAGATTACCTGTGGGAGGGCATCAGCACCATGGCAGCAATTATGTTAATGGATTAATGCAGCCAGTAGTTTCTCTTGTGCTTTTTTTAATGCATCGGGGCCGGGTTTTAATTTAGGCCTTGTAAAATTTAAATCATCTGCACTGTTAATGGGCACCAGGTGCAGGTGTGCATGGGGCACTTCTAACCCAATGGCTGCTATACCCACTCTTTTGCAATTAAACGACTTTTCTATGGCCTTTGCAATAGGTTGCGCAAAGACCATCAATTCCTGCAATAACGCCGCAGGTATATCAAAAAATTGGTCTACTTCTTTTTTAGGCACTACTAATGTATGCCCTTCACAAAGAGGCATAATATCTAAAAATGCATAAAAATGGGCATTCTCTGCAATTTTATATGAAGGTATTTCTTGCGCAATTATTTTTGAAAAAATGCTGCTCATAATAAGTTGGTTGTTGCATGAAATTAAAAAGAGCCTGCTATTAAATAAAATAAAATTGCCGGGCATACAGCCCGGCAATAAAACAGCTTTGTAAAACAATTATGCAGTAATGTTTTCAATTTTAAATTTTAAAGTACCGGCCGGGGCCTGCACCTCCACAACATCAGAAACTGCCTTACCTAAAAGACCTTTGCCAATAGGCGAGGTTACGGAAATTTTACCAGCTTTTAAATCGGCTTCCTTTTCACTTACAATTTGGTAAGTAACCTGCTTTTTGGTGCCCAGGTTAGTTAAAGTAACTATGGTAAGTATACTTACTTTACTGGTGTCAATAGTAGTAATGTCCACAATGCGGGCATTGGCAAGGTCGCTCTCCATTTTTTTAATACGGGCTTCTAGTAAACCTTGCGCTTCTTTAGCCGCATCATACTCAGCATTTTCTTTTAAGTCTCCTTTTTCACGGGCTTCTGCAATGGCTCTTGAAGCGGCGGGGCGTTCTACCCCTTTCATACGCTGTAAGTCTATTTTCATTTGCTCCAGCGTTTCTTTCGTAACATATAAAACGTCACTCATAAAACCTCCTTTGTTTAATAAACAGAAAAAAAGAACAACGCTCATGGCTGTTACCCCTTAAGCGTTGCACTTACTGCAAATATAGGAAGTTTTTTTATGGCAAAAACAAAGGGTATGTTATCAGCTTTTAGTGCGCTGTTGGGCGGTGGTTGCGTCGCACACTTGTACAGAAGTTTATGTATGAGCTATAGGGCTTTAGGTGTGTAGGCCTTACTATTATTCTGCCGCTGAAGGGTGCGACGCAAGGATGCCTCACCGGAGTTACCATGGCCGGTTACCTAATAAAAAACCCCGCAAACTGCGGGGCCTTTTTATATTTGGTTTTTACTGCATTATTTACTTACTACTAATTGGGTGGTTTGCTTATAGCCATCTGCAAAAGCTACTTCTACAATATATTCTCCGGCTGCAAAATTTCTTACATCAATAGCGGTTACATTATTGGTATTATTATTTTTTTGCTGCGCCACTAATAAACCATTTCGATTGTAAATTTTAATAGTATAGGTGCTGGCCGCATCATTATCTACTAACAGGTTGGCCGTATTTACAGCCGGGTTAGGAAAGATGGTAATTTTATTACGGCTGGCGGCCAGGCGGGTGGCACGCACCATTGAATATTCTGTATTACCATCCGCATCTCCAATGCGCAGGCGATAATAATTTATTCCTTTTGCCGGGTTATTATCTGTATGCTGATAAGTTTTTTGAATAGATGAGTTGGTAGCTGCTTTTAAAGTGGCAATATCCTGCCAGTTGCTGCCATCATTACTTCTTTCAATAACAAAGGCTGTGGTGTTTACTTCTTGTAAAGTGTTCCAGCTAATGGTTACTTTATTGGCGGCGGGGCTTGCTTTAAAATCGCTTAATACTGCGGGTAACACCCCCAATAAAAAACCATCAAAGCCATCTGCGGTTGCAGCAATGGTTTGGGTGCCACTAGCGTGCCTTGAGCTGCTGATATTGATAGCATTTGAACCAGCCAGATTACGGGCTTTTGCCACACCATTCATTAAAATTTGGGTGGGGTTACCGCTATTGCCGTTATTTAATGTAAGGCCGTTATTGGTGGTAGTAGCACTTAAAGTAATAGCTACTGAGGGTTGAGTAAAATTCATTTCAGCGCCTCCGTTTAAAGTAATTTCTCCGCTACCTACTACTTTAATTACTAGGTTGGTAAATGTAATGTTCATGTCGGCGGTAACAGTTATATCGGCATTGCCGCCATTGATGATTAAGAGATCTCCACTGGTAATATCGGTGCTGGGGTTAATAGTGCTGGCCGGGTTAGTGCTCCAGTTAGCCTTATTCGTCCAAAGGCTGCTGTTTGCTAAATTAGGCCAGTTTTGGTCGCCACGGGCCCAATATAAAGTGCGGGTGGTTGTTTGTGCTGCTACTGTTAAAGCACAGGCAGCTACAAAAAGAGATAAGTAAAACTTTTTCATTGCAGTAAATTTTATGATGATTAAATGAAAACAGTATCATTTAGTGCATCATAGGCATAAAGGAATTTTCAGCATTGGTTACAATGCGGCGGACAGGTAAAGTTTAATGTAGCTAGTTCAGGTGGAAGTATTGGGATTTTGACTTGGGGGGAATAGTCTATTAGAGTAGGTCAACGCTATAAAAGTAATTACTGAAATCTTAATATGCAAGAGGCATCAAAAAAAATATTTAGCTGCATTTAACTGATTATGTGTTTAGCAGTTAACAATTTGATAATAATAAGAAGAGTTTTGGAAGAGATACCCTGTTAATTTTGCGTAAATATTTGCACACATGGATTTGCCCAAAAAAAAGATACTGATTGCTGATGACGAGGAAGATATACTGGAAATTGTGCAATACAATCTGCAACAGGAAGGATATGATGTAACCACAGCAAAAAATGGAGATGAGGCACTTACCAAGGCAAAGCAGCTGAAGCCAGATTTGGTGATACTAGATATAATGATGCCTAAAAGAAATGGAGTTGAAGTATGTCAGTTGATGCGCTCTCAACCACAATTTAAAGATACCCTTGTTATTTTTTTAACGGCGCTAAGCGATGAAACCAACCAAGTGAAAGGTTTTGATACAGGGGCAGACGACTATATTACAAAACCCATCAGTACCAAATTATTAGTAAGCCGTGTAAATGCATTATTCCGTCGTTTTCAAAAAACACCCGAGGAGAGTGGCCAAGGTTTACTGGAGTTTGAAAATCTGATAATAGACCCTCAGCAATATGTGGTTAAAGTAAGCGGTGTAGAAGTAATGCTGGCAAAAAAGGAATTTGAACTATTACATATGCTGGCTTCCCGCCCCGGCCGCGTTTTTCTGCGCAATGAAATATTAAATCAGGTTTGGGGTAATAACGTAATTGTTGGAGACCGTACCATAGATGTACACATCCGCAAAATTCGCCAGAAATTAGATATGGATTGCATTCACACGGTTAAAGGGGTGGGCTATAAATTTACCGGCTAAAAAAAACAGTCTTAAGAGTGGTATCTGCCACAAATTGTAACTTGCAGGCATGGCCCTAAATTTTAAAAACTTATCGCCGCGGCAGGTGGCGGCAATCAATGCGTTTTCTATCTCATTGCTGGTAGCAATAGCCAACTATATTTTTATAAAAAAATGGCTCATTGCTGTTATTACATTTGTTGTTTTATTTTTAATAGCCTACTCACTTATTTTATTTTTTTTACAGCAGTTTATATACCGGCGCATCAAGCTTATCTACAAATTTATTTACCAAACCAAGGCCAATAAAAAAGAAGAAATGTATTACAAATACATTTTGCCTAAAAAAGGGATAGATGAAGTAAGCGAAGATGTAGAGCGCTGGGCCCAGCAAAGAAAAGCAGAAATTGAAGTACTGCAACAAAATGAAGCCTACCGTAAAGAGTTTTTGCAAAACCTGGCGCATGAGTTTAAAACGCCCATTTTTGCAATAAGAGGCTATGTAGATACTTTACTGGATGGGGCCATGGAACAACCGGAAATACGAAAGAAATTTTTAGGCAATGCCAGCAAAAATATTGATCGCCTGGTAAATCTGGTAAGCGATTTAGATGAAATTTCTACACTTGAAAGTGGTGAGCAATTGTTGTATAAACAAAATTTTATTATACAAGATTTAATTAATGAAGTTTTTGAATCCCTCTCTCTCAAAATATCCAGCCGCCAAATTAAAACCGATATTAAAAAAGGCTGTGAAGCCCCCATTGCCGTTTTTGGAGATAAAGAAAAAATACGCCAGGTAATTATTAATCTGGTGGCCAATGCATTTAAATACGGCAAACCCGGCGGAGAGATTATTGCAAGCGTTTATGAAACAGATGTAGATACGGTGTTGATTGAAGTTAGCGATAACGGCATTGGTATAGAAGAAGAGCACCTGCCCCGTATTTTTGAACGTTTTTACAGAACCGATACTGCACGCAGCCGCGATAAGGGAGGCACTGGTTTAGGCCTGGCAATTTGTAAGCACATAATAGAAGCGCATGCACAAACCATGCACGTACGCAGCAAGCCAGATGTGGGTACATCCATTGGCTTTACCTTAGAAGGAAGAAGAGATTAGGATACCAGCAGCAGCAACTCCGGTTAAGCAGCCGTTGCGTCGCAATCCATTCATCGGCACAATAAGTATGATGCGTTTTACAAACCACTCACCAACTCTTCTGCAAGGCCAAAACTCAGCGTCATGCCAGCACCACCCAACGCATTAATAACATATACACCGGGTTCCGGAGAGAAAAATATTTCAGTTTCGCCATCGGTATGTTTTGCATAAATACCATTCCAGCTTTGTTGTAATTGCCAGCTTTTAAATTGCGCAAACTGCTTAAGATAAGAAAGTATTAACTGGTTAATTGTCTCCCTATCAAAGGGGTCATGTGTCAACCCATATTCATGAGAGTCTCCAATAGTTAACTCTCCCAACCCATTTTGCGCAACCATAACATGTATGCCCCAATCTAAATAATCTGCCATTGTATTTGCGTACCGCTCTTTTAGTTGCAGCAATGAAGGTGCTTCTAAAAAGCTTTTATAGTGTATAAGTGACAGGCCACCGCAGAGCGCCGGCCCAATGCGCCAGTCTTGTGGTTGCGTGGCAAGGCGCATCATCTGTAATTTGCATTTAGTAATGGGCCATGCAGCGTAAACTTCCGGATAAAGGGTTTCAAAATCAGCACCGCTGCAAATAAAAACAAGATCGGCTTCGTATTCTTCATCGTTGCCCACATAGGCAAAACCATCACTTATATAACTAACACATTTGTTCCAAAAAAACTCAATTTTATAGCACTCTGCTAACAAAGCGGGTAATGTTTCTATTGCCTGCCGCGGATCTACTATTAATTCTGTATTGCTGTATAAAGCACCGCATAAACCTTTTGCCACAACAGCTTCTGTTTTTTGTAATACAGCATCACTGCTTAAAAACGCTACTGGTCTTTCTTTTTTAAAAATCTCATACAATTCTTCCAGCACTTTTTTTTCATCTGTATGGTAGGCCAGGTGTAAACTGCCGGCTGCTTCGTGCCAGATATTGCCACGTTCGCATAATTCTTTCCAGATGCTGCGGCTGCGCAAAGCCCGGTCGTATAATTTACCATTGGGTTGGCCAATGGGCCATACCATTCCAAAATTTCTGATAGATGCACCAATAGCTTTTGAGCTGCGTTCAAATACTTTAACGCGGTATCCTTTTATTGCCAATGCTCTTGCAGTTGCCAAACCAACTATACCGGCACCAATTACTATTGCAGAGGGTTGTTGCATATTAACGTTTAATTTATAACCGGTAGCTGAACTGAGCGTAGCAACGATGCTAAACCGGAGTTACTGCTGTTGGTTACCCCAAAATTATAATTGTAATGAGCGATATTTTTTATTAAAATACAGAAACGATAGAACGGTACCTGTAATTCCGATCACTGAAAATACGATAACGCTGTTACTGTAAAATGCAGACCAGTTTAAGTTTATCTTAAGTATTTCTTTTGTTACCATAATACTTACGCTGCCTAAATATCCCCAGGCATCGGCTATATAAATTAAAAAACCTACGTTGCCGGCAATTTTAAAAGCGGCAATAAAACGTTCAAAAAAAATACAGTTAAAAGGTATGTAAGCCATGTATAAGCCAAGCCCGGTTAGTTGCATCCATAAAGCACCTTCCATTTGGTGGCTTACAAAAAGTAAAGAACTGCTACCGGCTATTAAAAAGCCTGCTGTAATAACAATATGTGCAATGCGAAATGCCAGTATATTTTTTCTAATTAGTACCAGGCCACTCATAATTGCTAATACTATAACTGAAGTGATGGTTTCTGTTTGCGTAAAGATGGCGGGTTTTTTTCCGTAGCCTAATTCATTCCACATATTAGTCATGAAATTATCCCGAATATCACGCATGATGGTAAGAAATAAATAAGTGATAGTAACCAGTAACAAGCCCCAACCAAACTGCCGTAATAATTGTTGGCGGCTGGTTTTGTTCATGGGCTGGCGGATGGTTCTTTCACTGATGTCATCGGCATCGGGGGGTGGAATTTTTTCTAGTAAAAACAATAAAATAATTAACGGAATACTAAAGACAGCGCCGGTGGTAAAGCCTATCCATACATCTGGCAGCTGCAATAAATCTCTCAGCCAAACAGCTACAGAGCGGGTAAACCCACCGGCAAAAATAAAACTAACAGCAAGGGCTGACCCAATAAAATCTGTTGCCCGCCTTCCTTCTATATAACTAAATACAATGCCCCACATAAAGCCCAGCATAAACCCATTTAGTAATAAAAAAGGAATGCCCCATGGTGGGGGCACTAAAGCAAAAAATAACAACGCCAGCCAGGCACTGCCAATTAAAACAGCACTGGTTTTCCAACGGCCCATGCGTTTTAACTCTGCAATAAATTTAATACCATAAAACTTGCTAAGCATATAACCCACCACCTGGCTTATTACCAGCAGGGTTTGATAAGGAATGCCTCCAAAAGAAATGCCTTCAAAAGTAGCAACCGTAAAGGGCTTACGGTATGCATAAATAGAAGCATAGGTAAGAAAAGCCACCAAAGCTGCATACAATGCTGCACTTAATTGCTTGCCGGTAAATTGTTTTTTTATATTCACGCTTCTAAAATTAATGAAGCAACAGTTTCTAATGAATCAATAATATGGTCTGGTGAGTAAGGTACTAATTCCTGCCGGCTATAAGCGCCGGTGGTAACACTAATTACTTTACCGCACTCACTATTTCTTCCTTCCAGTACATCTACCTCTGTATCGCCCACTTTGGCAACCGCTGCCGGGTTGTTTATATTAAACTGTTGCATCAATGCTTTAATCATACAGGCGTGTGGTCTTCCTTCGGGCACTTCGTCGCTTGATATTACTGCATCAATAATTGTTTCATCCCACTGTAGTTTTTTTAGAACGGCAGTAGTAATTATTTTGCTAAAACCTGTATTGAGCGCCACTTTAATGCCCTGTTGGCGTAAAGTGGTAAAAGTATATAATGCATAGGGCAGGGGCACCAGTGTTTCATCGTTATTATAAAAGTTAACCATGCGGCTGGTAAAACTTTTGTGTATCTGTGCAACAAGGTCTGCCTTGTTTTCTAATGCAATAGGGTGGTATTGCAGCAGCAGCATTTTAATAGCATCTATTTTGCGCCAGCCCATTACTTTGTTAATAGCATCATCCGGTATACTTATATTAAAATCTGCACAGGCACTTGCAAATGCTTCTTTAACATTGCCGGCATCTTTAACAGTAGTACCCGCTATATCAAAAACAACTAATTTAATTGGTGTCATATTTTTGTATTAAGCAGCAGTACTGCTATAAAGCTTCTGTTGCGTCGCACTCTTCGGCAGCAACACAACATTGAGCAGTTGCTTGCGGTTATATATTTTGTTTAATAAGATAGTTAGTTAATAATTGTTTGTAATGTTTCAAATCTTCCAAAGGCATTCCCTCTATTTTTGCAGCTTCATCCCAGCGGCGCATAGTAATCATCAATGCAAACAAGGGGTCATTTTCAAAAGCTATTGCTTCAACTTCATTCATGCGTCCACCCTGATATTCTAATGTTTTCTTACTGGCTTCAGATAATGCCGCATAATAACCGGGTTCTTTTAAGGTAAGGTATCTTTTTGCTGTAACATGACT
>REAR01000182.1 GCA_004295245.1 Sphingobacteriales bacterium | reverse complement strand
ACAAATTACCAGTTGTGTCGCAATTACTCAAGGCTCTTGTTAACCAATAACCAGGTGTATTGTAAAGACTATAATCTTTCGGTCTATTACCGGCTTCGATTAGTTTTGCCCACAATTTTAGTGATGTTGTATCATAAGGTATTCCATCACAATTCGTGTAATTTGAGGAAACTTCATTTTGTGCTAATGTCCTTCCATATAACCGAAGATTCTTTAAGTATGCTGTGGAATTTGTACCTCCAGTATAATTATTATGTAATAAAAATAGGCCCTTTAAGTATTTTCCATTTAGCATAGGGCTTAATGGAGTTATATTACCATTTTGTAAATTACCAGAACCTCTAACCAATACATTTCCAGTTAGCTGCCCATTCAAATACATTTTAAACCCAGAAACCGAGTTGCCGCTCCTTGTCAAAACAATATGATACCATTTCAATGGCACCAGAGTATCCGTACTTCTTACAATATAATAACTGGAAGTATCGGAGTGGGTATCACTGATTCTTGCAAATAAATATTTTTTAGAGTTTTCCGTTGCCTCATAAATATAATATCCATTTTTATTATCAGTACAAGCAAATTGTGGTCCAAAATAAGTTGAATTTTTGGCATTAATATTATAAAGCAATGGCTGTTCAAGATTATCATTACCAAAATTTGCCCAACATTCAATCGTAAATGGATTTCCATTAGAACCTATATTCATATTGGATGTGCTATCCTTAAAAACATAATAAGCACCAGGAGCCACTGTTGTTCCGCCAAATGCAACATTTTTCTCCCAACCAATATGGCAAACAGATAAGGCAGATTTAATATTGTCGGTTGTTGTATTAAGCCCATTATTGGCTAAAGCATCTTTGATATACAGAAGCATTGCAGTTTCACTACCTCCATATACACCGCTTTGATTAAAATATGCATTTATTAGCACTTGCAAACTATCGCAATCAACACATTTATTTGATGTTCCGATGTTCGCCACTGGTGCAGTACTATTACATCTGTCTTTAAAATCCAAATACTCCCATGTTTGTTTTGCAAATCCCAGGTGCGCATTCATGTAGCTCGTGAATAGGGCATTTCTTCTTTGCTGTATTGTATCGGTTTCAGTTCTGGTCGGTGTAAAACGATACAAACTTGTAAATGCGTTATACACTTCCTGAAATGAAGAACAGGTGGCACAGGTGCTGGCACTGTTGCATTGCAATACAGCAGGTATAGCAATCGGTGTACTCACATATTTGCAAGAGCTGGTGTTATTGCATAACCCCATCAACGAATCAAGATTATTCTGACTAATACTTGTATTGTATCTTTTATACAAATAATCAGAGAAGTTAGTAAATCCCGAACTATACATTGTAAATTCTGTATGCAACAGATTGATTTTCTCACAAGTACAATCGTCAGGTTTTGTATATACGATAGCGGGTGCTTTTGTACTGGTGGATTGCTTATCATATAATTCAGGATATGTAATTAAGTCCGCATTGCAAAATTCGCTTCTGGCAATTCCATGCGTGAGATTATAATCATTGATTACATCATCAAAGCTGCTGTATTTACCCTCTACCAAAGCGCTATCAGGGCATATTTCTCTGGAGCCATATGGATGTGTTGTATTAGAACCTTCCTTACATACCTGAATAAGCCTGGGTATGATTACTTTATTAATACTATCCAAGGGGTAATTCGCACAGGATTGCAGCTGCTGTAACCAAAGTGTTGTGTATGATCTGCAATTTTGTGTATATGCACTATCCATTCTGGATTTAATAGAATCCGTCAATACTGTCAGTGAATTATTTGTGTTGTTGAAAAAACTCAGGTTACTTAAACTTACCGCTGTATCAACGGAATAAAAATGAGGCATTCTATAAGCGCTGATTAATGCCTGAGAACCCGGCGTACAGCCACCTTTACTTATTAATGAATCTATGATCCTCTTTTTTGTTGAAAGATATATTTCCCGAAAATTCCTCCAGGCCATGTCCCTTGCCGGATCACAACTTAAATCTGCATATCCTTTGGGAGTAGTAAAAAAAGATGAAATACAACTAGAATCTCCTGTTGCGCAGTACACTGGCAATATCGCAGCCTGGGTCATAGAAAGACTTGTGCCTTGTGTCAAATAGGCATTAAATAGGTTCTGTAGCTTTGTTCTGGCAGCTCCTGCAATCGGATCCATATTGCTTCCCAATGGCGTTAAATAGCCTTTATTTAAAGCAACCTGATAATTATCCGTTTTCTCAAAATCCTTATTCCATGCGAGACTGGAATTGTATGTATCCAATAATTGCAATTTACAATACTCAGGGTGATAGGGTAATAATGCATTTGCCCATGAACTTTTAAACTTCCTTGCAAACTGTATTACATCCAATGAATCGGGAGTAACAAGTCTGCCTGTCAAATCATTTATCACATGGTCAGGATTGCCAAAATCATCCAGGTAAACAATGCCCGGTTTTTGGTAGCGTGGATAGGTACTTCCAGCTGCTGCATGAAAAATAGAATAAACATCCTGTGTGCTGTCTGGATTGGCATACTGACCTCCAGGCGCAGTAACATCAAGTAACATTTCCCGTCTGATATCATCATCCACTGTAAGGGAAGTATCTCCTAATTCATAGCAGGCATTGAGGCCATCCTGATAGGTTTTCCATATTTCTTTCCATAGGCCGGTGGTATCGCCCTGCGTATCAACGCCAGTTTTAACAATATAACGGGTATAAAAATCAGAAAAAGAGCCAAGGCTATCCCTGCATGCTCTGTAACTGGGTGTGCACTGGGTAGATAAAAGCAATCTTGCCCTTGCTACAAAAGTGTCGAGTGTATTACAGATATTTTTTGCAGTGAATACATTGGTCCTGTAGAAATCCTCGGCATATTTACTAACGGATAATTTCTTTGTAATTTCATAAGTACCCGGAGGCAATGCAAGTGAAAAATTAACATGAATCCCAGCTGACGTTTTATTGCAGGTATCATTTAATGCAGCTAGAGACCCTTTATATATAGTGATTTTATATGGCTGACCCGATGGTAATTTCTGGTTATTACAATCATCAGTAATTGTTATTTCAAGATCATAGAGACAGTTATAACAAATATCGGCCTGCTGACAATCCTTATTTATAAAACTTTGTGGGTTTAAATCATAGGTAAATACATAATTATCAATACTATCAATACCCAGACTGGTCACGAGTAGACTTTTATGACTTTCCATCACCAGGTCATTAATAATTGTCGATGTCGGGTCTGATAAGGTTTCTGTAATCTCAGTCTTTCGTAAAAATGAGCTGATTGTATCCATCCCGGGGGGATTCCCTCCTGACAATGCCGTTGCAATCGTACGGCCATGCATATCTACATAGCTAACACTAAACTGACCGTTGGCATCCTGTACTGCATTTTTAAAATAATGGCTTTTATCCCCTACTTCTGTCCCAAATAGCGCATCTAATTCATCCTGATCAGGCGAACCATAATAATATTTTGTTTCCTGGCCACTTCCAATTTTAAAAACAGGGCCAACGCCACTCTGTTTAGCAATCCTTCCAGTATTATCCTGGGTATATTGGGTTTGGGTAAAAGGATATCCTTCTGCATCCGGAATAAATCTTTCAATACCACTGATATTTCCATTAGAAGAAGAATAATAATTTGATGCCCCACTACTAGTACTCATGGCTGGAGCAGAAGAATCACAATAAAGATCTGGGCTTGTCAATTTATCGTAAACGCTCTTATCATACTCACCCGTATTTGCCACATTAAACAACTGTGTATATTTTATTGCCGAAGACAAAGTAGGCACAGGTAATACCTGTATCACAGGCCTCCCCTGATAATCGTAAAAGGTTTCAGCAACATCAATAATATTTACCGAGTTATCCTTCGTGACCGTTTGTCTGCTTCTTAAGCTTCCATCATAATACTGCACAACAACTTTGCGCTTGCCTTCTTCCGCAAACGTAACTGAAGACTGCCAGTTAATATTGAGCTGATGGCCATAAAAATAGTATTTACCTAAGCCATTGGGCAGCGTCATTGAACTCCAGTTGGATGCGAGAGCAGAACCATCCGACTTTAGTTGAACTGAGCGGACTCGGATATAGAGTGTGCCGGTATCCGGAAATACCAGTGGTATTCCATAAAAAAGTTTTGTGGTGGATATTCTTGTTGCATTGTTTAAAAAGATATTTGAAACAAAAGCTGAATCAGGTGTATTGGCATTTCCATAAGTACCCGCATTTAGGGCATACTGATCAATATAGACCCATTCGAGATCATACTGGTCTGCACCTATAATATTGGCCCAATTAACCAACAACTCCCCTGTTGAATTGATTCTACTCGCACTATTGTCCACCGTGACCGCGGTGACGGCATTCGCAGAGCAGGAAAATTTATAGTCAGAATAAGGTTGTATCTGATTTTCAATAATCAGCGAATTGTTTACCAGGTCTTTCAAGTTTGTACTATCGATTGTGACATCGACAATTTTTATTTGAACCCTTTGAGCGCTGTCAAAGACAAAACTATTCCTACTCTCGTACTTGCCCGAACTGTCGTATCTGATGACGAGTGTTTTGGTTAATGTATCAACAAGGGAGTCTGTAAGTGACCTGTATTTGGTATACTTGAGTTTTACTTTTACGGTTACTTTAAATGAAGGTGGCAGATAGAAACTGGTATCCTCATTAAGCTTTAGTGTAATGATATTTTTTTCATAGTAGGGCTTATTTAATTGCGAAGCGAGTGCCCCGGAATAAAAATTAGCATCCGTTACCAGTACTGAAGAATCCCTTTTTACCTGCCCCTTATATCCAATCAATGAAAGGATATAGGGCGGGTCATTGGCAGCAATAGATTTATTTACAAATGATCCAAGCATGAATGCAAAGACCAAACGCAATACTATTTTTGCAAAATAATTCATACACGTATTTTTAAAGGTTTATTGAACCAAGAAATATTTTATATTCTTTATATGCTGCCGTAGTTTTAAAATCCTTTCCTTCCTTAAAAAAGATTTTTTTCTCATCAAAAATTGATGTGTCTACGGTGTTGCTATTATAATTTAAAAAACTAACTTCTACCCTGGCATATTCATCGTACTGATTCAGCGATGTCTGATCTGTTGCACCTTGTGCATCTACTAACAATTTGGTTTGAACAATATAAACCGCTTTCGCCAAATACCCAGTAGCAGTATCTATTATAAGCTCTACTGATTTATATTCTTTGCCGGGAGGATAACCAATCTTTACCATGGTTAATTTATCCTTATCAGAGACATCAAAAGTCAATCCCTCTTTGCTTTTTAGTAAATCGTTAATAGTACTAACCGGGTTTACTTTTTGTTCTTCAGAGGATTTTGTGAGGTATAACAATTTGTCTTCTCTGAATAATACGATGGTATACCGCTCATTATGAATTGTTTCTGTACTATCCAATAAATAGTGGTAATTGCCCTGATTTATTTCAAATTTACCTGAAAGTGAATCTAGTATCTCTGCAGGCTTTGTTTCATTACTATAAGTGTACTTTACATCAAAACTTAATGCCGGAATATTTTGATACACCTGCTGGAGCCTGGCAAAAACCTGCAAAACTGGTTCACTACCTGTCTGTGCGTATACTGTTTTATTTTGCATCATTAAAAGACAAAACAAGACAAGAATTTGAAATCGTATTTTCATTATTTATTTTTATTGAATTCAATAATTACCGTACCAAATAACTCCTGGTCTCTTTGATAGTCTGTATACCTCTTTCTGTTTCCTTTTTAACACGTATCAATGTACCGTCATCATCATATTCATAGAAAGATGCATAATTGTTTTCATCGAGTTGTGCCATGAGTCTCAGGTTAACTGGGTTATATACAAATGTTTGCATATTGGCATTGTAAGGATGCAACCGGATATCATCAAAATAAATATTTGTAGAACCCGTTGATTTTAGTTTTAATGTCATCGATGCAGCATTGACCGGAACCGAAAACACAAAATCATAGCGCTGCCAGCCTTCAATAATAATCCCTGTTGGTTTGGCCGTATCAGTGGTTTGCTGATTGGCACTATCTGTATATACAAAGCGAACCTGGTTATTTGTATACTTCTGACACAAACAGTCTTGTTCCTCTTTTACCCACGCGCTAAACCAGTATTTTCCACCCTTGGTGAGTGTGTAAGAAGGTAACAATGCTGCACTATCCGTTTTAAAGTCTTTGAGTACTGTACAGGTATCAATATTTATAATGACAGAAGGATTTGTTGAATTATTTAAAATATTTGCATCGCTTAAAGCACTCACGGTTTGGCACCCACTTAATTGTGTCCAGGTAATAGGCGAAGGTTTTGCAAAAGTATACGCAGCGTTTTGTATACTATATTTCGCATTTATGATCATTTGATAGGTTGTGCCGGCAACAAGAAAAATATGCACCAATGAATCGGTCCTCGGCACTCCATCGCTTACGGAATCACTAATAACTGTGTTGTTTCCAACTGAAAAAGTGTAAACAAATTTTCCGGTGTGGTTAAGAGTTGCTTCCCCTCTGCATGTTTCTCTAATGGTATAGAATCCGGTATATTTTGTTATAAGATTACCATACCATATTTTCCCCTGACCAGTTTGCGCTGCTGTTAATCCTGTTCCATTAAGAGTCACAATTGTATCTCTCAGATACTTTGACTGCATATCATATGTCAGTTTTGCGGAAACTGTGTCTTTGCTGGCAACAATCACTTTAGTGTTTAAGGATACAGAATCCCCGGCATTTATTTTCAAACTGTATTTTCCACTATGGGAATATAAAGTTGATAAGAATCCATTGCCTTTAGTAAAATCAATTGATCTTGGTACCACACATGCTTCCGTACAACTTTTATTGTCGTACCCGTAATCTTCAAATCCATCAAAAAACTGTTCCCTGAACTTACTATTCTGAGTAACACTAACTGGCATTGTTTCATTATAACCATATTGTCCTGAATTATACCTGCCCAAAGGATCTTTGTTTTCTAACTCAAATCCTTTTCGGTTAAACAAGGTTGTCTGTGCATTCCATACCCATCTGGTACTATCAACAGAAGCCTGCAAGGAAGTTGCGCCAAAAGACCAGTACGGAATAAAGCTTTTGATGGCCCCATTTTTCCTGATATCTGTAGCATTTGTAAAATCTGTTTGTTGTCTGTCGCCATAGTATACATAGGCTTTGTCAGACCGCCAGTTTCCCAATATTCCATATACATATGGATTGATTATTGTATCCAAAATTGCATTATAACAGTTATATGCAGGGCAATTACTGCAAGCCTCTACACTCAGGAATATGGCGTTTGTATCACAAGGAATTAAGGTCTCTCCAGTTGGACAATATGAAGTATGGCCTCGGGTAGTGTCAATATTAGTTCCTGCATATACCTTCCCCAGTAAAGCATATAAGCAAGTATCAGTACGCGTTAAATTTGGAGTATTGGTATTACCCTGACAGTCGATATACGCATATGAAACATTAAAATTGACCTTTCTATGAAGTTGATACAAAAATTGCGTCTTGGAATTATCCTGATAATATACCTTACCATCGTTGCCACAAGCCTTACTTTGGAGGCTATAAAAGGCAATTTGTTTTAAAACATTTGAGGTTATGGCTATGGTTACATTCCCTATCTGTGCTCGGTAAATGGTCCCTGATGTGTCGGTTGTCAACGCATAAAATAATCCCGTTTTATTGGAAGTCAATAAGCCGCAGTCATTTATGGTCACAGGATATCCGGCAAGTGAGGCTGCATGTACAATTGAATCAACGGTCACTCCATTTGATTGTTGGATAAAAAGCCTTTTTGAGGCAATTAAATAATCAAAAAGTGCCTTAAGTGGCGCACAGGTGCAAGTGTAATCAATCGGGGTTGGCTTTCTTGATTCAGCAGCTTTCCAGTAATCTTTTATTCCTACAGCAGAACTTGCTACCACATTTGAATTACTATCCAGTACCAACATTAATTTTCCTGATACTGTTTTTAGTGGGTTACTAAGAAAAGTGAGCGACCCAACTGGGTTCATACTCATATTGCGTCTCCCTGATCTTATTATTTTTAATCGCAGGTTTGTTGCACTATAGGGAGAACCATTTCTATCAATAAAAAACACACCTGCTGTACTGGATGGGTCGGATTTTTTTGCGTCAATCGCCCAAATTAATTTAGAAGTTATACTGGTTGACCAAATATTTTGACTACATGCAGTTTCGTTGCCCCAGCAATCTGTACCAGGTGCTATTTCTCCAGTTTTCTCATACCCTGTTGCAAGTATTTCATCCCCGCTTTCAAAATAATTAACCATCCCAGGGTATTTACTGGTTGAACTAAGTACACCATTACTGATGGTTACCATATTTGAAGAGTCAGAATTAAATATAGCCTGAATATTTTTATACGCAGGGCCCATACCGCTATATGCCCAGTGTGCCGGATAAGTAAAATTGTAAACAGGATCGTTAAATTCATTCTGCGTTTTTGTTAATAAAACATCCCCAGTCTCACTATCAAACAATAAATTTTTTGATGAAACCCTGCTCCCCTTATCTACCTGTATCACACTATCAAGAACCCCATAGCGTTGGATTACCTTTGTCATGGCTACTGACCTGTACAAATCTTCTTCCCTTTGCGGCATAAACCATAATGAGGGTATAGGAAATGGAGTGACTCCCAATGGAAATATCAATGGAATTACATCGACATTTAACTGGATATTTGCCCCTTCTGTGACGGAACGCTGTTCCCTCAAATCCGCCATTAATTCGATATCCTTACCAATAGTACCAGTTGTATCTACCACCCCTGATGGATCAATTACATACGCCCTATTAGACAGGTGTTTAAACTCTGCGCTTTGGTCATCCACCCGATAAAAATTTTCCGAAAAAGCTATGGCATTTAATGAATCTGTTTTGGGGTAACTGGCATGGGAACGCATTTTGCCATTCATGTCATTGAGTTCAATTTTAAATCCCTGAGATACTGCTATAAAATGTTTTGCATTTATATGTAAAAAATTTGCGATAGCCGGTTTATATCTTTTCTTGTTGTCAATTAATGTTGTAAAATCAGTAATTGTTGGAAAATCATATGTGGTAAAAAATTTGGTTACTTCATATCCATTTGATGATTTTACTGTATCAGCATGTATAGAACGGACATTTACCTGACTATATCCTACAAAAGCGGATGGAAAAAATCCTTCACCCAAAGGTGTTTCTGTATATCCTAGTGCGGTTGGTGCCAAAGGGGCCACCTTTTCAACATATTCAAGTGGTTGTTTCCATGGGTTTTCTTCACCGCCAATTGAGGGTTCATAGCAAGCTACGCCACTACTGATTTTTGTCTGTACACCATTAATTTCTTTAGATGTTGTATAGGTATATTCCTGACCATAAATAGATTCACGCTGACCAGGAACCGAGTTAACCGTTGTCATCGCTTTCCAATTATCATAAATCATTATTTTCTTTACACGTAACCCTCCACCCAATTTTTTATATACTGGATTATTTAATCTTACAAAGGATCGGCTGCTGTCAAAATGATTTCCCAAACCTTTCCACATGGCCCCTACATCAAATTGGGAAAAAGCATCGGTTACATTGGTAATTAGCCCCACCACCATTGATACCGCTTCTTTCAAGTCAACCTTATCCCCAACATCGGATCCGGGGTAGGCAAGTGAAGGTAAATTCAACCGCAAAAACCCTGTGGCAGCCTTTGCAAGCGGGCTATAATTACCATCTCCATTGGCATTGATATTTATGCCCTTTATTTTGAAATAGATTTGTTTGCTGTCACCGGAAACGATTCCGTATGCCTGATTCGCCCCCCCACTTAAATCTATATCAGCATAGCAAGGCACAAATTCGTATCCGGCCCCATATGCAATGTGTAATTTGAAAAATAGTTTATTTATTCCCTGCAGGTATTTATTAAAGACCTCCTGCGCATTAGACACATTATCCGTAACTTTTGCATAGACTATCAGGTTACCATTTGTTGTTAACACATCATATAGGTTTTGAGTAAGGATATCTGAGGTATCTTGTTTAAAACCCATGACCTTAAACATTTGCATGGCCCGCTTATTTTGAACAAATGCATAATCATCACTTTCATAATTCACTTTTATACTTGCGTTAGAAGGCAGGACAATAGAATCCAATGTCCATGCGGCAGCATTTTTTGCTGCTACACTATCTACCTGTATAGCATATGGGTATTCAGCATTGCTGATATAATTCGTTGACACATATCCGGGGTTTTGCATGGGATCTTTGTATGTCCCCCACCTATCATTTGATTTGGTGGTGTAATTGGGATTAAGTGTATTATAATAAAATCGATAATAGTTTTGCTTTTTAGTGTTCCCATTGTAACTAAACCATATGCCGGTAAGTGTCAATTTTCCTGTAGTTGCATTAACTGGTCTGTTAACGCCAGGGCATAATGCATAACTGTATTCAAAATGTACTGTTTTGATAGGTTTGGCATTAACGCCATTTTGCAAGAAATCTGCCTTGGAATATAAATTGATTGCGGTAAGTTTTCTTGCAGCACGTACACCGTTTTTATACCCATTTTCATCTGCCGGTAATCTATCCGCAGTGGTATCCAACGTAAATGTCGCAATCATGTTTTTGGATTCAATAGAATTGATATACCACAACTCCTTCTTCCCATAGATATAACTGGCCCGGTCATCACGTAAATCTGTTCTAAGACCTTCATTGTAAGTAGCACTATCCGTAATATAAGGTGCTCGCCACTGGTACGGATTTGCAATGCCAGAAACCTTTGAATAATTAAATTTTATTGCATCCCCAAGGTCATCGTCTGAAATTCCGTCTCCGGTGATATCTGAATAATCAGATGAAAGAATTGCAGTTAATAGAAACGAGTGGGCATATCCGGGAATTTCCTCCTTACTATAATAATTGTCTCTGCCAATTGAAGTCGAATCCGGATGTTTTATAGGATTATCTGCCTCAGCATTAAACTTCACTATCCCTTCCTGCATATTACCATTTACAGCATTTACAGATGCAGTTACATCTTTTTCAAGAAGGTTATATACAGGTATCCCATAAACATACCTCCTGCCATCCGGGTTGAGTACATTGATTTCGGAAATATGATTTGCCTTTCGAAAACTATTGACCCTTTTTTCAATGGAGACTGTATCATTAATTTTCATGGTATCAACGGACCCGCTGAAATTTTTATTACAGTTTCTGAGCCCCCACCGGTTCACCGTATAATTTTCTATGTATTTTGAAAGTCCAACAGTACTTGCTTCCTGTGCAGTCAGATAGGTAATTATTTCACTGCGCTTGTCTCTTTTTTTCTTATACACAGCAGAAGACAAAACACTTGTCCCAACTTGAACTGCATTACGATACCGCTTTAGATTATTTGTTGCAATGATGTCAGGGCTACTTATGGAAGCCTGATATAGATCTGCCGTCACTACATCATCCCCTCCTACTGCATCATAAAATGCTTTGGAGTTAACTGATTTTTCGCCGGGGTTTCTAAAATAAGCTGCTTCAAAGACTGAATCGGATTTTTTAAATCCGATACTATTTTTAAGTGCATTATTATTTATCCATGGACCGGTTTGTGTTACCGCATAATTTTGATTGAGATCAACACCCACATGCACCAGGGCACCTATTCCCACATCACCACTAAATGATTCCGATTCACTTTTAGAACTCATCAGGTGGTCATACACATAGCCTATATCTCCACGATAGGCTCGGAACATACCTCCTGTCCCCTCCCCGGCTATAGAAAATAAATCATAAGTATATGATGGGACACCTATATTTGGCACCACTGGTTTTTCATGGTAGGGAATATCCTTTTCCCGGTTAAAATCAAGCAATGCCGATAGGTTACCTGAGGCCGATTGATAGTTTAAATACCCATATGCAGGCATTGAAATAGTCGTATCTAAAGCAGCAATAGCATTTCTGGAAAAATATGCGCTCACAGAAGCATTATTAAATGCCCCCCATTTTTCATTACCTAGTTTTCCGGTAAAAGTTATCTGCCTGCTGGTATACGGAATTGAAATTGTTGGGGTATAAGAAGGTGAAGCAAATGAAATAGAGGAAGAGAACAAGTCACCAGAAATATTACCTACCTCCCCACGTTGAAAGGTTTTTACATTAAAACCTGTTGAAACCTGAAGGGCTTTTAATCCAGACCTGGTATTATAACTCAATGAATTGCTTAGAGTGCTGCTTCCAATCGCACCATCCATGTCATCACCCATTTTTTTTGAAAGCGTTAGAGATATTGAAGGGGTTACAGTTAATCCATCCTGGGTACTATTATTAAGCGATAAGGACATACCGCCAGTTAAACCACCTTTACTGGGATCTCCTGACATAAGGGACGCATTAATTCCCGTTTCCAAACCCCATCCCTTATACGTATTATATGAGGCACCTATGGTGTATGAAGCACTCGGCAAACCAAATAATTCAAAATCAGCACCCAGTGTTGCGCCAATTGTTTTATTCTCCTTTATACTTTGTGTCTTCTTTATCTGGTCATTACTGCCATCAAAATCATCCGGTAATCCACGCATATTACGGGTAATAGTCCCGGGGTTTATATTCCAGCCAAGCCCCACCCAACTTGCCTCCTGATCCATCGAAATACCACTTTTATAAAAAATATTGACAGGATAACCTCCAACATCCATTAATGGGACATTATATGAGAAATCCCCTGTAAATAGGTCAACCATATTATCACTCCCTACCGATTTAAAAGAGGACATTTCGGGCTGGGAGGGGCCACTGATTTTTGTTGAATCCTCTACAATGTTGTAAGGAACCTCACCTGATGTCATCAATTCGAAAGACGGATCATTTTTGGAAAAAGCAAATTCTTCTATACCCGCATTATCAGAACTGCTAGCCATATTATTTAAAAATTCATTTTTCCCGCTTTTGATATAGCTGTTACTATTGGCCTGATATCGCCCCTGATTGTTCTGTCTTATCTGATTATAACCAGCAAGTACAAACTCAGCATAAAAGACCGTAATAAGCAGCAGGGCCACTGATTTTTGATACTTCTGGGAGAGGGCGTATATCATTGTCTTATTTTTTAGTATTGATTCTTGATTCCTGAATAGCTTTATTGATTTGTACCTTGCTGATACATTATTTTTATTCCCCAATTTTCATTTCGTGAATTAATCACAGAAAACAAATAGACTTTGCCTTCCAACAACCGATCTCCATTGGTTAACGGTAATTCAATAAAATTTTCACCAAATTGAACCGGTATACTTCCCGTTTTTACTACAGCACCTAAATCTTCGTTGGCCAAACTGGAAATACTGTATACCAAACTGGTATCATCTGCCTCATTGTTGTAATACATTTTTAAAATATCCTGGCATGTTATTACAGATACGGGGTCCTGTGTAAGTTTTACAAAAGATTGTCCATCAGCAAGCACTGACCAAAGACTGTCTTCCCTTACCTTGAATGTCCAGACTTCACTTTGGGCCGCAAAGACATCTTCATTCTTTGCTATGACCTGCCACGCATATAATTTGCCTGTATCCAGGGGTGTACCAGAGGCTGGGTAATTAATAAAAATATTTGATTCATTGCTGTGGAAATAAACTGGCATATTTTGTACAATGGCTTCCGCTGA
>REAR01000049.1 GCA_004295245.1 Sphingobacteriales bacterium | reverse complement strand
TTGGGTGTAAGCAACAGCCGTTATGTTGCTTTAATTAATACCGTGGGTGTGGGTTTTTCAATTATAGTGCCACTGGTATTTGCCTTAATGCCCATTAGCATGCATTTTGGCTGGGTTAATTAATAGCTGTTTTTATACAGTTGCATCAGTTCTTTTTTTAGTAGGTGGGCGGTAGTGCCAGCAGCAACAGCCGTTGCGTCGCACCCTTCAACAGTAGTACACAAAGCAACCAAGCTGCTTATTGTACAAAAAGTACCAGTGAGTGACACAACGATGTTGAACAGTATTACCACTGCCCAAAAACAAAAAATAAATTAGCGTCTATTAAATTCATAATATGCTCAATTCAAAAATTCCTGCCGGACCATTAGATCAGAAATGGACAGATTATAAAGGCCACGTAAAACTGGTAAACCCGGCTAATAAACGTAAACTGGAAGTAATAATAGTTGGTACGGGCCTGGCAGGTGCATCTGCAGCGGCCGCGTTAGGAGAATTGGGGTATAAAGTAAAAGCCTTTTGCTTTCAGGATTCGCCCCGCCGTGCACACAGTATTGCTGCACAGGGTGGCATTAACGCCGCCAAAAATTACCAGAATGATGGAGACAGTGTGTTTCGTTTATTTTACGATACTGTAAAAGGCGGCGACTATCGTGCCCGTGAAGGAAACGTGCATCGCCTGGCAGAAGTGAGTGTAAATATTATTGACCAATGTGTGGCACAAGGTGTACCCTTTGCCCGCGAGTATGGGGGTTTATTAAATAATCGTTCTTTTGGTGGCACGCAGGTAAAACGTACGTTTTATGCAGCCGGCCAAACCGGTCAGCAATTATTAATTGGCGCTTACCAGGCATTAGAACGGCAGGTGGCGCTAGGCAATGTAAAAATGTATAGCCGCCACGAGATGCTGGATGTGGTAATTGTAGATGGTAAAGCCCGTGGTATTATTTGCCGTAACCTGGTTAACGGAGCATTAGAGCGTCATTTTGGCCATTCGGTTTTATTATGTACCGGTGGTTATGGCAACGTATTCTATCTTTCTACCAATGCCATGGGCAGCAATGTAACTGCAGCTTGGAAAGCACATAAGAAAGGTGCCTATTTTGGTAACCCTTGCTTTACACAAATTCACCCCACTTGTATACCTGTTAGCGGCGATCATCAGAGTAAGCTGACATTGATGTCAGAATCGCTGCGCAACGACGGTCGTATTTGGGTACCCAAGCAAAAAGACGATCCGCGTAAGCCCAACGATATACCAGAAGAAGAAAGAGATTATTACTTAGAAAGACGCTACCCCGCTTTTGGTAACCTGGTACCGAGAGATGTGGCTTCTCGTGCTGCTAAAGAAAGATGTGATGCTGGTTTTGGCGTTGGCACCACCAAGCAAGCGGTTTACCTAGACTTTAAATTTAACCTGATTAATAAATACGGAAGAGCAGAAGCCAATAAACAAGGTATTCAAAACCCCGATGAAGCTACACTGGTTGCGTTGGGTAAAGAAGTGGTGAAAGAAGAATATGGTAACCTGTTTGACATGTATGAAAAGATTACCGGAGAAAACCCATACGAAGTGCCCATGCGCATTTACCCGGCAGTGCACTACACAATGGGTGGCTTATGGGTAGATTATGAATTAATGACCAGCATTAAAGGCTTGTATGCACTGGGCGAAGCTAATTTTAGCGACCATGGAGCCAACCGGCTGGGTGCTTCTGCACTGATGCAAGGTTTGGCCGATGGCTATTTTGTAGTGCCCTACACAATGGGTAATTACCTGGCCGATGAAATTGCTACCAAACCCATACCTACCGATCACCCGGCATTTGTTGAAGCAGAAAAAGCAGTAAGCGATCGCATTCATCAATTAATGAATATTAAAGGCGCTCAAACGGTAGAAAGTTTTCATAAACGCCTGGGCAAAATTATGTGGGAGTACTGCGGTATGGCCCGCAACGAAGAAGGTTTGAAAAAAGCGATTGCACAAATACAAGAACTGAAAAAAGAGTTTTGGAGCGATGTGCGCATACCCGGCAGTATTAATGAAATGAACCCCGAGCTGGATAAGGCCAACCGTGTGGCTGACTTTATAGAACTGGGTGAACTGATGTGCCTGGATGCCTTGAACCGTAACGAAAGTTGTGGTGGCCACTTTAGAGAAGAAAGCCAGACAGAAGAAGGCGAAGCAAAAAGAGACGATAGCAACTTTTCTTATGTAGCAGCCTGGGAGCTAAAAGGAGAACACCAGTGGGAACTGCACAAAGAAGCATTAAACTTTGAAGTAGCCAAGCCTACACAAAGAAGTTATAAGTAATTTGAAAATTTGAGGATGGGGAAATTTTATGAATACTCCATTTCAATTTTCAAATGTTCAAATCATCAAATTATCAAATTGTATAAATGGAACACAAACACATTAATCTTACTTTAAAAGTTTGGAGACAGAGAAACAGCCAGGATAATGGCAGTTTTGCAACCTACGATGTAAAAGATATTTCAACAGAAATGTCGTTCCTGGAAATGTTTGATGTTTTAAATGAAAAATTAATTACCGAAGGACAAGACCCCATTGCTTTTGACCATGATTGCCGCGAGGGCATTTGTGGTACCTGTTCGATGGTTATTAATGGTAAACCCCATGGCCCTTGGAAAGCCAATACTACCTGCCAATTGCACATGCGTGCATTTGAAGATGGTGATACCATTGTGGTAGAGCCCTGGAGAGCCAATGCCTTTCCGGTAGTAAAAGACCTGATGGTAGACCGCGGCGCTTTTGACCGTATTATACAAGCCGGTGGTTATATTTCTGTAAACACGGGTAATGCCGTTGATGCTAATGCAATACCGGTTGAAAAAGATAAAGCAGATGCAGCCTTTGCCGCAGCAGCCTGTATTGGTTGTGGTGCTTGTGTAGCGGCTTGTAAAAACTCTTCAGCCATGCTGTTTGTGTCTGCAAAAGTATCGCACCTTGCTTTGTTACCACAAGGCTCACCAGAAAAAAGAAAACGTGTTATAAGTATGGTGGCGCAAATGGATAAAGAAGGTTTTGGCAGTTGTACCAATACCGGTGCCTGCGAGGCCACCTGCCCTAAAGAAATTTCTATTACCAATATTGCACGGTTAAATGCAGAGTATGTGGGAGCGTCTTTAACAGTAGATAAATAAACAACAACCTTTCAAATAGAAAACCCCTGTTAATGCAGGGGTTTTTATTTTGTAACCAGC
>REAR01000048.1 GCA_004295245.1 Sphingobacteriales bacterium | reverse complement strand
TGGGGTAAAAATTTAGAAGGCATCAACTATTTTCTGTTTGATCATTTACCGCTATATAAAAAATTCAGGGCGCCTTCTATGGCTTTAGTGGTGCCGCAATTGGCTTTTGTAACATTGGCGGCAATCAGCCTGCAGCAAATTTTGTTTGGTACAATTAATAAAGAAGAAGCGTGGAAAAAGTTTAAACTAAGCCTGTATGTTACCGGTGCCGTGTTATTACTACTTACTGCCTTCTACTTTAGTTTTGATTACCGTGGCCCCAATGATGTTGCTTTAAAAGATAATTTTACCAATGGCATGTTGCAACAAGTAGCGCAAGGCCAGCAACCCACACCTGCCATGCAGCAACAGGCAGATGATTTTGGCCGTGGTTTAATAAAGGGCCTGCAAGAAGATCGCCAGAGTTTATATGGTAAAGATTTATTGCGCAGCATTTTGTTTATACTTGCCGCTGCAGCACTTATTGGATTGTATTTAAAAAATAAAATAAAGCCATCGGTAGCTATGGCTGCTATTGTTTTATTAGGCACTATCGATTTGCTGGCTGTGGGCAAACGTTACCTGGGTGCCGATAAATTTGTAGAGCCGGCACAGTTTGAATCTGCCTTTCAAATCAATGCAGCGGTGCAGCAAATTAAAGCAGACCCTACCAAACATTTTCGTGTGTTTGATCAGGCAGGCGGAGACCCTTATTCCAGCTCAACGGCATCATATCATTTTAATGCCATTGGTGGTTATAGTCCGGCTAAGTTGGCTTTGTATCAGGATATTATTGAACGCCAGTTAAGCAAAGGAAACATGAATGTGTTTAACATGCTAAACACGCGGTACTTTATTGTACAAAACCCCGCTAACGGGCAACCCATGGCGCAATTAAACCCCGGCGCATTGGGCAATGCATGGTTTGTAAAAGCAATTACGATTGCAAAAAATGCCGATGAAGAAATGAGTGTGCTGGATAAATTAAATACCAGAGACAGCGCCATTGCCGATATACGATTTAAAGATATTGTAAGTAAACCCTTTCAATACGATTCTGCCGCCACCTTAACTTTAACAGAAAACCTGAACGATATAGTGCGTTATGAAAGCAAGGCGGCCACACCGCAGTTTGCCGTGTTCAGCGAAGTGTATTATCCGCACGGATGGGAGGCCTATATTGACGGACAAAAAGCGGAACATGCCCGTGTAAACTATGTATTGCGTGGCATGCCCATACCTGCCGGCAATCATAAAATTGAATTTCGTTTTGAACCCCGTTCGGTAATACTGAGCGATAAAATAAGTATGTGGTTTAATATTTTAATTTATCTGTTGCTGGCCGCCGGTATTTTTTTGGAGTTTAGAAAAAAGAAAACAGCGTAGTTTTTGTAACCGGCAGCAGTGCCCTGTTCAACAGCGGTTGCGTCGCACACTTCAGCAGTAGAATTTCTAATTTGAGAGTTGAAACTTCAAATCAGAAATATCAAATCTCAAATGCACAAGTGTGCGACGCAACAGACGATGCTATGAAAAATAACTGCCCGTAACCATATTATTGCAATGAAAATAATCAGCCTCGTTCCATACACTATTTTTCCGGCCAAGGTGGGCGGACAAAAAGGAATTGCGCTGTTTACCCAATACCTGGCAAAAGAGTGTGAGCTGGTAATGGTTACTGTAACAAGCAACGACCCTTCTTTTGCCAATGGCTATAAAATGTATAACTGCATTGCCAATGGTGCATTCCGTTATATCAATCCTTTTTTATTTTTTACCCTGCGCCGTATTATAAAAAAAGAAAAAGCCACACACCTTATTATAGAACATCCTTATTGGCGGTGCACTCGCATAATATAGAAAGCACCCGTTGGAAAAGCCTGGGTAAATGGTGGTGGAAAATTTTATGGCTTTATGAAAAAGCCACGCATGCAGCCGCTCACTATAATTTTTTTATTCACGATGATGATAAACGTTTTGCAGTAGAACAGTTTAACCTAAACCCCGCTGCCTGCACCACGGTTACCTACGGCATTGATTGGAGCGAACGGCCTTCTGACGATGAGAGAGTTCGTTGCCGCCAGTTGTTGCAACAGCAATATGGCATTAGCCCTGAAGAAAAAATTCTATTATTTAATGGCGCACTAGATTATGCCCCCAACCTGCAAGCTGTAAAAAAAATTATTACAACCATTAACCCGCTGTTATTGCAAACCGGTTTTGCGTACCGCATTATCATTTGTAACCCGGTAATTGAAGGCGGTGGTATTAAAACAAAATTAGTAGAAGCATTGGGTTATGGTACCGCAGCCGTATCTACCACCAACGGTGCCATTGGCGTTAATAAAGAGGATGCAGGTGATTTATTAACCATAACCAACGATAACGACTGGCCTGCATTTGTACAAGCTATTATAAAAACACAACCAGCTGTTTTGCCCAATCACTTTTTTACAAAGTTTTATTGGGGCTATATTGCCCAAAAAGTGATTGCCTTTATAAAATAAAAATTATTGATTATAAAACCAGTTGATTTGCCCGATACCATTTCAATAATAACCATTTGCTTTAATAATCTGGAGGAATTAAAAGCCACCTGTGCATCGGTAGATGTGCAAACACTGGCACCTTATGAACACTGGATAATTGATGGCTCATCAAACACCGCCATAAAAGAATGGCTGGAAAACAACCCGCAACCTGCGTATAGAAAATGGTTATGCGAAAGAGACAAAGGCATTGGAGATGCTTTTAATAAAGGCATTGCATTGGCAAATGGATCTTTGCTGAATATGCTGAACAGCGCCGACACCTATATTGACCCCACCACCCTGCAACAGGTTATTAATCTATTTACACAACAACCGCAGCTAAGCTGGCTGCATAGTAAATACCGTTTACAACGCGGTGCACAATGGGTGGTAATTGGCAAACCATTTGAAGCCCGCAAGCTGTATCGTGGTATGCGCAGTTTGTGCCACCAAACTATGTTTGTAAAAAAAACATTACATACCCGCTATGGCAATTATAATAACAACCTGCGTAATGCCATGGATTACGATTTTGTTTGCAGCATTGCCAAAGAGCCCGTTGCCTTTATTGAAAAGCCCTTGGTAGAATTTGCACCCGGCGGCACCACTTATACCAACTACCTGAAAGCCTTAACCGAAGGGCGGAAAGTATATGAAAGTCATTTTGGGTTTTCTACAAAACTGGTGCTGTGGCAGTGGCGGCTTAAACTGTTACATTATTTATTAAATAGCCCGGTTGGTGGCATGCTTTATAAAATGAAAGTTTGGTTAGGCCTGGAAAACCTTTAAGTTTAAATTATTAATTTACAGAATGACACCATTTTTAAGAAATATAGCAGGGCAGTTAAAAAAAGGAAATATTTCCATTCTATTTCAATTAAAGCATTTAATTTCTTGGCAACGCTCAGTTAAACCACCTGCAAGCTCTGTAACAAACCGCTGGCCCTGGCTTACTTTTGATGCCATTAATTTTATAAAAAAAACAATTCGTACGCAAGACGCTGTATTTGAGTTTGGAGGCGGTGGATCCACTCTTTTCTTTTTAGACCATGCACAAGAGGTGGTTACAGTTGAACACGATGGTGCATGGTTTTCAGACTTAGTAAAAATTATTGGCAACAATGCTAATTGGAAAGGGACGTTTATTGAGCCTGAAGCAACGGACCAGCAAGTCAACCCGGCTGTAGTTGCCGACTACGCTTCAAACGACGCTGGTTTTAAAAAATTTGTATTTAAAAAATATGCAACTGCCATCGACTCGTATAAAGACCATTACTTTGATATTGTTTTAGTAGATGGCCGGGCAAGAACCAGTTGCATTGCGCACTCACTTAAAAAAATAAAGACTGGAGGATTATTAATTATTGACAATGCCGAGAGGTTGTATTACTTCACAGAAAATATGCCTGCCATTGAAAAACAATTTACATTACTACTTGACAATTGGGGGGCGGTTCCTTTCTCCAACAGTTTTTCTAAAACAGCTATTTGGCAAAAACAAAACCTTTAACCATTGAAAAAAAATGCTCCAGTCATATTATTTGCTTATAACCGTCCGCAATTTACCCGGCGTACGCTTCACTCCTTACAGTTAAATACACTAGCTGCAGATTCAGCATTATTTGTTTTTTCAGATGGGCCCAAACAAAATGCTACTGAAGAAGATGCTAAAAAAATTGAAGCCGTTCGCCAATTGGTTAATGAAAAAAAATGGTGTGGTACCATTACATTAATTGCGGCTGAAACCAATAAAGGATTAGCACCTTCTGTTATTGAAGGCGTATCAAAAATAATAAACGAATACGGCCGCGCCATCATTATTGAAGATGATGTAGAACTCTCTCCTTACTTCCTTCAATTTATGAATGAGGCTTTAGAAAAATACCAAGACCAGGAAAGAGTACTGAGCATTGGCTCCTGGAATTACTATTATCATACCAAGAAGACAAGCACTTTTTTTTCGCACTTACCAGACACCATAGCATGGGCTACCTGGCAACGTGCATGGAATCTTTTTGAACCAGACAGTGAAAAACTGTACCAGCAATTAAAACAACAAAACAAACTACACCTCTTCAATGTAAACGATCGTTTCAACTATGAGCAGATGCTGCAACAGCAAATAGAAGGCAAAGTTAGTTCATGGGCTATAAGATGGACAGGTACAGCAGTATTAAATAACACACTCACGCTTTACCCCGTTCAATCGCTTTCTAAACATATAGGCTTTGGCAACGATTCTACCCACGTAAAATCTGCCGATTACAATAAAGATTTACAACTGGCAAACCATGCTATTACTATAGAAAACATACCTATTGTTGAAAATTTTGAGGCTGTTAATGCATGGATTGATTTTGAAGAAAATATTCGACCTGTAAAAACTTCTTTAAAGAAGCGAATAAAACAACTCATTCTTCAGCCACTAAAAGCCCTCAAACAACAACGCATTTTAAGAAGAATAAAAAATATTTTTAAAAAACCTAAATACGGTTGGTCGGGCTCCTACCCCAGCTGGCAGGAAGCCAAAAGCCATTGCACCGGGTACGATGCACAGCCTATTATTGATAAGGTTAAAGCCGCAGCAGTAAAAGTAAAAAATGGCGAAGCTGCCTACGAAAGAGACGGCGTGCTGTTTGACAAAATTTATTACTCATGGCCACTGCTATCACACTTATTGCTGGCCGCCTACCAAAACAATGGTAAACTCTCCGTGCTGGATTTTGGCGGCTCCCTGGGCACCAGCTATTTTCAAAACAGGCATTACTTGCAGCAATTGCAACAAGCACAATGGAGCGTGGTAGAACAAGAACACTATGTTACCATTGGCAAAAACCAAATTGCCGGCAACGGTCTCAATTTTTTTTACACCCCGCAGGAAGCCATTGAAAAACGCGGCCCACACAATGTATTACTCATTAATTGTGTGTTGCCCTATATAGAAAAACCGTACGAGC
>REAR01000047.1 GCA_004295245.1 Sphingobacteriales bacterium | reverse complement strand
TTTAAAGCCGCACAGGGCGATATTGTAATTACCATGGATGCAGACATGCAGGACAGTCCGGATGAAATACCCGGCCTGCGCCAAATGATTATAGAAGGCGGCTATGATATGGTAAGCGGCTGGAAGAAAAAACGCTACGACAACACCCTTACCAAAAACATACCCAGCAAATTTTATAATGCCATGACGCGTTATATGAGCGGCATTAAACTGCACGACTTTAACTGCGGCCTGAAAGCGTATAAAAAAAGAGTGGTAAAAAGTATAGAAGTGTATGGAGACATGCACCGCTACATTCCGGTGCTGGCTAAATGGAGCGGCTTTAAAAAGATAGGCGAAAAAGTGGTGGAGCACCGTGCCCGGCAATACGGCGTAAGTAAGTTTGGCCTCAGCCGTTTTGTAAATGGCCCGCTGGATCTGGCCTCTATTATGTTTGTGGGTAAGTATGGCAAACGGCCCATGCATTTTTTTGGTCGTTGGGGTTCGGTGTTTTTTATTATAGGTTTTTTAATAAGCATTTATTTAATAGTTACCCGTTTAATGCATCCGGAAATTGGATTGAGCAACCGACCGCCTTTTTACCTGGCATTAACTGCTATGATCATCGGTTCGCAATTATTTATGGGTGGTTTTATTGGAGAGCTGATCAGCCGCAACTCACCCGGCCGCAATTTTTATTTGGTAGAAGAAAAAGTGGGAATTGAGTAACTTTATAAAAAACCAATTCAGTATGAGCTTAAAAGTTGAAGAAGCAGCGGTTTTGTACCAGGTAAAAAAAAATAACACTCATCTTCGGTTTGATGAAAAAAAACAAACCCGTATAAAAAAACTACTCAAAAAAATTACATGGAGTGACGAACAGTATCAAACCTTTTTAGCAGAAAGAAAAAAACTATTCTGATGGATACTGGTTTTATATTAATTGATACCTCAGTCTTGATTGATTATTTCCGAAAAACTAAAAAGGACTCGTCGTTTTTTGAAAAAATACTACTGCTAAATAAGCCTATTTGTCTAACAGTGATTACGCATTTTGAGATTATGATTGGCAATAATACACGTCAAAATAATTTCTGGAATCTTCTTTTAGAAGAATTACCTGTTTATGATTACCACCCACAACTCAATAAAACAGCTATTGAATTACATTCTCAATTAAAAAAAATAAATAAAAGTATCCCTTTTCAGGATTTGATTTTGGCTGCAACAGCTATTCATTACGATTTTACACTAGCCACTATCAATAAGAAACATTTCCAACACATAAAAGGATTGAAATTATTAACCCCTTAACTATTTGAAACAACGCATCGTCATACTTGGTCCGGCACACCCCTACCGTGGTGGGGGCATTACCACTTTTAATGAAAGGCTGGCAACTGCTTTGCAGGAGGCCGGTCATGATGTTTGTATTTATAATTTCACCTTACAGTATCCTTCTTTTTTATTTCCGGGCAAAACACAATACACCAATGAAGCGGCACCGGCCCACCTGCAAATACTAAGAAAGGTAAATAGCATTAACCCCATTAACTGGTTATTTGTGGGGCAGCAACTAAAAAAACTGCAGCCCGATTTTATTATAGTGCGTTTTTGGCTGCCGTTTATGGGGCCGGCTTTTGGCAGCATACTGCGGTTGGCAAAAAGCAACCGGCATACTAAAGTAATTGCTATTACAGACAATGTCATTCCGCATGAAAAAAGAATGGGCGACAAACCCTTTACCCGTTACTTTTTAAAAAGCTGCGATGCCTTTGTTACCATGAGCGATAAAGTGCTGCAGGATTTAAAACAGTTTCATCTGTCGCAACCTGCTATACAGGTAGCGCATCCTTTATACGATAATTTTGGAGCGGCTGCTAATAAAGAAACAGCCCGGCAGCAATTGGGTTTAGCTGCAAGCGATAAGGTGTTGTTGTTTTTTGGCTTCATCCGCAAATACAAGGGGTTAGATTTGTTATTACAGGCCTTGCAACAATTACAACAGCAGGGCAAACTGTATACATTAATTATTGCCGGAGAGTTTTATGAAGACCTTGAAAAATACCAGCAGTTAATTAATCAGTTGGGCATACGCAAGCAGCTTGTTTTAAAAACCGATTTTATACCCAACCCCGAAGTAGCGTTGTATTTTGCAGCGGCCGATGTGGTGGTGCAGCCCTATAAAAATGCTACACAAAGCGGGGTTACGCCATTGGCCTATCATTTTGAAAAACCTATGATTGTTACCAATGTGGGGGCTTTGCCAGATTATGTGCCGCATAACAAAGCCGGACTGGTATGCCAGCCCAATGCTGAAAGTATTGCAGCAGCTATTGAAACTTATTTTAGTAAAGGCGAAGCATTTTTTTTACCCCACTTGCAGGAAGAAAAGAAAAAATACAGTTGGGAACTGCTGGTAACAACCTTATTGCAATTAAAAGAACAAATAAAAAATAAATAGCTGCGTTTGGCACTGCCGTACAAGTGTGCGACGCAACAATGCTTAACAGAATTACTAAAGCCGATAACATAAAAATGATTTACAGAAGTAAAGCGCCTTTGCGTATTGGTTTGGCCGGTGGTGGCACCGATGTGAGTCCGTATTGCGATTTATACGGTGGTGCTATTTTAAATGCCACCATCAGTTTGTATGCACATGCTACTATAGAACCTATTGATGAAAACGCCATTATATTACAGGCGCTGGATAGAAAAGAAGAAAAGCGATACGAATGGAATCATCAACTACCCATTGACGGAAAATTAGATTTATTAAAAGGTGTTTACAACCGCATACAACATCAATATGGTTTACCGCTTACCGGTTTTAAGTTAAGCACTTTTGTAGATGCACCTGCGGGCAGTGGCCTGGGCACCTCCTCTACTTTAGTGGTGGCTATTATTGGTGCTTTTGCAGAAATGTTGCGCCTGCCCTTGGGCGAATATGATATTGCACAGCTGGCCTATGAAATAGAACGCAAAGAATTAAATATGGCCGGTGGCCGGCAAGACCAGTATGCGGCCACATTTGGCGGCGTAAACTTTATGGAGTTTTTAAAAGACGATAAAGTAATTGTAAACCCGCTGCGTATTAAACAACAATATTTGTTTGAGCTGGAAAATAATTTACTGCTGTATTACACCAGCACCAGCCGCGAAAGTGCAAAGATTATAGAAAAGCAAAGCAGCAATGTGGCAAAGCAGCAATGTGGTAAACAAACAAGGCAAATCTATTGAAGCCATGCACCAGTTAAAACAGCAATCGCAATTAATGAAAGAAGCCTTACTAAAAGGCCGGCTGCATGAAATTGGCGAGATACTGGATTTTGGATTTCAGCAAAAACGCCAGATGGCCGATGGCATTAGTAACGATTTGATGGAAACTATATACGAAGCTTCAAAAAAAGCAGGCGCTACCGGTGGTAAAATATCGGGTGCCGGTGGCGGTGGTTTTATGATTTTTTATTGCCCCAACATTAGTAAATACCGTGTGCAGGAAACATTGCAACAGTTT
>REAR01000046.1 GCA_004295245.1 Sphingobacteriales bacterium | reverse complement strand
ACCTTTCCTTCCTCGCCAATAATACACAGTAATGCGTTTACGGGCACCTTATCGCCTTTTTGTGCGCCAATATATAACAGCTTACCATTCTTGTAGCTCTCCAACTCCATAGTAGCTTTATCGGTTTCAATATCGGCCAGTAGTTCACCTTTCTTAACCGCATCGCCCACTTTTTTATGCCAGCCGGCAATAACGCCTTCGGTCATGGTATCGCTAAGGCGGGGCATTAAAATCACTTCATCTACTTTAGTTAAATCCATACCCGGTGAGGCGGGGCATTAAAATCACTTCATCTACTTTAGTTAAATCCATACCCGGTGCGGTAGCAGCGGCAGGTGCAGCAGTAGTAGTAGCTGCAGGTGCAGGCGCTGCAGCTATAGCAGCACCACCTTTTACAAGGCTACTGATATCTTCGCCTGGGGTACCAATAATAGCCAACAAATCGTTCACCTGAAGTTTACCACCTTTATCAATACCAATATGCAGTAAAATACCATCCTTATAGCTTTCTAATTCCATGGTAGCTTTATCGGTTTCCACTTCGGCCAGCAACTCGCCTTTTTTTACCGTGTCGCCTACTTTTTTATGCCAGGCAGCAATCACCCCTTCTGTCATGGTATCGCTCAGGCGGGGCATTAATATAACTTCAGCCATAGTTTGTTATAGGTTTGAGGGCCGAAATTAATGCAAAAACGGCAAAAAAAGGGGAGAGATTAAAGGTTTATCCCAAGGCAATAACGGGCATTCGTATTTTTTAAAACGCATCCTGCACTGTAGGTATTTTTTATAAGGTAACCAGCGGGCGTCCCGAACATTCGGGATCATGGCAGCAGTCGTTGCGTCGCACCCTTCAGCATACAGTTAGTAATTAAACATAACACACACCGTTTTTATAAATGTTCTGTTTATTTATGTGTATTTGTTTATGGATTTTTTTGCAGCCGCTATCTCATTATAAAAGTATAGCCATGGAAAAACAAAACATTCTCACCGCAGATGTGCTGGACATCTTATTTGATGGCCGCAACAAAGATTACGGAGCCTATGAGCTGCGTAAAACCTATAACCGCCGTATGTATAAAGCACTAACATCCGTGTTTCTTTTTGCCGGTTTGTGTTATGGTGGTTATGTACTTGCTAATAATGCAAAAGAAAAAAACACTGGTTTAATTGCAGGCCCTGATGTTGTTTTACAAAAAGCACCACCACCAGAAGAACAACCTAAACCCATTGAACCTGTGAAACCCAAAAAGATTGATATTGAAACAGTAAAAATTACACCGCCAAAAATTGTAGACGATAATGATGTAAAACCCGAAGATCAATTACCTGAGAACGAAAATGTGATTGATCAAAAAATTGGGTTAGTTAATAAGCAAGGAGAAGATGGAGATATTATACGGCCTGTTTCAGACGGAGAAAAGAATGGTGTAGTGGCGGTTCCCCAAAAACAAGATGAAGAACCAGAGATTTTTATGAAAGTAGAAATTGAAGCACAGTATCCCGGGGGCTTTGCTGCATGGGCCCGGTATCTTACCAAAAATTTAGAAAAGAATTTACCACAAGAAGCAATTGATAATGGAATCTCCGGCACCGTTGAAGTACTATTTGTGGTGGATGAATCCGGTTCGGTGAGCAATGTAGAAGCCGTTAGTGGCCCAACAGAATTGAGAGATGCGGCTGTTGCAGTAATAAAGAAAAGTGGTAAATGGGAACCCGGCATTCAAAACAGTAAGAAAGTAAAATCTTATAAGCGGCAGCCGATCACCATTAAGTTAGAAGAATAATAATTAATTGTTTTATTAAAAAGCCGGTACTACGATAAGTAAAGACATTTCATCTTTCGTTACTTACCGTGTTACCGGCTAATTTTTTGTAAACAACAGTTGTTTACATATAATCCAAATCCAATCGTAGTTTGTCTTTTAATTCTTTTACCAATGGGTATTGCTCCGCAATTTTTTGGTATTGCTGTTTATTATTTAAAGGAAGATCCACTTGTTGTGTATTGCCCACCTGTTCTTGTTGTGTAATTGCAAAAGTTAATTGGCGGTTACAAAAACGTTCTTGTAAAAACTCTCCCAGTTTCAGCCGCTCCTGATCAATAAACTTGCATTGCAGGTTGGTCGCACTCATGGCTTCAAAAGCGCCATCGTTAATAATACGCAGCACCGCCATTTCAAAACTTTTTTCAGAAGGGCTTTTCTGTTCTTTTAGCATTGCCGTGTACTCATCCCATGCTTTTTGCAAAGCACCCATGCTAAGCGGAATGGCTGCAGCTACCGCGGCAGCTGTGGCACCGGCATATTGTTGCCGTATTTTATTTAAGGCGCCCAGTTTCCCGCCACCGTTAAATGTAGTGGGTGGTGGGGTGGTTGCAGTAGTTGTTTTAATGGGTGGTGGCGCTGGTGTGACGGCCGGTGTTTCAATGGTTAGTTTTGCAGCAGGTGCTTTTGCTGCTGGCGCTGTTGTTTCTTTAACGGGTGTAAAGCCGAGGCTGCGAAAAGCAACCGGCCGGGCTGCGTCAACTATTTTTTTTTTAGTAATGCCATCACCAGTACTGGTTATTTCAATAGCTTGTTGCAGGTAAGCCAGTTTTATAATGGCCAGTTCTACATGCAGGCGTTTGTTACGTGCTGCCTTGTATTGTATACCGGTATCGTTTAAAATATTTAATGCGCTTATAATATAGCTGGCTTCTGTTTTTTTAGCAGCTGCAATGTATTTGTCTTTAAAACTTTCAACGGCTTCCAGCAGGTGGGCTACTTTTTCATCTTTACACACCAGCAGGTTGCGCAAAAACTCGGTAAAGCCCTCAATCACTAAATCGCCTTCAAAACCTTTGCTGTTAATATCGTCATACAGTAACATGGCGCCGGCAAGGTCTTGCTGTTGCATACTATCCAGCAGTTTAAAATAATAACCCGCATCTAAAATATTTAAATGCTCCAGTGTATTTTCATATTGCACTTCGCCATTGGTAAAGCTTACTATTTTGTCCAGTATGCTCAGGGCATCCCGCATACAGCCTTCACTTTTCTGCGCAATTATATGCAAAGCTGCTTTATCTGCGTGAATGGTTTCTTTCTCACAAATCTCTTCCAAATGCGCTACGGTATCATTGGCAGTAATGCGTTTAAAGTCAAAAATCTGGCAGCGGCTTAAAATGGTAGGCAATATTTTATGCTTCTCTGTAGTAGCTAAAATAAATATGGCATAGGGTGGTGGCTCTTCTAATGTTTTTAAAAAGGCATTAAAAGCCGAGGCAGTTAACATGTGCACCTCATCTATTATATACACTTTGTATTTACCGGCTTGCGGCGCAAAGCGTACCTGGTCTACCAGACTGCGTATATCATCCACACTGTTATTACTGGCTGCATCCAACTCGTGTATGTTTAAAGAACCGCCATCGTTAAAAGAGGTGCAGGAGTTACATTGGTTGCAGGCTTCCCCATCCGGCTGCAGGTTTTCGCAGTTAATAGTTTTTGCCAAAATACGGGCACAGGTGGTTTTACCCACACCCCGCGGACCACAAAATAAAAACGCATGTGCCAACTGCTCGTTCTTAATAGCATTTTTAAGCGTGGTGGTAATATGGGCCTGCCCTACAACGGTTGAAAAATTCTGAGGCCTGTATTTTCTGGCACTTACTATAAACTTATCCATACTGCGTCGGTGCTTTTATAAGATTGTGGCAGGCAAAATACATGAAAGCCGCCGATTGTAAAAAGATAGTTTTTCACTACCTGCTGTATAAAATTTTATAATAAAATGGGGTGGCGTTTAAATTCCTTGGTGCGGTCAAATAAAAAGCGGTAGGTGGTTAACTGCCTGCTGCGAAAGGTTTCGCCAATGCTTTCTGCAATGTTTAGCATTTTAGGGTTAAAATCTCCAATCCATTGCATTTCATATTCAGTGTAAGAAGTATGTGGCTGAATTATTTTAGCGGCTTCCGCAATCATAAAACTATCCACCCCCATACCCTGGTATTGCGGCACCACGCCAAAAACCAACCCGTTAAATTTTTTATTAGCACTTGTTTTTTGCAGCCATAAAAAACGCAACTTTTGCAGCAGTCCAAATTGGCCATTCAGGTGTTTAAAGTATTGGTTTAAATCGGGCAGGTTTACAAATAAGGCAATGGGTTCTTCTTTGTAGTAGGCAAACCAAACAATGCGCTCATCCATTACCGGCTTCATTTTACTAAACATCAGCTTCACTTGTTCCAGCTTTAGTTCTTTTAAGCCACCATGGCCAGCCCATGCTTTATTATACACAGTGGTAAAATCCTGCGCATAGGTATCCAATGCATTTTTTCTAATATGCCTTGCCGTAAAGCCTGGGTCTTTTGTTAATAGTTGGTGCCGCTTAAACACTTTTTCTATCAATGGTTTTTTCGGATCCAGCCCAAAACAAATTTGATAGTAAAATGGTTGAAACCCGTACTGTTCAAATAGCTGCTTATAATAAGGTGGATTAAAATTCATGCAATACAAAGGCTCCATAAAACCTTCCGTAACCAGCCCCCACCAACGATCTCTTTCACCAAAATTGATAGGGCCATCCATAGCCGTCATGCCTTTTTGCTGCAACCAGTTTTTAGCCGTATCAAATAATAAAGCAGCGGCGCCGGCATCATTAATACAATCAAAAAAACCAATGCCACCCACGGGGCCATCATCGCCTTTGTTTTTATATTTTTTATTTATAAAAGCAGCAATACGGCCGGCGTAATTACCCGTCACATCTTTCAATATCCATCTAATGCATTCGCCCTGTCTGAAGGCTTTATTCTTTTTTTTATCAAACACTTCATACACATCTTTATCCAGCGGACGAATATAATTGGGGGTGGTTTTATTTAAAGTAATATTTACTTCAATAAATGCTTTTTCCAGTAAGGGGCTGTTTACTTCTATTAACTGCATCGGGCAAAAATAGTAAAAGAAAACTGTTGGTAGTGTGCGGTGGTTTTTTATGGCGGCAGTGGTTGCGTCGCACACTTGTACGGCAGAATACAAGTCAGCAAGACCGGTGTTGGAAAGCCCGAAAGATTTTTACACTTTCAA
>REAR01000045.1 GCA_004295245.1 Sphingobacteriales bacterium | reverse complement strand
GAATTACGCAAATTGGTGGATTAACTAATCCTGGTTTAGAGATTTTAGCGACGACCCCCGCACAACCAAATTGGTAGATAGCTCGTGTAAAAAGTTCGTTTTTTTTATTATTCCATCTTCGATTTGGTTTATCAACAACTGCGCTGCTTGACGACCTATTTCGGCTACAACTTATTATCAATGCTTACTCCACGCTTTTGTAGGGTATTAGTAGCCCATTTTTGTAAACGCTTCTTGCGCCTCAATGATGATGGCAGGAGAAAACAATTACTCAATTGTTACTTGTAATGGTTTTTCTAAACGGTCTTTGAATGCACTCAAATAGCTAAACCATTCTTTGGCTGTGGTAATAACATTTGCCTTGTTCCATGCAGCGCCAGTATAATACACATAAGGTTTGTTTCCTTGGGAAGTAGATTGAGTCAATAGTTGGGTATTGGTTACTTTCATTTTTGTAATTGAAGTTGAAAGTATTGCCCCAACACCAGTAATTCCGTCTTCGCCCATTTGTGGTTCCCAATAGCCCATAATACCCTGTTGTTCGTCCAATAGCATTGTTCCTGACTCTTTCCTTTTCACGATACCAACCACTACATCCATAGTTGGTTTATCAAAATAACGATACAAAGCCTCTACACGATTGAGCTGAGAACCTGCATCTAAAGAAATTGTCTTGGTAGCTTTTACCTTCATACCGGCCACATCCCATTCGTCATATTCCAAGGAAAAAGTAGTCCGCAGCGGACCATTATCTAATATTTTCCATCGAACATAGTTTTTAGAATAATAAATGGAATCATTTAAGCATGGTGCGATATTCCCTGCACCCAAAGTATAACCAACATGATAATAATCCATGCCATCACCCAAATTGTCATGATATTTGCCTCTCTTGTAACGCTCATTGATGACCATTCTGGAAGTACTTTTTACCCAAACATCAAATCCGTAAGCCATTTCCTTTGGAGACAGTTCCAGCGCTTTACCATAAGCCCTGAACGCAATTTTATCATTTTCCCAAGCAAAATCATCTTTGCGTTCAGGTACATAACGACCGTAGGTTTTAGTGATTGATGCACTTGGTTTACCAGTTTCAATCAGAAGTTTAGCGGTGGTATTTGCTGCTAAATCTAACTGAACCAGTAGGTTTTGAACAGACTTTTCGCCACGATATTCCAACTGAAATGGCAATTCTTTTTTTGTAATACGATTGATTATTTTAAAGTTAGCGGTATCAAGACGTGGATATTTGGCAATAATATCTTTCCACGAAATAGCCACTACTTCCTCCTTTCTATCAGCGGAGGATGGGTTTGTAATCAAAATCGTAGTTTGTTGATTTTGAGCCTCAATTGATTCTGTAAATAAAAGACAATGAACTATCAATAGAAATCCAATTTTTTTAAGAATATCAATTCTAAATTGATTTGTGAATTGTTTGGGCATTTCTATGAGGGCAAAACAGCTTTTTAAGTTCATATTTGTTTGATTCAATTCCATTTTTAGGAACATTAGAGTTGTTATTTACTACAAGAAGAAAACATTTTAGAGAAATTACTCAAATCGAAGATGATATATGCTTTTCCAACAATTTCCATGAACTTCAAAGATATGAACGGCAAAGCGTGGGTAAATCATAAAGAAACTAATTGAAATCAGAAGGGTTAACGAATAAAAGTACTGATGGTAAAGTAGTTGCTGATGCGGTTTTGTTAGTTAAAAAACATTAGAAATTACTCCTCACCGAAGACTTACGAACAATCAGATCCGTCAACAATTGGTGCCTTTCATTCAAAACAACTTTCTCTTCCAAAGCCTTGATTAATAAGGTTGCCGATAATTTCCCCATCTCGCCAATTGGTTGATTGATAGTTGTTAATTGTGGCTCAATAATTGTTGAAACTGGGTCATTACTAAAACCAACTATGCCCAACTCTTCTGGAATTTTGATACCCTTACTTTTTGCCAAAATCATTACCTCAGGCTATGGTATAGATTCCTCGTTCCTCGGAATGACAAAATTAGCGTCAATGACAAAATTTTATTAAGGTTATTTTTCGTAAAATTTACCTATCGTTATCAGTTTCGGGAAAGTTTCCGATAGTTTTTGTTGAATAAATATAATTTTTTCTACTGATTATTTAAAATCGGTTCTTATATTCACACATAAATGCTTTTTTAGGCTTGAACCAGTTCAAATAGCAACTATTTGTGAAAAGAAAACAATTTATTGGAATACCTGGAAATACAAGCCTTGCTCTACTGGGGGGCTAACTTTGTCGTCAGTTGAAAATATGTTCAACCGACGGTTTGAAAAAATTTGTAGTCAATCAGTTACGGTCGAACTAAACGAAAACCCAATGCGTGTATTTTTTATTTTACTTTTTTGCTGTGTTACGGCCTTCGCTCAACATGAAAAAATGCCCGTGCTGGTCAATCAAGCGGGTTATAATTTGGGCGAATCCAAACGCTTTGTTTGCCCAGGAGCCAATGATGGGACAAAATTTAAGATTATCAATACCACGACCAAGCAAGCTGTATTTGAAGGCGAAATATTAAACCAAGAAGGTTGGTTTACGCGTTTTAATCCTATCTCAAAAGATGAGTTTCGCATTGAAGTGGAGGGTGTCGGGACTTCCGTACCGTTTTGGATTGCCGACCATTTGCTCGAAAAAATAGCCTCAAAGCTGGGCTATCAGTTTTTTATTGATGTACGAGGCTCCGAAGACCCTATCAATGCCAATTTACCCAAAGTTTATGGCGGAGGTCCCTCGCGCGATGGCGGTGCGTATGGATTAGAAACCATTTTTGAGTGCTTGCAATATGCCTCTAATCCAGCTCTTTACGACCGCTGGAAAACCGATTTTGGCGACAAAAATGTACCCGATTTGATTGAGCTTATTCTCTGGCACGCCGAATTTGCCTACGCTCATGTGGCCTACCAAGGTCCTGTTGGTATGCGCTACGGCTCGTTGGGCTACGAAGGCCAACCACGAATGCAATATGATTATTGGAATTTGCTGGACCAACTTTCGGTGGTATGTGCTGCTTATCATGATTTCTTAAAGCCCTATTTGCCCCGTGAAAAATACCTAAAATACCGTCAAGTTTGCAATGAAAAATGGACGGCTTACGACCGTCATAAAGTAGTGCGTTACTGGACATACAGCACCAAGTGGGTGGATGCGGGTTTTCAGGAATTTAATGAAATGGGTAATACCTACGGCCAGTCGGTATTTAGTAATTTGTTCATGTACGTATGCGAAAAAAACGAACCCAATGGCAAGCCAGCGCAATACTTAAAATGGGCGCAGGAAAG
>REAR01000044.1 GCA_004295245.1 Sphingobacteriales bacterium | reverse complement strand
GTTCCATTGCTGTACATCTTTCTTCCAGGTATATTTTGCTCTTACATCGCAAGTGGGTGGTTGCGGTACTGTATCGCAACGTACTATTATACTATCACAATATTCTTTACGGCAATTAGGGCCCGCCTCGGCTACCAAACAAACATAGTATTTGCCGGGTTGGTTATAAATATGGTTGGGGTTGGTAGCGGTAGAAGAACTGCCATCGCCAAACTTCCAGATGAACTGAACGTTAGGAGAAATAACCGTGCTTAAATTTTTAAACAATATGTTTTTACAGTTAGCAGAATCTTTGCGCCACTCAAACTTAGCAGTAATTGCACAGGTGTTGCTTTCTACAATAACGGTGTTGCATTTTTCTTTAATACAACTGTTGTTTACATAAACCGTTAAGCAAACATTATAAGAGCCGGCGGCGGCATAGGTATGCACCGGGTCTTTGTCGGTAGCGGTGGTGCCATCTCCAAAGCTCCATTTGTATTGAGCGCCACTAGCGGGTACTATAGTTTGGTTTACAAATTTTACGGTAAGCGGGTTGGCAGCATCTCTTATCACTTCAAATTTTGGAGTGATGTTGCAAGATGAATCTGCTAAAGTAATAAGGGTGCATATTTTACTTTCACAACCGCTGCGGGTTAAAATTCGTAAACACACTTCATAGGTGCCGGGCCCGGAAAAACTGTGCAGTGGATGCTGTTCTGTAGAGCTGGTACCATCTCCAAACTTCCACAGGTATTCTTTAATATCTGTAAAAGCGGTGCTTTTGTTTTTAAACTGTATGGTGTAAGGCGATGTGGTGTTGGTTCTAAACCATTCATACTGTGCTTTACAATAATCTTGTAAAGTAATCTGTTTTACAACTGTGTCTTTACAATCTGCTCTAACAATAATATGTTTTACTTCATAAGTGCCGGGGTTATTATAAACATGTGTGGCACGGCCTTGTTGTTCTGTATAAACAGCTGTGCCATCTCCAAACCGCCAATAGTGCAGGGCATCTACAGAATCTTGTGCTGTAAAATTTACTTTCTTCTGATCTGTAATACTGTAACTAAAATCTGCATTACAATTGGGTGGTGTTGTTTGTGCAGGAGCAAAGAGGTAAATGCAACAGGCCAGCAATGTGGCAATTAATTGTTTTGGTTTCATACTTTTTTGTTTTGGGTTTTTACAAACAGGGGCTCCTGGTTCCTGCCGGTATAAAGAAAGAGTTGTTTTCATAAAACGGATTTTATTGGTAAGGTTGAGTACGTGTAAGCAATGTTTACGTTAGGTGTTTTAAAAACGTTGGAATGATTGCAAAAAAAATCCCCCGAAAAACTTTCGGGGGAACGAAAACCGGCTGGAGCCCATGAAAACGAAATATTTGCCGACCCAGTTTCACAGGGAATGAAAAACGGGTCAGTTATAAATACGGGTAATAATATACTTTCGTTGGGAAGAGTACAGAAATTTTTTAAAAGCAGTTTAGTTGGCTGAACCGCAATGAAAAAGAAATTATAACAATACAGCAGTTGTGAGTAATAGCTGCATGAAGTGTTGCTGTACACGGGTGCGACGCAACAACTGCTGAAAAAATATACACTGTTGGCTATCCCTTTTAATAATTTGTAATAATATGTTGTATAAACTTTTCTACGGCACGGCGCACCTGTGTACTACTGGTTTGATGATTGTTTACCAACACCGATACAATAAGCGTTTTGTTTTTATTGGTAATAATATAACCGCTTAATGCTACCTGGCCACTCAATGTGCCTGTTTTTAAAAATACATTGCCAGCATTTTCTTTATAGTAGTTGGTTAAAGTACCCTCATTACCGCTTGCAAAAATTTGTGTGATGCGTTGCCAGCTGTAATTGTTTTTTATTTTTTGTAATACCCAAATAAAATCTTGTGGCGTAAATAAATTATACCGGCTAAGACCACTGCCATCTGCCCAACGGGGTTTTTGTGGTAAGTCTTTTAAATCTGTTTTTAAAAGAGTATCTATAATTGCCGCTGTGTTCATATAACCCAATTGCTTTGCTGCTGCCATTAATAAAACCTGTTCTGCAAAAAAATTATCGCTGTAATGCATCATGGGTTTTAATAAAGAATCTGTTGGCTGGCTATAAATTATTTTAAATGCAGCGGGTACAGCAGCTTCTTCGCTAAGCGTAATGGCTTTTCCAATTGTATCTGGCAATAGCTCTAATGCTGCGTTAAGGTTATTAGTTATAAAAGGTACTGCTACTTCTTTATGCGGTTCTTTTCCTTCTGTAATTATAAAAATGTTTTCATCTTTTTTTCGCTCCACATCAAACTGTAGCTGGCTGCTGCTATTAAACTTTACTTTCCAATTTACCTCGGGGTTTGAGTAAATGCTGGCCGATATATTTTCTGCAGTAGTATCAATATCCTGTATCCAATTTACCAAGTTTCCATAAACAGGCAGCGGGCTTTTTTCAGCCATATAGCTGCTGTTATAGTCATCCCAGGCCCAGCCATAACCAAGGGCTTCTTCTTTCCAGTTGGTAGCGCTAATGTATAAAGGTGCTCTAGTGTTTTGTAAAAATTGTATTACGGGCTGTATTTTAAAATCGGGGTGCAGTAAAGTAGGATCTCCGGTGGGTTGTAATACAATACCATTTGCAGTGTGGCTGTATTTTATACCTTCTAAGCTATCTCCTAAAATTTTTAAACCGGCAAAGCAGGTAAATATTTTTGCATTAGAGGCAGGTATAAAATATTTATTACTATTATGCTGGTACCAATATTTTTCTGCAGCCACATCATACACAGCAATACCAATATGGGCATTTTGTAAACCGAGTTGATTTAACAGGTTGGTAGCTGCATTTTTTTTAAGTTGTTTGTTAATGCTGCAACTGCTTAGTAAAAGCAATAGCAGGCAACTAAAAGCAACACAATAATTTTTATTAAACATTACTAATTTTTAATCAGCTTCTTTCCTGCGCTCTTAACCAGCGTTCTGGTATTTCGTTGCTGCTGGCCAGTAAATAGTCTTTATAAGAACAGGCAATAAATTTTTTATCGGGCAGCTGCATCCACCACCTGCCGGTTTTTTTGCTTTGTAAAAAAATGGTTTCTATTTCAGCAAAAGCCATATAATATTCGTTGAAGGATTCTTTCTCATCCAGCTTTGCTTCGCGTTTACCACGGCTGCGGCCATCTAAAAAATACCAAAGCATATGGCTTATTTGTTTGGCAGTAAGGCTATTAAAATCTTTTGAGGGTTGGTAACCATAAATGCCAATAGTATTGGTGTGGGGGCTAAGGCCTGCAAAACGCATCAGCTGGCAGGCTTCTTCTCCATTGAAACCATTGGGTGAAGCATC
>REAR01000269.1 GCA_004295245.1 Sphingobacteriales bacterium | reverse complement strand
TTATTTACATCAGGGTAAGCAATGTATCGGTATCGGGCTCAATTTCTCCAAAGAAGACAAAAAAGTGGAGAGTTTGCTCTGGGAGGTGATTGAAAATGAATAACAAAGTAAGTGTTTTGAGCAAATAACTCACTTTACAGACCTCAAAAAAAACAAAAAATACCTGTTAGCAGGTATTTTTTGAATTATTTTTCGAGTTGTTATTTTTAGTTATTTGTTTGATAATCAGTTGTTTGTATCAAAAAATTCCTTTTTTTGCAAAAATTGTGTATTTTTGGTAATTTTTTTTAGATATGTCAAGTATCCAACTCAAAAGAAAATACCCCGTAGGTATTCAAGATTTATCAGAAGTCATCACAGGAGGTTATACTTATGTAGATAAAACCTACTATGCCTATAAACTCATTGATGAGGGCAAGTTTTATTTTCTGTCTCGCCCACGGCGGTTTGGAAAGTCGTTGTTTGTTACCACATTAGAATATTTGTTCAAGGCCAAAAAAGAGATTTTCGAGGGGCTTTATATTTACGACAAATGGGATTGGAGCAAGACGAGCCCCATTATTAAGATTGGGTTTAGTAGTATTGGGCATACTGAGTTAGGGTTGTACAAAGCCATCGAAAACGTATTGATCAAAACGGCAGAGCAGTATGAAATACACTTGGAGGCAGAAAACAACTCTTTAAAATTCAAGGAAAAATCGGGACATCTTAAAATCTTTCTATTCTATCCTCAAAGATGCCGACCCACATCTAAAATTGGTCTTCATCACGGGGGTTTCTAAGTTTTCCAGGGTAAGTATCTTTTCAGATTTGAATAACTTAAACGATATTACCCTTGACGAAAATTATTCGGGTATTTGTGGAATTACGCAATCTGAATTAGAACAAAACTTCCCCCAAGAATTGGAGGCTTACGGGGCTGATAAAATCAAGGAGTGGTACAACGGTTATTATTGGAAAGGTAGCGAGCGGGTATATAATCCCTTTTCGTTGGTCAATTTCTTCGTTAAAAATGGAGATTTCCAAAACTACTGGTTCGTATCTGGCACGCCTACGTTTCTGATGAATTTGGCAAAACGAGAACAGTTGTATGATTTTGAGAGTATCACCATTTCCCCCACGCAGCTTGATGCTTACGACATCGAATACCTCCAACTCACCCCTTTGATGTTTCAAACGGGGTATTTGACCATCAAGAGCATTGATGAAGATGGTTTATTTGTATTGGGCTACCCCAACGAAGAAGTAAGGCAGTCGTATTTGGCATTTTTGGCTACTGCTTACAGCGAAAACCCCAGTTTATCGTCTCCAGTGTTGGCTACCCAGATGCGAAATGCCTTACGAGAGCTAAACTTTGCCAAAGTTCAAAGCATCTTCAATACCATTTTTAAGGGTATCCCGTATGAGATTTGGCAGCGTGAAAACGAACACTACTACCATGCCTTGATACATTTAACATTCAGACTATTAGATATATACGTTACAAGCCAAGTGCAAACCGCTGATGGACGGGCCGATGCCATCGTGATTTTGGAGAAGTACGTCTTTGCTTTTGAGTTTAAATTAAGTGGTTCTGCCGAAAAAGCC
>REAR01000181.1 GCA_004295245.1 Sphingobacteriales bacterium | reverse complement strand
ATAACCCCTAATGTGCTTTTTACTTTATTACTCATAAATTCAGTTTGCTATAATTAATTGTATATCGTTGTCTTTAAAAACTTGCCGGTGTTTTTTGTCAATTCCATTATCAGTTATGATATAATCTATCAACGACAATGCGCCCAAACTTGCAAAAGCAGCCTTGCTCATTTTGGTTGAATCTGCCACCAGATAGGTAGTTTCTGCGGCTTCAATCATTGCTTTTTTTACCACTAGGTCACTTATGCTGGGGTATGTTAATCCGGCTTTTAATGAAATGCCTGCGGTAGCTAAAAACAATTTTTGTACATGCAGTCCTTTAAAAAAATCTGCAGCTTTCTGACCTGTTAAGGAAAGTGTGGGTGGTTTAAATTCGCCGCCGGTAACAATTACCTCAATGCCCGGTTCCACACCAAGCATCAATGCAATGTTTAAGGCATTGGTAATAACGGTTAAATTTTTAAACCCTTTTAATTTTTTAGCAATTTCTGTAGCGGTAGAGCCAGAGTCCAATATAATTGTATCACCGCTTTCAATAAACTCCAGGCACTTGGCGGCTATCAGTTCTTTTTTATCTAAGTTTTCCTGGTGGGCTAAAGAGAATGTCTGTACCTGTGCTTTTATATTCTTAAGATAAGCGCCGCCATGTTCTCTGGTAATCAATCCGTCTTTCTCTAATTTTTCTAAATCCTGCCGAATGGTTACTTCTGTTACTTTAAAAAGTTTCGCTAGGTTCAGCACTTTGGCAGAACCGTCTTCCTGCAGCAATTCCATTATTTTATCCCGTCGTTGATTAGGCAGCATCTTTTAAAAACTTATATAACGAAAATAAAAGAAAAAAATCGAAACAAAACGAAATATTTTTACCCTCAATTTCCCTTATTACGAAGTAATCGAAAGGGTACGGGCATAAAAAAACCCGCCTATGGCGGGTTTCAAATTCAGGTGGAGCTGGGGAGAATCGAACTCCCGTCCAAACATATTCGTCAAAAGCTTTCTACATGCTTATTCCGGCATTACTTGTCGGAAAACCACAGGAGACGGACGAACCAATGGTTTCCTTAGCTGGATGGTCTTAAGTTATTGTCACAGCCTTCAATAACAGCAACCTGTTTTGGTTTTAAGTCGGCGGCGGAACATGGTAACAGATCAACCTGTTCGGCGGCCCTAATGACTACTTAATCACTGATTAGGCAGCCATGGCATACTGAGTATTGCCATTTGAAGTTTGTGTCTTCCAGATTAAAGTGCAGATTACACAACGCACTGCATGCTTACACCTTCAAAGATCTATGCTGTCAAAACCAGGTACAGCCCCCTTTTATTTTACACGCTATTAATACAAATTTTTAGTTGTGGTAACCCGGCAGTGGTTCTTATCTCATCTGCAGTGGCGTCGCACACTTGTGCCAAACAATACAATGCATCCGTTTTGGCAAAAAGTTATTATTCCTTAAAACAAATCCCTAATTAGCCTGAATATATCCAGCCCCAACGCATACGCCATTAAGCCCAACATTAACACCATGCCCACCATCTGTGCATACTCCATAAACTTATCACTGGGCTTGCGTTTAGTAATCATCTCATACAGCGTAAACAACGCATGGCCACCATCCAATGCAGGTATGGGCAATATATTCATCAATGCCAGTACCAGTGAAAAGAAGGCTGTCAGGCTCCAAAAATTTTGCCAGTCCCAAACCGGAGAAAACATTTTACCAATACTAATAACACTACCCAGCGATTCATTGGTATTTACCTTGCCGCTAAATATTAATTTTAGCTGCAGCCAATAAAACTCAAGCGTCTCCTTGCTTTTCTTTATACCCGCCGGAAACGATTCTAAAAAACTATAGCTAATTTTCTTCTGCTCAAATAAAGATGCTACATCGGCATTATAAACACCCACAATACCATCTGCAGGTATGGTTACATTAATGGCTAAAGTATCGGTGCCGCGTAATACGGTTAAAGCCACCGGTTTGTTTTTATTTTGCTGTACAAGACGTCTGAAATCTTGCATATAGGTTGTAGCGGTGCCATTTAATGCAATAATTCGATCGTCTTTTTTTATACCAGCTTTTTTAGCAGCACTGGTGTCTGCCAAACTATCTACCCGTAAAAAAGGCAACCGCATACTTACAAAATTCAGGGCCTTATACTTTACCAACTTACCCGCAAAGTCTTCTGGTATAGTAATGTTTGCTTCTTTACCTTCTCTTTCAACAACAATGGTTTTAGCGCCTTTCAAAATAACCATCAGCGGTATTTTGTTAAAGCGGTCAATGTAGTCACCGTCCACACTCTTAATCATATCTCCATCCTTAAAGCCAACAGTTCTTGCCAAAGAATCGGTTGCAACGCCATAAGTAAATTTATTGGTAGGCACATATTCTTCGCCCCAATGCCATAACATCATGGCGTAAATAAGAAATCCTAAAATAAGGTTTACCACCACACCGCCTACCATTATTATCAGGCGCTGCCAGGCCGGTTTACTTCTAAATTCCCAAGGCTGCGCAGGTTGTTTCATTTGCTCTTTATCCATACTCTCATCTACCATGCCCGAAATTTTTACGTAGCCGCCAAAAGGTATCCAACCCAGGCCCCATTCTGTTTCTCCAATTTTTTTCTTGGCTAATGAAAACCAGGGGTCAAAAAACAAGTAGAATTTTTCTACCCGGCACTTAAACCACTTGGCCGGAAAATAGTGCCCCAGTTCATGCAATACCACAATAATGGAAAAAGAAGCCACAAACTGCGCTGCTTTAATCCCCACTTCTGCCCAATTAATTGCTAATAACATCATACGTAAGCTAGCTTTATAAAACCTGTGTTTTTAAATGGCAACAAATATCTGCTAAAAACGGTTAGGAAGGTGATAAAATTTTGTGGTGGATGTAGTATTGTTTGAATAGCTGAAAACCCGTTATTGCAATAGATAACCCTGGTTCTAAAGTACCCACCATATTTTGCCTTTGCTATTGCGTGGAGATGCCTCAACGGATGATTTGTATTATGCAGCACAAGGGTGCGACGCAACAACTGCCCATAGCAGGACTACTGCCGGCTACCCATAACTACATATGAATTAAAGATGCCGCAAAGCTGCGGGCCTCAGCATCACTATCAAAATACTCCTGCAAACTGGGCTTTTCTATAAAAGGTATTTTGTTCATGGTTTTTTCAATCAGGTCGGTCATATCTAAAAAGCCCAGCCGATTGTGCAAGAAAGCAAAAACAGCAATTTCGTTGGCGGCATTTAGCACACAGGGCAGGTTGCCGCCTTTGTGCAAGGCATCGGTGGCCAATGCCAGGTTCCGAAACGTTTTTGTATCGGGCTCATCAAACGTAAGGGTATTGGGTTTTCTAAAATCGTATCGCGGAAAATTATTGGCAATGCGCTGCGGAAACGCCATGGCATATTGTATGGGCAGCTTCATATCGGGCAAACCCATTTGCGCTTTTATACTACCATCTTCAAACTGCACCATGCTGTGTATAATACTTTGCGGATGCACCACCACCTGTATCTGTTCGGGTCGCAGGTTAAACAACCATTTGGCTTCAATCATCTCCAACCCCTTATTCATCAGCGTAGCACTATCAATAGTAATTTTCGCTCCCATGGCCCAGTTAGGGTGCTGCAATGCATGGTCTCTTTTTACATTAACCAAAAAGTTGGGCTTTTTACCAAAGAAAGGCCCACCGCTGGCAGTTAATATTATTTTCTCAATCGGGTTGCGGGTCTCCCCTACCAGGCATTGAAAAATAGCAGCGTGTTCACTATCCACCGGAATTACCGGCACCCGGTTTTCAACCGCTTTTTGCATTACAATATCACCCGCCACCACCAATGTTTCTTTATTGGCCAGTGCAATTATTTTTTTGGCTTCAATAGCTTTTAGCGTTGGTTTTAAACCTGCAAAACCCACAATAGCAGCCAGCATTAAATCATAACAATCCATAGCAGCTACTTCTTCTAATGCCTTCTCTCCGGTAAAAACCTTAACATCTGTATTGGCCAATGCTTCTTTAACCCGTGCATACCTTTTTTCGTCGCCAATCACTACAATATTCGGGTTAAACTTACGGGCTTGTTTTACCAACAACTCATCATTAGATTGTGCTGTTAAAACTTCGGCACTAAACAAATTGGGGTTGGCGGCAATTACATCCAGCGCCTGCGTTCCTATGGAACCGGTAGAACCAAAAATGGCAATCCTTTTTTTAGGTTGAGTAGTACTCATGCAACAATTTTTTTTAGAAGGCGGGCAGCGGTGGGCTATTCAGCAGCCGTTGCGTCGCACTCTTGTGCCACACAATAAAATTGAACATTTTTGTGGCACCCCGCAGCAAGCGGTGATACAGTATAATTTTTTATGCAGCTATTTTATAGCAGCAGGCCACAAAGAAAAGGTAAAAACAATAAGCCTGCACAGCCCTTTATCAAATGTGGATTTTTTTTGCCCCTGTAAAACAGCTTTACAATTTACTGCAATAACTGTTGCAAAGCGTGGTGTACCTTATTAAAATTAAAGCCAGCCAGCACCTGTTCCATCTGTTGTTTAATGGCTGCTGTACAAAGGTTGCCAATAGAACCTTCGTGTGTGTGATTAATCTCGGTATTGTATTCGTAGGAATTATTCTCAATATCCAGCCCTACTTTTTTATAAGCATCCCTGAAGGGCGTGCCTTCTAATACCAGCTTATTTACTACTTCTACACTAAATAGGTATTTGTATTTTTCGTCGGCCAATATATTGGGCTTTACCTCCATATTGCTCAGCATTAAAGAAGCCATGTTCATACAATCCTTTAGTGTGGCAAAGGCCGGAAAGAGGTGTTCTTTTAATAATTGCAAATCTCTGTGATACCCACTAGGCAAATTGGTGGTCATTAGGGTTATTTCATTGGGCAGGGCTTTAATGCGGTTGCATTGAGAACGGATCAACTCAAACACATCCGGGTTTTTTTTATGCGGCATTATACTGCTGCCCGTTGTTAATTCTGCCGGAAAGCTGATAAAGCCAAAATTCTGATTTAAAAACAAGCAGGCATCCATACTTAATTTAGCCAGAGTATCTGCTACATTGGCCAGTGCCTGTGCGGTAATACGCTCTGCTTTGCCGCGCCCCATTTGGGCATACACCACATTATAGTTTAAGGTTTCAAAACCCAACAAGGCTGTAGTTAGTGTTCTGTTTATAGGAAATGAAGAACCGTAACCCGCAGCGGAACCCAACGGGTTTTTGTTTACTACTTCATAGGCCGCTTTTAAAGTAACCGTATCATCTACGAGGCTTTCTGCATAAGCCCCCAGCCACAAACCAAAAGAGGATGGCATGGCTAATTGTAAATGGGTGTAGCCGGGCAGCAAATGCGCTTTATGTTTTTCACTTAAATTTTGCAGTAACCCAAAAAAATCATTTACAGCTGTTGTAAGTGTTTCAATTTCGTTGCGTAGAAATAGTTTTACGTCCACCAGTACTTGGTCGTTACGGCTGCGGGCACTGTGTATTTTTTTACCAATATCTCCCAGTTCTTGTGTTAGTAATAATTCTACCTGTGAGTGAATGTCTTCCACGGTATCTGCTAATACAAACTTGCCTTCAGTAATTTGCTGGTAAATTTTTTGTAACGTTTTTTTTAATAATGGCAATTCTTCTTTTTGCAAAAGCCCAACAGTTTCCAGCATTTGTGTATGCGCCAATGAGCCCAATACATCAAAAGCAGCCAGATATAAATCCATTTCCCGGTCATTACCAACAGTAAACCGTTCTACTTCTGCCAGCGAGGCTTTATCTTTTTGCCAGAGTTTCATGCAATTACTAATTATCCATTATTAATTATTAATTCCTTTAGTTCACTATCACTTTTTCCAACAGCTCAATATACATTGCTATTCCGTCTTCTATTTCTTTCAGATAAATAAACTCATCAGCGGTATGGCTGCGGGCACTATCGCCCGGGCCCATCTTCAGCGTTGAAAAATTCATTAATGCCTTGTCTGAAGTAGTGGGGGAACCGTAATACTCCCTGCCCATTGCAATACCTGTTTGTATCAGCGGGTGCTCTAAAGGTATTGAACTGGAACGCAATCTTGTACTGCGGGGCTTTAACTCGCTTTTAAGGTGGGTGTTCAGTACTTCTAATATTTCTTCAAAAGTATACAACTCGTTTACGCGGCAATCAATTACGTACTTGCATTGCGCCGGCACCACATTGTGTTGCTTATTTTCTGTTTCAATAACCGTAACACTCATTTTTACCGGCCCCAACAACGGAGATACTTTTTCAAACCGGTGCTGTATAATCCATTCTATATCTTTTATAGCTTTATACAATGCACTCTCCCCTTCTTCACGGGCAGCATGGCCGGCCTTGCCAATAGCCAAAGCATCCAATACCATTAACCCCTTCTCTGCAACAGCCATATGCATTTGTGTGGGTTCTCCTACTATACCAAAATCCATTTTAGGTAAGCGTGGCAGCAAAGCTTCAATACCGTTATGGCCAGAAATCTCTTCTTCTGCTGTTGCAGCTAATACAACATTATATTTTAAATCCTGCCGGTTGTAAAAATGACGAAACACCGCCATTAATGATACTAAACAACCACCGGCATCATTAGAGCCAAGGCCAAATAATTTATCGTCTTTAACTATCGGCGAGAACGGGTCCAGTGTATAGCCCTTATTGGGTTTTACGGTATCGTGGTGCGAGTTAAGCAAGACAGACGGCTTACTTTCATCAAAATATTTATTCTTTGCCCAAACATTTTTCAGAAAAACATGGGTAATAATGCCCCTTTTTTCCAAAAAATCTTCCAGCAAAGCTGCTGTGTTATCTTCTTCTTTACTGAAAGAAGGCGTAGCTATTAATTTTTTTAACAGCCCAATAGCGTCTTGTTGTAATATATGTAGTTGGTCACTCATTGGTAATGGTAGTTCCGGCAGTGCCGTTGGTTAATGCGGGCAATGCTTCTGCTGGGCCAATAATTACCCGGCTTACTCCCGCCGCTATGGCTGCAAATGCATTATCCAATTTAGGTATCATACCGGCAAAAATTTTACCCTCTGTTTTCAATTGTTGATAATAATCTCTGCCTAATTGTTTTACAACACTGGCATCGTCATTCACATCCAGCAACACCCCTGCTTTTTCAAAAGAATATAATAAAGACACGTTATAAAATTTACTCAGTGCCTTTGCTATCTCCTGTGCCATTGTATCTGCATTAGTATTTAGCAACTGCCCCTGTTCATCGTGTGTTATGGGTGCCACTATTAGCACCAGTCCATTATTTAATAATACCTGCCAGGTTTGGGTATGCAGCTGTTCACTTTTCACATCTCCCACAAAGCCATAATCAATTTCTTTAACAGCACGTTTAATAGCTGGCACCAGGTTAGCATCAGCACCGGTAACGCCCAATGCATTACAACCCATGCTTTGTAATGCAGCTACCATCTTTTTATTGATAAGCCCCGCATACACCATCGTTACTAAATCAATAGTAGCGGCATCTGTAATTCTTCGTCCATCCACATATTTCGATGCTATACCCAGCTGCGCTCCTATTTTAGTTGCTACTTTGCCACCGCCATGTACTAATATTTTTGCACCCGGCAAAGCCACAAAGTCTTTTAAAAAAGCAGCAAGCTTTGTTGCGTCATCAACAATATTGCCGCCAATTTTTATGATCAAAAGATTATCCATGGGCTAATATTTCACTTAAAACCGTTTGTGCAGCCCAAACTCTATTACCCGCTTGCAGGGTTACTATACTATTGGTGCTATCTAAAACCTCATCGCTCAATTCAACATTTCTACGCACTGGTAAACAATGCATCACTTTAGCATTGTTGGTTAGCAAAAGCTTCTGTTGTGTCAGCATCCATCTTGGGTCGTTGCAATACATACGACCATAGTCTGTATACGTACTCCAGTTTTTTACATATACAAAATCAGCATCTTTTAACGCTTTATCCTGATTGTGTGTAATAGTTGCCCCTTTTGTAAACTGTTCATTCAGTTCATAATCTTCGGGGTGAGTAATTACAAAATCAACGCCGTCCCATGCAGTCATCCATTGCGCAAAACTATTGGCCACACATTGTGGTAATGGTTTTACATGTGGCGCCCACGTTAATACTACTTTAGGTTTTTTATTCAGTGGTGGCCGCTGTTGTAAAAGCTCTGTTATTGTAATTACATCTGTAAAACTTTGTAACGGGTGCAGTGTGGCACTTTCTAAACTTACCACGGGTATGCCGGCATATTTTATAAACTGCTTTATATACAACTCGCTATAATCATCATCTTTATTTTTTAAAGAAGGAAAGGTACGTATGGCCAGTACATCAAAATACTTACCCATAATGGGTGCTGCATCTTTAACATGTTCAACCGTGCTGCCACTCATAATAGCTTCCTCTTCAAACTCCAATGCCCACCCCTCGCTGCCTACATTAAAAACAATTGCTTCCATACCCAGGTTTTGCGCAGCTATTTGTGTACTTAGCCGCGTACGCATACTGGGGTTTAAAAATAATAAACCAATACGTTTACCAGCACCCAGTAATTTATCTTTAAAAGGGTTAGCCTTATAAGCTAATGCTTTTTTTACCAGCGCATCCATATTGGTAACATCATTTGCAGAAATAAACTGTTTCAATAGTATAGTTGTTTTAGTTGACCAACATTTTATTGCTATTCTACTTTTGTTGCGTCGCACCCTTCAGCTGCAACAAGTACTGCCGTACAAGTGAGTGACACAACGATGCTGCTTAGCGAACCACTGTCCGTAAAAAATTAAGCGGTTACGGTTTCGCCGTGTTTTATTTCTTCAATAGCATCTTTCAAAGCTTCTAAAAACTCATCTATTTGTTTACGGGTAATTGCTAAAGAAGGCAGCAAGCGAATTACGTTTGGCTTTGCCTCTCCGGTAAATACAAAAAAATCTGACAGCAATTTTTTCTTTAAATCTTTTAATGCAGGTGGCACATCAAAACCAACCATTAGACCCTTGCCGCGTATATTTTCAATGCCATCAATAGTCTTTAACCTGTTTTTTAAATACTGGCCTTTTTGTCTTGATTGTTCAATTAAGTCGTCAGTCGCTATTACTTCTAAAACAGCTAGCGCTGCAGCACAGGCCAAATGATTACCACCGAAAGTAGTACCCAACATGCCATGCTTGGGTTTAATATGCGGTGCAATTAAAACACCACCAATAGGGAAACCATTGCCCATGCCTTTTGCCATGGTATAGATATCAGCATTAATGCCGGCGTAATCGTGTGCAAAAAATTTGCCACTACGGCCATAGCCACACTGCACACTATCTGCAATAAACACAGCGCCATTAGCATCACACAGTTGGCGGATGGTTTGTAAAAAGCTTTCTTCAGCCTCTATAATACCTCCCACACCTTGTATACCTTCTACAATTACAGCAGCTATCTGGTCTTCATTTTTATTAAAACATAGCTGCACTGCTTTTTCATCGTTCAACGGAAGAAAAATAACATTGTCTGTTTCATTAACCGGCGCTACAATAGCCGGGTTATCTGTTGCAGCAACCGCCAGCGAGGTTCTTCCATGAAAAGATTTCTTAAATGCTATTATTTTTTTTCGGCCTGTATGAAAAGATGCCAGTTTGAGTGCATTCTCATTGGCTTCGGCGCCACTGTTACATAAAAACAACTGGTAATCCTGCTTGCCACTTACCTTACCTAGTTTATCTGCCAACTCTTGCTGAATGGGTATCTGTACAGAGTTTGAATAAAAAGCAATTTTATTCAGCTGCTCTTCTATGCGTCGTACCCAAAGAGGGTGTGTATGCCCAATACTGATAACTGCGTGGCCACCATACATGTCTAAATACTGCACACCATTCTCATCCCATACGTAAGAGCCTTGTGCTTTTACAATGTTAATGGGGTTGATAGGGTAAACGTCGAAGAGTTTCATAATGTTTAATTTTTAAGTTCTAAGTCTGCTACTATTAAATTTTTTGTTATTTGTATTTTATCTTTTAATTAAAACCCTGCTGGTTTAAGCTGCAAGCCTGTTGTTTCTTCTAAACCAAATACAAGGTTCATATTTTGCACGGCCTGACCGCTGGCTCCTTTTAATAAATTATCTGTTACAGCATGTACCACTAACTGGTTGTCTGTTTTTTCTAATTGTATTAAACATTTATTAGTATTTATCACTTGCTTCATAAACACAGCTTCTTTAATTACATGTGTAAAGCGGTGCTTTGAATAATACTCCTGATATAAATTGTTCAATGCATCCAATGTCCAATCGCAATGCATCTGTGAGCTTACAAAAATACCTCTTGTAAAATCGCCGCGCCAGGGAACAAAGTTTACAGCCACGCCGGCACTGCCTTGCAATTGTTGTAAAGATTCTCCAATCTCACCCAAGTGCTGATGCGTTAATGTTTTATAAGCTTGTATATTATTGGCTCTCCAGCTAAAATGAGAAGTAGCACTTAAGGATTGGCCTGCGCCGGTGCTACCCGTAATGCCGGTTGTATAAACATCTTTTAATAACCCGGCTTTTGCTAATGGCAACAGCCCTAATTGAATGGTAGTGGCAAAACAACCGGGGTTGGCAATGTTTTGTGCTGTTTTTATTGCTTCATAATTTAACTCTGGTAATCCGTATACAAATTTTCGGTTACCAATAACAGCATCTTTTGCCAAGCGAAAATCATTGGCAAGGTCAATAATTTTTACATTTTCGGCAATGACGTTGCTGGTTAAAAATTTTCTTGACTCGCCATGCCCAAGGCATAGAAATAATACATCAATAGCGCCTGTAATAGCAGCAGCATAGTCCGTAGCAAATAAGAGGTTGGTATCTCCAACAAGATCCTGATGAACGGTTGCTATTGGCTTGCCAGCATTGCTATTACTATGCGCAAACATAATTTGTACCTGCGGATGATGAATTAAAAGACGTAGCAGCTCTCCACCGGTATACCCTGCTCCCCCTATAATGCCAACTTTAATTGCCATTTTAATTTGTTAAAGCGTTATTGTTCATTTTCTTTTTTAACGGCGTTCCAAATGCCTACCTGGTTGCCAAAAATGCGGCTGAAGCCCCGCACATCGTCGCCGGTAAAGCCGCTGTTCATTTCTCCGTACTTACCAAACTTACTGCTCATTAAATCATAGGTACTTTCTATACCCATTACTTGAAAACGGTAGGGTAATAACTGCACAAATACTTTACCGCTTACGTTTTGTTGGCTGTTGGTTAAGAACGCTTCTATATCTCGCATTACCGGGTCCATAATTTGGCCTTCATGCATCCAGTTACCATAAAACTGCGACAACTGATCTTTCCATTGTAACTGCCATTTAGTAAGTACGTGTTTTTCTAATGCATGGTGTGCTTTTAAAATTACCATCGGGGCGGCGGCTTCAAAACCTACTCTTCCTTTAATACCAATAATGGTATCGCCTACATGTATATCTCTTCCAACACCAAATGGACCTGCGATGGTTTGCAGGTATTGTATAGCTTCACTTGGGTGCGTAAATTTTTTATCATTTACACCTACCAGTTCTCCTGTTTCAAATTGCAGTACTACTTCTTCTGCGTTGGTTTTAGTTACCTGTGTGGGCCATGCTTCTTCTGGCAAAATGCCTTTGCTGTTTAATGTTTCTTTGCCACCCACACTGGTGCCCCATAAGCCTTTATTAATAGAATAAACAGCTTTTTCAAAGTTCATAGCAACGCCCTTATTTTTTAAATAGGCTATTTCTGCTTCGCGGCTTAGCTTTAAATCTCGAATGGGTGTAATAATTTCTACTCCGGGTATCATAATGTTAAATACCATATCAAAACGCACCTGATCGTTTCCGGCACCAGTGCTACCGTGGGCCACCGCAGCAGCACCCATTTTCTTTACATGTTCTGCAATATGCAGTGCCTGACTTAAACGCTCTGCACTCACACTTAATGGATAGGTATTATTTTTTAAGCAATTGCCAAATATGAGGTACTTAATAATAGAATCGTAATAACTCTTAACGGCATCTACTGTAGTATGTGTTTTAACCCCCAATTTGTAGGCATGTGCTTCTATTGCTACCAACTCAGCGGCACTAAAACCGCCGGTGTTTACTATTACTGAATGCACTTCATAGCCTTTTTCTTCTGTAAGGTATTTTACACAATAGCTGGTATCTAAACCGCCACTAAAGCCTAATACAATTTTTTTACTCATAGTTATAAAGAAATGCGTTTATAATTATTGTTATGGTAAGCAGCGCCAATGGCTGAAAAAAGGCATACGGTACAAGTGTGCGACGCAACAAAAGTGCATGATGGGTTTACTGTTGGCTACACACCTATAAATTAAAAAAATAATGTAGTAAGGATTTTGGTTTTGCAGCACCTCCATTATTTTCTTTATCCTTTTTTAAGAAGGGTTGCAAAAATTTCCATTGTTTATAGCGGAGCAATCGTTCCATTACCGATTTTTTCTCGTCGAAAAATTCTTTAGTTTCTTTGGGCTCGTAATGATCTTTAGGATCGTAGAGCATTGCGGTGCACATACAGTTTTTACGCTCTTTGCTCACAAGTATTTCGTAGTTAACACAGCTTTTACAGCCGGCCCAAAAAGCTTCATCTTGCGTCAGTTCACTGTATGTTACCGGCTCATACCCCAACTCGCTGTTTATTTTCATTACAGCAAGGCCTGTAGTAAGGCCAAATATTTTTGATTCGGGGTATTTTTCCCTACTCAGATCAAAGATTCTTTTTTTAATAGATTTTGCCACGCCGCTTTTTCTGTAAGCCGGTGTTACTATTAATCCGCTATTGGCAACATACTCTCCGTGGCCCCATGTTTCAATATAGCAAAAACCTACCCACTCACCTGTTTTACTTATTGCAATAACGGCTTTGCCTTCATCCATTTTTTGTTCAATATAATCGGGGCTGCGCCGTGCAATACCTGTACCCCGGGCTTGAGCGCTGCTGGCCATTTCATCGGTAATAATCGTTGAATATACTTTATCCGCAGGGGTGGCTACCCTGATGATGATGTCTTGATTGTTCACTATTATAAAAGTATTGTAGCTAAAAACGGATTACCAATCCTGGTGAATAAGAATAAATAAACCCTGGGGATTATTTCACTGATAGGGGCCTTGGTAAGCGGCTCGTCCTATCAGCATCCACGTCGCGGTCGCGGCAAAAAATAAAAACAACGCTCCATATGTAACACTGGCGTGTTCACTGGGTATATATGGTTCGTATGGTTTATCAACTTATACAGTTTTTGTTGTTTTTATAACGTGCACAAAAGTATATTATTTGATGTTAAGAATCCTAAAAAATTTTACTATAAACTAATGAGCGTTTAGTAATAGGAGTAATTACTTATCAACTGCTTCTTGTGTTTGCACTTTCAGCAGGTTTTTAATTTTATTGGCCTGATGTACCAGCTCTTGCCGTTCGTTACTCATAATAGTTACATGCCCCATTTTTCTACCGGGTTTGGTTTGTTGTTTACCATACACGTGTACAAAAACGTTTTCAAGCTTTAATACTTCTTGCAGGTTGGTATAATAAGCAGCGCCAGTGTATCCTTCGTCGCCCAACAGGTTAACAATTGCAGCAGGCATAATTGCAGCAGCATTGCCTAAAGGATAATTTAATAAGATGCGCCATAACATATCAAACTGGCTGCTGTAATTGGCTTCTATAGTATGATGCCCGCTGTTGTGTACCCTTGGGGCTGTTTCGTTAACAAACACTTCGCCTTCTTTTGTTACAAACAATTCAACAGCAAACAAACCGGGCGAATGTAAATTTTTAACTACCGCCAGTGAAATGGCTTCAATCTTCCATAACAACTGCTGTGGTAAAACAGCAGGGCTTAGCTGGTAATCTAATAAATTTAAGCGTTGGTTAAAAACCATATCTACCGCAGGGTAAAAAGCCGTTTCGCCTTTTTCATTAATAGCCACCATCTGCGCAATCTCTTTTTCTATGTGCACCATTTTTTCCAGCACACCGGCAGCATCAAATGCTTTTTCAATATCATTAGCTGTACGTATTACCTGCACTCCCTTTCCATCGTATCCACCCATTGCTAACTTATGTACTGCAGGTAAAAAATCGGCATTATTGTGTACATCAGCTTTGGTTTGTGTTACTTTAAACGCAGCGGTAGGTATTTGCTGCGCAGCATAGTATTGCTTTTGCAGTATTTTGTTTTTAATAATTTTTAGTGCTGCAGGGCGGGGATACACTTTTACACCTGCTGCTTCTAACTTTTCTAGTGCCACTTCGTTCACACTTTCAATTTCAATGGTAATAGCATCTAACCCTTTTCCAAAATTATAAACGTCGTCAAAATTGGTAATATCGCCTTTGGTAAAATGGTGGCATAAGTGTGCAGCGGGGCAGGCTG
>REAR01000180.1 GCA_004295245.1 Sphingobacteriales bacterium | reverse complement strand
AAGTGGCGTGTTTTCTCTTGTATTATCTGCATCCCAACTGGTTGGGTATTGTAAGGCAAAACCTTTTGTAGAATCATGATAGCTCTTCCAGCCGGCTGTGGGATAGTTTTCTGTAGGCATTTTTGCAACAGCTGGTTTGGTTTGTGCCCATACATTTGTAACTAAAAACAAGCAACAGGCTATAGTTAAAACAAGTTTCATGATGGTTTTTTTTAGTAATATAGTTATTGTTGTAAGTAACTGCAACACTACTGTTCAATTAAAGCTTGGTAAACAACGGGCTTAATGCGGTCGCCAAAGTCCCAGTTTTCTGTTGGCCATACATTGCGCATAAACACGGCTACAATTTTTGCTTTTGGGTCTACCCAAAAATGAGAGGCAAACATACCGGCCCAATCATAAGAGCCTGCATTTACGGGTGTGCTGGTACTGCTTTTTTCGGTATATAAACCAAAGCCCAAACCAAAACGTGTGGTTAACTCAGCATTGCCCCACATGGGTATTGTGCCAATTTGGTTTGTGGTCATTAACTTAATAGTAGAAGGGGCTAAGATTTGAACACCGTTATAACTACCCCCATTTAAAAGCATTTGTCCAAATACGGCATAATCGTATGCGGTAGCACTTAAACCAGCGCCGCCAGAAAAATAACTACCGCCGGGAGTATTCGGAAAATCTCTCCAGAAAGTACCGTTCAGGCTAATAATAGAATCTTGCAGGGTTAGTTTAGTACCGGCCTGCTTATATAATGGCACCAGCCTGTTTTGTTTTTCTTTCGGCAAAAAGAAATAACTGTCTTTCATGCCCAATGGTTTAAAAATGCGTTGCTCCATAAATTGGTCCAGTGGCATACCAGCAGCCACTTCTACCACATAACCCAGCACATCTGTATTTAAACCATATAAAAACGTTTCGCCGGGCTGAGCAAAAAGTGGTAATGTACCCAACCGGGTTATCATTTCTTTTAAAGAAGAATGTGGGGTACCAATGCCGCCATTAATTTTATTTTTATAATAAATAGCATTGGCTTTAGCATCGCCAATTTGTGCATAACCAATACCAGAGGTATGGTTTAATAAATGTCTTATGGTTATTTCTCTTTTAGCGGGCACGGTTGTATAAGTGGTATCTGCGGCATTAAAACTTTCTAAAACCCGGGCATTTTTAAACGAAGGAATGAATTTAGAAATGGGGTCATCCAGTAAAAATTTCCCTTCTTCAAATAATATCATAGCAGCAACGCTTACCACGGGTTTACTCATAGATGCAATACGAAAGATATTATCGGTTTTCATAGGCGTATTTGTTGCAATAATACTATTACCAAAAGCCTTATGATAAACAATGGTACCATTATGCACCACCATGGCCACGGCTCCATTTATCTGGTTATTTTTTACATAACCGTTTATAAAATGATCGATACGCTGAAGGCGCTCGGTAGAAAAACCAGCAGATTCTGGACGGCCATTTTTTAAAACAGCCTGAGCATTGGCTATTGAAGTAATACAACAACAGAACAGCAGGGCAGCTGTAAGCTTTTTCATATTGCAATTATTTTTTGGTTAACAGGTGTTGAAGTTACATGGAAAAGAAAAAGCCTGCAAAACAATCAGAAGGCTTTCATACGCATCTCGTAATTTTCAAAGGCCAACTTAATGTACTCGGCCAAATCATAATCGCTGGCGCTGGTTACAAACTCATAAGAGGGGCGATACCGCTTCATAAAATCATCCTGGGTTTTGCCAGAGGCGCTGGTAATTTTTCTTACCAGTGCTTTGGTAAACCGATGGTCTATGTATTTTTCCTGTTCTTCTGTAATTAAGCGTTGCTGAAAGGCCAGCATACGTTTATTTTTTCTGAACTGAAACATACCAATCAGTTCATTTAAATCTAAACCCACGCCGGGCTGCCCACTGTATGGTGCTGAATTGATACGTAAGCCGGGCTTGCGGTAATCAAAAACCTTGGCATAGTCTAACCGGTTTTGTAATGAATCCATTTTATAATTGCGGGGCAACACTCTCACTTCTCTTAACTCAGTAACCGGCACATGCAGCGAAATATCAAAATTACCAGCGTTACCAATGGTGGCTACGGCATATTTGGGGGTTGATTTGTTGAGGTAAGAAAACCAGATAGAATCTTTTGGCAGCACCATTAAACTGTAATGCCCGTTAGAATCTGTAACGGTGCCGGTGCCCGAGCTGCTCATAATACTAACTGCGGGCAGGGGTTGTATCCGCGTAATATCATACACCGTTCCGCTAATGCGCAGTTGCGCTTTGGTACCCAACAGAAACACCATAAAGGCTGCCAAAAAAATAATATGCCGGTAAAAATTTGCCAAATGCTTTTTTAAAAGTGTGATATTATAACAAGTTTGCCAGCGGCTTGGGTTAATAAAGGTTATTTAACTATGTTTTTGCAAACGCAGCTCCTGTTCAATAACCCTTGGGTAGTAATAATGTTCCAGCAGATGAATTTTTTGGGCCAGGCTACTGGCCGTATCGGTAGCTGTTACCGGGCAGGTGGCTTGTAATAACGTGCGGCCATGGTCGTACAATTCATCTACCAGATGAATGGTGATGCCGCTTTCTTTTTCCTTATTAGCAATCACTGCTTCATGCACATGGTTACCATACATGCCCTTGCCGCCATATTTAGGTAACAGCGCCGGGTGAATGTTTACTATTTTACCGGGGTAAGCAGCAATTAAAACCGGCGGTACCTTCCATAAAAAGCCAGCCAGCACTATAAAATCTATTTCTTTTTCTTTTAAAACCGGCACATAGGCATCGCCTGTAAAAAATGCCTCTTTTTCTATCAGCAGGCTGGCTATACCTTCTCTTTGGGCAATGGCTAAAACACCGGCACCCGGTTTATTGCAGGCAATTAAAGCCACATTAATGGCAGCAGAGTTTCTAAAATGGTCTATAATTTTTTGGGCGTTAGAACCAGCCCCCGATGCAAAAATGGCCAATTGAATCATGCGCCAAAACTACTGTTTCAAAAGTTTATTTTAAGGAAGTTTTTTGGTAACGGGCGGTTGTTTTTCATAGCGGCTTTGGTTGCGTCGCACTCTTGTACTTTAGTATGGCCATGGTCAAATAGTTAATGGTTTATAGCATACCATTGATTATAAACGATAGACCATTAACCTGCAATTGTACCACCGCTAAAGCGGGGTGCCACTTAAATGTTTATTTATATTGTGTGGTACAAGAGTGCGACGCAACGGCTGCCCAACCGGAGTTACACTGCCGGTTACCCAACTAAAAAAATTATGAATTAGAGGGGTTGTCTTTTTTAATAATGCCAGTTAGTTTGCCCAGCCAGCGAAGAATTTTTTTCTCATAGTTCCAGAAAAAATTAAACTGCCCAAAAGGAATAGAAACCACTAAAATGATAACCTGATAGCCAAATAACAATACAAGAGTGCGCAGGCCGGCACGGTACAATAGGGGCGATTGCGGGGTAAGCCCCACCCAGGAGGTAATGCTCTTAGAAATCCATGCGGTGGTAGAACCGGTAATGGCAAAAACGCAGAGAATTAAAAAAAGCTGCCAACCGTTTACCTTCCATTTTTGTTGCAGGCGTTTAAACATAGGTGCAAAAGTGCGGCAAAAAAATTTGTTGTAAACAGTTATTTCAATAAAATTGAACAAGGCTTAAACAGTTGACAAAATAATGACAGATTGAATAAAAATAATTAAACAATCTGCTGAAACGCAAGCTGGATGCGGCTCAAAAAAAGTTTTAACATGTTGATATTTTGTTGATTTCCTGACTTATTTTTGCAGCCGACCAAGGAAAGGTTTCCTTTTATCACCGATATTCTTTCAGCTTATGATTTATCATAGACCATTTTCCAGATTAGTAGTCCGCAGCTTATTTTCCATTGTGTTTTTGTTTGTTTCTTTTGTTGCTTTAGCGCAACCAAATGGCAAAGAGCTATTTGAAGCCAACTGTAAATCGTGCCATGCTATAGATGCAAATCTTACAGGTCCGGCCTTGAGAGGTGTTGAAGATCGGGTGCCCGATCAAAAACTACTGTATGCATGGATTAAGAATAACCAGGCGGTTTTAGCTACTGGTAATAAGTATTTTAACGATTTATATGTTCAGTGGAATAAAACAGCCATGAACACTTTTACAGGTTTAGCAGATGCAGATATTGCGGCTATATTGAAATATGTAAGTGAGGCGCCGCCTAAAGGTGGGCCTAAACCTCCAACACCAGATGGAGGTAACCCAGATGATAAGGCAGCAGCCAGCGATAACAGTCTTTTATACGGCATTCTTACTTTAATACTGGCTATTATAACCTTAATATTATTACAGGTAAACAGCAACCTGCGCAAACTGGCCGATGATAAAGATGGTATTCCTTCTGCTGAACCAATAGCGTTTTATAAAAACAAATCTTATATAGCTGTTTTTGCAGTGGTGTTATTTGTAATTGGGGGCTATTTAACCATACAAGGGGCTGTTGGCCTGGGCCGTAATAAAGATTACCAGCCAGAGCAACCTATTTATTACTCTCATAAAGTACACGCAGGTACCAACCAAATTAGTTGTTTGTATTGCCACAATGGTGCTTACGAGGGAAAGCATGCAAATATTCCATCTGTAAACCTGTGTATGAACTGCCATACCACTATTGCAGAATACAAAGGAGAAGAATTGTTTAAAGAAGATGGCACCAAGGTAGATGGTACTGCAGAAATTCAGAAAATTTACAAAGCAGCAGGTTATGACCCTGCAACAAAAAAATACAACGATAAGCAGCAGCCTATTGAATGGGTAAAAATCCATAACCTGCCCGATCACGTTTACTTTAACCACTCACAGCACACCCGTGCTGGCAAAGTGCAGTGTCAAACCTGTCATGGTCCTATACAAGAAATGGGTGAAGTATACCAGTTTAGCGATTTAAGCATGGGCTGGTGCGTAAACTGCCACCGCGAAAGCAAGGTGAATTTTTACGATCCAAAAACCGGCGAAGGCAATAAGTTTTACAGCATTTACGAGAAATTTCATAATGATATAAAGAATAAAAAAGTAGATAGCGTAACAGTAGAGATGATTGGCGGTACTGAGTGCCAGAAATGTCACTATTAATAAACCCCGCCGGGTGTGTGGTTCTGAAAACATTTAACTGATCAATTTTCAAATTTCTATAATGGAGCAAAAAAAGTACTGGCAAAGCTTTGGTGAGTTTACAAACTCTGAGTCTTTTCAAAAGAAACAGCAGGATGAATTTCAGGAAGAAAGCATGGCAGAAAGTTTAGGCGACTTAGCAAATGCTAATACTGCCCGCAGAGACTTTTTAAAGTATTTAGGCTTTAGTACTGCAGCTGCAGCCGTAGCTGCCGGTTGCGAAGTGCCTGTAAAAAAAGTAATTCCTTATGTAAATAAGCCACAAGATCTGGTACCCGGCGTGTCAGATTATTATGCCACTACCTTTGTTTCTGGTGGAGATGCTATTGCTGTTGTGGCAAAAGTGCGGGACGGCCGCCCTATAAAAATAGAAGGCAATACCCTTTCTGCTATTAACAATGGCGGTACCACTGCAAGAGCGCAGGCATCTGTATTAGATTTATATGATACTGCCCGTCTTCGTTCTCCATTAGTAAAAGGTAATAACGGATTTACTGCAGCCTCATTTGAAAATATTGATAAATCAATTGCAGATGGTTTGGCTGCTGGTAAAGTGGTGTTATTAACTGCTACAATTACCTCTCCTTCTACCAAACAAATTATAGCAGAATTTTTGGCCAAATACCCCGGTAGCCGCCATGTACAATATGATGGTGTTTCTTACAGCGCTTTATTAGAAGCCAACGAAGCCAGCTACGGAAAAAGAGCCATTGCTTCTTATCAATTTGAAAAAGCAAAAGTAATTGTAAGCTTGGGTGCCGACTTTTTAGGTACCTGGCTGAACAGTGTTGAATATCAAAAAGGCTATGCAGCCGGCAGAAAAATAAATCCTGCCAACCCAGAGATGAGCAAGCATATTCAGTTTGAGAGTATGATGAGCATGACGGGTGCAAATGCCGATGAGCGTTACACACACAAACCCTCAGAAGCAGGTGCTGTTGCAGTGGCGTTGTTAAATGCATTAAACGGCCAAACTGTAACTGGCGTAAGCGATAACGTAAAGAAAGGGGTAGAAAAAACAGTGGCTGCATTAAATGCGCATAAAGGCGCTGCCTTAGTAGTAAGCGGCAGTAATGATGTAAGTGTGCAATTGGTAGTTAATGCTATTAATGAAGCTATTGGTGCCAATGGTACTACGGTTAACTGGGCAAACCCATTATTAATACGCCAGGGATTGGATAGTGAAATGGCTGCTTTGGTAGCCGATATGGAAGCGGGTAATGTAAATGCATTGCTAACATATGAAGCCAACCCGGTGTACAACTATTTTGATGGTGCCCGTTTTGCAAAAGCACTCGCCAAAGTAGCTACAACTGTAAGTCTTGCAGACCGTATGGATGAAACAACCGATTTGTGTAAATACATTGTGCCTTCACATCACTACCTGGAAAGCTGGGGCGATGCACAGGTAAAAGAAGGATACATTAGCACCTTACAACCTACCATTAACCCATTATTTAAAACACGCCAGTTACAAGACAGTTTATTAAAATGGAGCGGCAGCACAGTTAGCTACCACGATTATTTTAAAAATTATTGGGTAACTAAATTGGGCGGAGAAGCAGCTTATACCAAATTATTAATGGATGGTGTAAATGAGCCTGTAGCTGCCAGTGCCGGAACTGCTTACAATGCCGCACGTTTGGCAGATGCCACTGCTGCCATTAGCAGTGCTAAAAAAGGCGGTAAATATGAGCTGGTATTATACCAAAAAGTAGGTGTTGGCGAAGGCCGCCAGGCAAATAACCCATGGCTATTAGAATTGGCCGACCCTGTAACCAAAGCATGCTGGGACAATTATGCCATGATCTCTCCCGCCGCAGGAAAAGAATTATTAGGAATAGATATTACCGATCGCCAACAGGCAGATACCTACGAGGTAAACCCTGAAAAGCCACAGGTTGATGTTAAAGTTGGCAATACCACTTTAACGCTGGCAGCTTTGATTGTGCCCGGTATGCAAAAAGATACCATTGCTATAGCTGTTGGTTTTGGCCACTCAGAAAAAGTGGGGATGGCTGTAAAAAATGCCGGTAAAAATGCCTACACGTTAGCCACCTCAACTAATTGGAATATTACTACTGCAGCAATAACTAAAAGCACAGCAGATAAATACCCAATTGCTCAAAACCAAACACACTCTTCTTACGAAGGCCGCCATGAAGTGGTAAAAGAAGAGTTATTGGCAGCCTATAAAAAGAACCCTACTGCAATTTTAGATGGCAGAGAGGCCGAGTTAAAAGCCTGGGGTGGTGTAAAAGATTTTGAAAAAGAAGGTACCATTTACGGGGTTTACGACAGGCCCGGTGTTAAATGGGGTATGAGTGTGGATATGAATAGTTGTTTTGGTTGCGGTGCCTGTGTGGTAGCTTGTAATGCCGAAAACAATATTGCGGTGGTGGGTAAAAGTGAGGTAATGCGTTTTCATGATATGCAGTGGTTGCGTATTGACCGTTATTTTGCCGGAGACCCAAATGATGCAGACAGCATACAAACGGTGTTTATGCCAATGCTTTGCCAGCATTGCGACAACGCCCCTTGCGAGAACGTTTGCCCGGTAGCTGCTACCAACCACAGCAGTGAAGGTTTAAACCAAATGACTTATAACCGTTGTATTGGTACCCGTTATTGTGCCAACAACTGTCCTTATAAAGTACGCCGTTTTAACTGGGCCGATTATATGGGCGCAGATAGCTTTAAAGACAACCAAGAGTTTGGTATAGTGGGTGGTTTAGACGACAGTGTTTTGATGATGAATGATGAATTAACCCGCATGGTACTAAACCCAGATGTTACCGTAAGAAGCCGCGGTGTAATTGAAAAATGTTCTTTCTGCGTACAACGTTTACAAGAAGGCAAGTTAAAAGCTAAAAAAGAAAATAGAATTTTAGAAGATAGTGATGTTAAAACAGCTTGTCAGCAAGCATGTGCCGGCGATGCTATTGTGTTTGGTAATGTAAACAATAAAGAAAGTGAAGTAAGCAAAGTGCGTACAGAAAACGTAAACCGCTTATTCTATTCTTTAGAAATGATACACGTATTGCCAAATGTTAGCTACCTGGCCAAGGTTAGAAACAGCGATGTGCTGGCTGCCGGCGGGCATGAAGAAGCACATGATGAAGAAAAGAAAGAAGGCGCTAAAGAAGCCGCGCATCATTAATAAAAGAGAATGAACCCGGCTGTTGAATAAGTATGGAGCAGCCGTTGCGTCGCACACTTGTACGGTAGTGTACCGCTGAGCAAAGAGATGCAGATGAAGAGTGTGACACAACGATGTTGAATAAAGAGAGATAGTTTGTTACATAAAATAAAAGCTAAAAGCTAATTGCTTAAAGCCTAAAGCTAAATAAGATTATGGCATTACTCAGATACGAATCGCAGGTTCGTGAACCATTGGTAACTGGCGAAAAAAATTATCACCAGGTAACAGAAGATATTGTGAGACCAATAGAAACCAGCCCATCGCGTTTATGGTGGATTGGCTTTTTAATTTCTGTGGCCTTGCTGTTGTTTGGTGCATACAGCGTTTACCGAGAGGTTACGTATGGTATTGGCCAGTGGAACCTGGGTAAAACCATTGGATGGGGTTGGGATATTACCAACTTTGTATGGTGGGTAGGTATTGGTCATGCCGGTACACTTATTTCGGCCATATTACTGCTGTTTCGTCAAGGTTGGAGAACGGGAGTAAACCGTGCTGCTGAAGCGATGACGATTTTTGCTGTAATGTGTGCGGGCCAGTTTCCTATATGGCATATGGGCCGTGTGTGGATGGCGTTTTTTGTATTGCCTTACCCCAATAGCCGGGGTCCGTTATGGGTTAACTTTAACTCTCCGCTGTTGTGGGATGTGTTTGCAATTTCTACTTACTTCACCGTATCATTATTATTCTGGTACTGCGGTTTAATACCCGATCTGGCTACGGTGCGTGACCGTGCTAAATTGAAATGGAGAAAGTTTATGTATGGCTTGCTCAGCTTTGGCTGGACGGGCTCTACCAAACACTGGCAGCGTCATGAAGCCTTATCATTAGTACTGGCTGGTTTAAGTACACCGCTGGTATTATCAGTACATACCATTGTATCGTTCGACTTTGCTACATCGGTAATACCGGGTTGGCATACCACCATCTTTCCTCCTTACTTTGTGGCGGGTGCCATTTTCTCGGGCTTTGCCATGGTGCAAACCCTGTTGATTATTACCCGTAAAGTGCTGAAGCTGGAAGATTATATTACACTGGAGCATATTGAAGTAATGAATAAAGTAATTGTGTTGACGGGCTCAATTGTGGGTGTGGCCTATATTACTGAGTTGTTTATTTCATGGTACGGACAAAACCCTTATGAGGCTGCGGCCTTTAGAAACCGTTGGGATTTAACTACTCCTTATGCATGGAGTTATTACCTGATGATGGGTTGTAACGTATTAGCGCCTCAGTTCTTCTGGTTCTCTAAACTGAGAAGAAATATTGTGTTTACATTTTTTATGAGTGTTATTGTAAACGTAGGTATGTGGTTTGAGCGTTTTGTAATTATTGTTACATCCATTTACCGCGATTATATACCCAGTAGCTGGAGTACATATTACGCACCTTCTATTTTTGAGGTGGGCTTTTACTTGGGTACGTTTGGATTGTTCTTTACCTGTTATTTCCTGTTTTCTAAGTTCTTCCCCGTTATTGCGGTGGCAGAAATTAAACATATACTTAAGAAAAACGGAGAAGGCTTTAAAAGTAATATGGGTAACATTGAAACACAAAGCACAGAAGCTTTTGTACATGAACATTCACACGATCACGGAGCATAATTTTAACTATCAACTCTAGAACTAAATAATATGGCTGTTAAAAAATTTGTAGTGGGTTGTTTTGATGATGAGGCGGTATTGTTTCCGGCGGTAAAAAACGTACGCAAAGCCGGGTATAAAATGCACGATGTGTATACACCTTTTCCCATTCATGGTTTAGACCATGCTATGGGTTTGCGTGATACCAGTTTGCATACTGCTGGTTTTATTTATGGTATTACTGGTACCACCACGGCGCTTTCATTTATTAGTTGGGTATTTACTAAAGACTGGGAACTGAATATAGGCGGTAAACCTCATTTTGCTTTACCAGCATGGATACCCATTATGTTTGAGTTAACAGTGTTATTTGCTGCAGTAGGAATGGTATTAACCTTTTGCTATTTGTGTCAGTTGGCTCCTTTTGTAAAAAAACATCATTTCCACCCACGTGCCACCGATGATTTATTTGTAATGACCATTGAGTTAACAGCAAAATCAAACGAAGTAGAAATTATTAATTTTTTAAACAGTGTAGGTGCCAAAGAAGTGCATGTACAAGAAGCAGAAACTGGTTGGTGGCTGGGACGCTACGATAATGACAGCAAGCCATTTGATAATATGATACGTGAGGAGCACAGTGCTACAGCATAAACTAATTGAAAGAATTTATTTAAGAATACAAATGAAGAAATTATTAGTACTATCCGCCTTTTTTGTAGCAATAGTTATTGCACAAAGCTGCAGCGATGTAAAGCGTAATCCTAATAATGCATATATGCCAGATATGGCTTACAGCCGGGCATATGAAACATATGCAGACCATAAAGAATTGTCAGACTCGGGTATTTTTTATAATGCAAGTCCTGTTGCCGGTACCGTTAAAAGGGGCGATGAAGCGCATTATGAAATTTTAAAAGATACCACTGGTGGTTACAATGCATCAGCGGGTTTACAAAACCCTTTGCCTGCTTTATCTGCAGAAAATATGATAGAAGCAGAGCGATTGTATCTGGTAAACTGTGGTATTTGTCATGGCGCCAAACTTGATGGAAAGGGTCCTTTAGTGGTACGTCCCGATGGGTCAGATGGTCCATATCTAGCAGCACCCGCCAATTTGATTGAGCCTTCTATTCAAAGTGGTATTTATTATAAGATGAGTGAGGGTACCATGTTTTATTCAATTACTTATGGAAAAGGCCAGATGGGTTCTTATGCCTCTCAGGTTAGCCCTAAACAACGTTGGATGATTGTACATTATATTAAGAGCAAACAGAGAGAGAAAAGTGCACCTGCTACAGCTGCACCGGCCGCTACTGATTCTGCTAAAGCTGTTAAGTAATTTAAATTGATTTGAACGAACTATAAATAGTCAAAGAATGTCATTTGCATTAAAAGAACAATTTCAGGTAACCAGTCGCTACAAAATGTGGTCGTATATTTTAATGGGGATCGGTCTTGTATCGCTGCTGGTAGGTTTCTTTATGTACGGTGCCGGTCACGATGCCCATCATAAAGCTCGTTTTTGGAGCAGTCTATTGCATAACAGTGTTTATTTTCTGTTAGTGGTAAATGCCAGTATGTTTTTTGTTTGTGTTACCACACTGGCGTGGGGTGGTTGGCAAATGTCGTTCCGCCGTGTACCTGAGGCTATTTCAACAGCTGTAATTCCTTTAGGTATTATTTCATTAATAGTTTTGGTTTGTCTGGTTGCAACAGATCCTCATATTTACCATTGGCTACACCCGCATGGCGATAAATTATTGGAAGGCAAGTCTGCTTTTCTGAATTCAGGTTTCTTTTATACCTGGACGATACTTTCAATTGGTTTATGGACCATTCTGGGTATTAAAATGAGAAAGCTTTCCAGAGAGTTGGATGAAACACCAATTACCAGTGTTGCCGAAGGAAAAAAATATATTTTTAAAAATACCATCTGGGCAGCCATTTTTATTGTATGGTTTGCTTTAACAGTTGCTTCTACCGTACCCTGGCTTTGGTTAATGAGTATTGATGCACACTGGTATTCTACCATGTATAGCTGGTATACGTTTGCAAGTTCATTTGTATCAGGCATGTCGTTGATTGCATTGTTTGTGGTATACTTAAAAAATAAAGGTTACCTGGAAGTGGTAAGTGAAGAGCACCTGCATGACTTAGGTAAGTTTATGTTTGCCTTCTCTGTATTCTGGACGTATTTATGGTTCTCTCAGTATATGTTAATCTGGTATGCAAATATTCCGGAAGAAACAGTCTACTTCCTGCCACGGGTGAAGGGTCCTTATAAATATATTTTCTTCCTGAACCTGATTATTAACTTCCTGGCGCCGTTGTTAATTTTAATGCGCCGTAGTTCAAAAAGAAACTATACTACCATTACTATTATGGCTGTGGTTATCATCTTTGGCCATTGGTTAGATTTTTATCAAATGGTTTTCCCGGGCAATTTCAAAGATCATGTTGAGTTGAATTTGTTTGACTTTGGTATTGCTGCAGGCTTTGTGGGTATTATTTTGTTTGCTACCGGAAGAGCCCTAAGTAAGAACGCATTGTATGCTAAGAATCATCCTTTCTTTAAAGAAAGTGTTATTCATCATACCTAGAAATTAAACAGAAGGATTTAGAGAACGAGTGCTATTATAATTTTAAACATTGAATTTCAAATAGAGCAGCGGTTATGACAACTATCTTCATATTAGCTATTTTATTATTAGGCTTTCTGATCACTTTTCAGATTGCAAAGGCAAGTGAGTATGTGGCCGTTTTAAAAGGAGAAAAGAAAACCTTTGAACAAAATAACCGTATTAATGGTTTTTTGTTATTGGCTTTTCTGGTACTGGGTATGGCCGGTGTATACTGGTGTAATGAATTATATAAAGGTAAAATACTCGGAGAAGCGGCTTCAGATCATGGCGTTGATATTGACAGAATGCTGTATATCTCTATTGCTATTACAGGTATTGTATTTGTACTTACACAAGTTTTACTGTTTTGGTTTTCTTTTAAATATCAGTACTCAGAAAAAAGAAAGGCGTTTTACTTTCCACATAACAATAAATTAGAGTTAGTCTGGACCGTGGTGCCTGCTATTTTCTTAACAGTATTAGTAGGGTTTGGCTTGTTTTACTGGTATAAAATCACCGGAGACGCACCTGCAAACGCTACCGTAGTAGAAGTAACCGGTAAGCAGTTTGGCTGGTTTTACAGATACCCAGGGAAAGACGGTGTATTTGGAAAAAAGTACTATAAAAATATCAGCGATGCTAAAGATAATTCGCTGGGTTTAATTTGGGATGATAAAGCAGCGCAGGATGATATTGTAAGAGATGATAAATTAATGTTGGTAGTTAATAAACCCGTTAAACTGATTATTAATTCAAGAGACGTGATTCATGATGTGGGCTTAGTGCATTTTCGTATGAAAATGGATGCGGTGCCCGGCACACCCACCACCATGTGGTTTACACCCAGATTTACCACTAAGGAAATGAAAGAAAAAACCGGCAACCCAAATTTTGTATATGAAATTTCTTGTGATCAGATGTGTGGTAAAGGACATTACTCTATGAGAGGTGTTGTAGATGTGGTAACACAGGCAGAGTACGATGCTTATATAATTAAGCAAGAACCCAAATATAAAACAGCCGTACTGGATAAATTGAAAGAAGCAGCACCAGCTGCAGATACTACTGCTAAAGCAATTGCGGCAGTAGTAAAAAAATAAAGAGGCTTTTTATAACTGTTTTTAAAATTGTTATTCTTAAAAGAATTTTGATATGAGCAATGAAGCTGTAATTCACGGACACGGAGCAGAAGTGCATACCCACCATGAAAGCCACCATGATGAGCACCATGTGCATCATCATAAAGAAACATTTATTACCAAATATGTTTTTAGTCAGGATCATAAGATGATTGCCAAACAATTTCTTATATCTGGTATTATCTGGGCATTTTTAGGCGGTTTAATGTCTGTTATCTTTCGTTTACAATTGGGTTTCCCCGATCAATCATTTCCTTGGTTAGAAGATATTTTAGGTCATTGGGCCAAGGGTGGTAAATTAGATCCAGAGTTTTATTATGCATTGGTTACCATGCACGGTACGGTGTTGGTGTTCTTTGTATTAACAGCTGGCCTGAGTGGTACCTTTGCCAACTTCTTAATTCCTTTACAAATAGGTGCCCGTGATATGGCATCTCCTTTTTTAAACATGCTTTCTTACTGGTTCTTCTGGTTAGCTAGTATTGTTATGCTATCTTCTTTATTTGTACAAACAGGTCCTGCAAGTGGTGGTTGGACGTCTTACCCTCCATTAAGTGCATTGGGCGATGCCAGCATTGGTTCTAAAATTGGTATGGATTTGTGGTTAGTGAGTATGGCACTGTTTGTGGTTTCATCTTTATTAGGAGGCTTAAACTATATTTCTACGGTATTAAACATGCGTACCAAGGGTATGAGTATGACTCGTATTCCTTTAACCATTTGGGCACTATTCTTTACAGCGGTATTAGGTGTATTGTCATTCCCTGTATTGTTCAGTGGT
>REAR01000061.1 GCA_004295245.1 Sphingobacteriales bacterium | reverse complement strand
AAATTCTGTTGCTTGGGTATGCTAAACTCTAATGATTTTGATGGGGTGTAATTATATTTTTCAATACTTGCTGTGTAATTATTATTCCATTCGTTAAAGCTCAGGTCATCCGGGCTTTGATCCACATCCGGGGCCAATGTGTTCTGTAATACCAGCACATTTAATTTAAAAACGGCAATGCAGTTGATTTTTTTTGTTGTAACCCAATTCTTCTTCATATGCGATTACAACCGTGCGGGTGCCATTGGCCGGAATGGGGTAAATGCGGGTGCGAAAATTATTGCCCTCCGTACGCTCCAGCAGGCCGGGGTCAACACGGCGGCGTTCAATAGCTTCAAATACCTGTGTGCCTTTTTCTTTTTCAACAGGCACGGCTTCACGCAACCGGCCATTTATATCAATAGCATAGCGGGATACACTCACACCTTCCGGCAACAGAAAACTCAATTCACCTTCCAGCACACGGCTTGTTTTGTTTTCAAAAACCAGTTGCATGGTGGTAGTGGCTACCGGCCCGGCTACTTTTACATCCACCTGTAATTCTTTTAAGTATACGTTCGCTGTTTTATCGCTTACGGTTAATTGCGCTATCTGTGCCCGTATGGTGGTAACTATAAGCACCACAAAAGCGGTGGCAATAAATTTTCTCATGGCATCTTTTTTTTAACAGATGCAAGGCTTTAAATTATTACACAAATATTTTTTTTGGTAACAGGCCATTGTAACTCCGGTTAAGTCCCGAAACTTCGGGATTGCGTCGCAACAGTTAACAGCAGTGCCTTGTTCAACAAGGCAAACAACCCGCTTCAGCAATTAAAGTACCGCCAGCTAATATATTAAAACACTTATCTCAAAAGCGGGTACCCATTACTTTTACCCGTTGTTTTGTATTTTTAACCGGTATCTAAAGTAAGCTACTGGCAAGCTTACCGCAAAAAGGCAATTAGCTAAGCCCAAAAGGCGTTGTTATAAAGCGGCTGCCATCTTTAATTTTTTAGAATACCTGTAATGAATAATATTATTGACAACATGAAACGTTCTTTAAGAAGAATAGCGCTGTTTTTAGTATGTGCGCTCTTTAGTGTTTGTGCGCTGTGTCAGGAGTTGGAAGAAGCACAATTTGATAGTGCTGTTTTAAAAACACAGCCCCTTATTAAAATTAATAAAGAAGGCAGCTTTGTGCGAGATGTAAATATGATAGCCAATATGCGCTTTGCTTTAAATAACAATTTTGTAAATGGTGAGTTGATAAACTCGCAGTTTAGAGCAAATGATGTGCGTATGGAAGTGATAGGCCGGGTTTCTAAAAAATTGAAAGTACGTTTCAGAGATGTGTATAGCCGCAGCGCTGCAGATGCTGCCACGGTAGATTTACTAAGAAGAACGATTGACCTTGCCTATGTAGAATACGAAGCCACTTCTAAACTGGTTTTAACTGCAGGTAAAATGTTTGGTGAGTTTGGTGGGTATGAAATTTTTTACAACCCCATTACCATGGTGGTGTATAACGACTGGATTTCTAATGGCGATGTTTTTTTGGGTGCCATAAAAGCCAACTACCGGGTTTCGCCCAATCACAGATTTAGTTTTCAACTTGCTAATTCCAGCTCCAGAAGTTTTGAGCAGAACTATGGCAATACCCCGGGTGCTGCCGCTTCTAAAGCACCATTGGGTATAACCCTTAACTGGAACGGTAGTTTTGCTAACCAGGTTTTTAGCACCAAGTGGAGTTACAGTAATTTTAATTTAGCAAAAAACAGGCACCTGAACCAGATAGTGTTGGGTAATCAGTATAAAAAAAATGGCCTTACACTTCAATACGATTTCAGGTATAGTAACGAAGCTTTAGACAGAACAGCTGTGGTGAGTGGTTATTTGGGTAACGACTTTTCTAACCGCCTACATGATGTTAACTATATTGAACATTGGGTGCGGGGCGAATATTTTTTTACACCAAACATCAGTGCAACAACTATAGGAATGCTCAGCTCCAGTTACTGGATGGCTAACCCAGATAACAGTGTTGGTAAAACAAACCGGTTAAGAAACTCTTGGACCTATACTTCTTCTGTTGAATGCCACCTGAACAAGCAACATAATATAAAAGTGTTTTTAAGTTATGTGGGTAAGTTTAACCGCTATTCTGATTATGCCCGTAACCGATTTGGTCTTCAGAATAATAATACAGGGCAAATTTTGCTGGGCTTTATGAGTCATTTAGTGGTTTTCTAAATACAATAGCTGCACAAGGCGTTGCTGTTGAAGAGTGCGACGCAACTACTGCCCAATAGCTATACAACAGCCGGTTACCATTCTATAAATTCTTTTTGCAACGAATAGGTTAAAATAAGAAAGCGCTTATCTTTGCCGCCCGATGAATTTAGAGACGCTGCAGCAGGGATATGTGATGGATGGCCGCATTTTTAGCATTGCGGACAGGATTACTATGTCTCAGCCCCAGCAACTTTACCTGCACAATTTGCAGGGTAGTACCCCTTCTTTTGTTTTGAGTGCTTTGTTTATGCACAATGCAACACAACAACTGAACCATGTGGTGGTGCTGAATGATGCTGAAGAAGCGGCTTACTTTCATAACTCTGTAGAAAGTTTAACTAAGGCGTTAGACCTGTTTTATTTTCCCTCATCATTTAAGAATAAGAAAAATTTTAAATTGCTTAATAGCAGCCATGTAATGCTGCGCACAGAAGCATTGACCAAACTAAGTCAGGGCGGCAATAAAAAAATATTAATTACGTACCCAGAGGCATTGTTTGAAAAAGTAGTATTGCCCAAAGCACTGGCAGGTAATATGATTTACTTAAAGGCAGGAGATGTTTTGGATGTGGATGCTACATTGGAAAAATTTGTTGATTATGGTTTTGAGCGTACTGATTTTGTGTATGAGCCAGGGCAGTTTGCTGTACGAGGTGGTATTTTAGATATTTATTCTTTTGGCAACGAAAAACCATATAGGGTAGAGTTGTTTGGAAATGATATTGACTCAATACGGCTGTTTGACCCCGAAACACAATTGAGTGAGCGCAAATTGTTGCAGGTAACCATTATACCAAATGTAGAAACACAGTTTGATAGCAGTGAAAAAGTATCGCTGTTTGAATTTTTGCCAGAGAACACGGTGGTATGGATGCAGGATTGGGATGTGATTGAAGCCGCAGTGAAAGAACAGCAGGAAGACCTGGATGCTTACATTACTTATTACAAAGAAACAGGTGGCGCAAAAAAAGAACGGCTGAATGAAGAAGAAGAGCTGGAGAAAACAGTAATTACCGTAAATGATTTTGTGCCGGTAGACGTATTGGTGCAGCAAATACAACAACGCCATGTTGTTGAAATTGGCAGAGAGCCCTTGTTTCCGGGAAGAGCATGTTTTGAAATTAATTTTAAAACACAACAACAACCGGCATTTAACCGCCAGTTTGATTTACTGATTAAAGATTTAAAAAACCGCGAAGCGGCTAAATACAGTATTTATATTTTTGCTGACAACCCCAAACAGCTGGAGCGGCTGTACAGCATTTTTACAGATCTGAAAGCAGCAATTGCTTTTACACCAGTACCTGTTTCTATACACGAAGGGTTTATTGATGATGATTTAAAAGTGGTGTGTTATACTGATCACCAAATTTTTCAGCGCTACCATAAATACAAAGTAAAACAGGCCTACAATAAAAATAAGGCCATTACCCTGCGCACCCTGCGAGATTTACAACCGGGCGACTATGTAACCCATATTGATCATGGCGTAGGCACTTACAGTGGCTTGCAAAAATTAGAAGTAAATGGAAGGTTGCAGGAAGCCGTGCGTATTATCTATAAAGACAGTGATATACTGTATGTAAATATCAATTCGCTGCACAAAATTTCTAAGTACACCGGTAAAGAAGGCAATGTGCCTAAGATTAATAAATTGGGCAGCGATGTGTGGAACCGGCTGAAAGAAAAAACAAAAATAAGAGTTAAAGAAATTGCCTTTGACTTAATTAAACTGTATGCACAGCGTAAGGCGCAATTGGGTTTTCAGCATACGCCGGATAATTATATGCAAACTGAACTGGAAGCGTCTTTTATTTATGAAGACACACCAGACCAGGCCAAAGCAACTGCAGATGTTAAGAAAGACATGGAGCTGCCCGCACCTATGGATCGCTTGGTTTGCGGCGATGTAGGTTTTGGTAAAACAGAAATTGCCATTCGTGCTGCCTTTAAAACCTGTTGCGATGGTAAGCAGGCCGTAATATTAGTACCCACTACCATTTTGGCATTTCAGCATTACAAAACTTTTAGCGACCGCTTGAGAGATTTTCCGGTTACGGTAGATTATATAAACCGCTTTAAAAGCAGTAAAGAGAAAAAAGAAACCTTACAAAAATTAAAAGAAGGTAAAATTGATATTATTATTGGTACACATTCTTTGCTGGGAAAAGACGTGCAGTATAAAGACCTGGGCATCATGATTATTGATGAAGAGCAGAAATTTGGGGTGGCCGCTAAAGAAAAAATTAAAACCCTGCGTACCAATGTAGATTGTTTAACATTAACCGCCACACCCATACCCCGCACCCTGCAGTTTAGTTTAATGGGTGCAAGAGACTTAAGTATTATTAACACACCACCGCCTAACCGCCAGCCCATACAAACAGAAGTGCATGGGTATAATGAAGATTTTATACGTGACGCTATTTATTACGAAACAGAAAGAGGCGGACAGGTTTTCTTTATACACAACCGCGTAATGGGTTTGCCAGAAATGGCTAATATAATACAAGGCCTTTGTCCTGATTTAAGCATTGGCTTTGCACACGGCCAATTAGATGGGTTTGAGCTGGAGCAGCGCATCTTAGATTTTATAGATCGTAAATACGATGTATTGGTATGTACCAATATTGTAGAAAGCGGGGTGGATATACCTAATGTAAATACCATTATTGTAAACAATGCACACCAGTTTGGCTTAAGCGATTTACATCAGTTGCGGGGCCGTGTGGGGCGCAGCAATAAAAAAGCATTCTGTTATTTGCTGGCACCATCATTAGCAACACTGCCCAGCGATAGCCGCAAGCGCCTGCAAACATTAGAACAACACAGCGAATTGGGCAGCGGTTTTCAAATTGCCATGAGAGATTTAGATATACGAGGCGCTGGTAATATGCTGGGCGGAGAGCAAAGTGGTTTTATGGCAGAGATTGGTTTTGAAATGTATCAGAAAATTTTAGACGAAGCCATCCGGGAATTAAAACGCACCCGCTTTAAAGAAGTGTTTAAAGATGAAATTCAGCAGCAGGATGATTTTGTGCACGACTGCACCATTGATACCGATCTTGAAATTTTGATACCAGATAAATATGTAGAAAGTATTGCAGAACGTTTATCGCTCTACACCCGTTTAGATAATTGCGACAATGAAGAAATGCTGCTGGGCTTTCATGCAGAAATGCACGACCGCTTTGGCCCCATACCGCAGCAGGTAGAAGATTTGTTTATAACCGTGCGTTGCCGCAAGCTGGCCGTGCAGTTAGGGTTTGAAAAAATGAGTTTGAAAGACGAAACCCTGCGTTGCTATTTTATCAATCGCCCCGACTCTCCGTATTTCGAATCAAATATCTTTCGAGATATTCTTACCTATATTCAAACACAAACCAACAAAGCACAGCTAAAACAAAATGGCCGCCTGTTTTACCTGGTGGTAAAAGATGTAGATGGCATGGAAAAGATGCACCAGTTTTTAGCCCGTATGCATAAAGGTGTTTTTCCGCCTGTATTAGCAACGTAATTTTTTTGTAACCAGCATTTGTAACTCCGGTTGGGCATCCTTGCGTCGCACACTTGTACGGAAGAATACCAGGCGGCAAGTCCTAAAGAATCTTTTATTATTTACAAGCATCTTTCTGACTTTCGGTTCTGCCAGCTTACTGACTAACTGTACAAGTGTGCGACGCAACGGCTGCTGCTATGAAAAACAAAAGCTGGTGCAAATAACACCAGCTTTATAATTATTGTTGTAAAAAATTACTTACTATATTTTCTTTTGCGCAGCCACTGATAAAGTGCCCCCAAAATAATTACCAGCAGTAGCGGCACCACAATAGCAATTACCTGCCAGATGGTTTTATTTGCTTCCAGTTTCTTTTTATCCAACAGGCGCAGGGTAAAATCTTTACTGCGGGTTTCTAAAATACCACTGTTGCCCACCAGGTATTCTATACAGTTAGCAATAAACTCGCTGTTGGCATATTTGTTTTTGGTGTAGGGATTCATGCCCATTTGCAAAGGCCCATCAGTTTGGCTTACGCTGTTTAAAGCAATATCGCCATCGGCAATTACAATCATTTTAGTGGCGCTGCTCTGTGCTTTAAACGGGGTGTTAATGCTGTTTAATTCATCTTTCATAGCCGTGGTTAAACGGTTATTGTATAAAGAAGTAAAACTGCCTTCTAACAAAACAGCTACAGGTATATTGGGTTTATTAAACGTTTTTAAATCGTCTTCTGTTTGAATACTGTTCCAGCTTACTTTGGCTGGTGTGTTTAAGGCCCTTGCTTCAGCTGCGTTTAATAAAATAGTTTTTGCAATACCAACAGCCTGCACGGTATCAATACTATTTGGAAACTGGCTTACCACATAATCTAAGTTTTTTGCAATGGGGTGGTTGCTGCTATTTGTAAGCAACGGAAAATACGGCCAGGGCAATAATTCTATTTGTGGCTTGCCCCCCATATTACCTACTACAGAAGGTATTTTATCGCTCACAATACTTTGCACCAGGTCTTGATTAATGCGTACGCCATATTTAAATAATAGGTCTTGCAAGTTAAGGCCGCGGTCAAAAGCAATAAATTCATTTTGGCTGCGCTGCAGGCTATCCATTTCTGCATACAGGTTATCAATCATCCATAAAATTTTTCCGCCCTGCATTACGTATTGATCCAGCTTTAATTTTTGCGCATCTGTAAATGCTTGTGTAGGTTTTGTTATTACCAAGGCATTAAAGAAAGGCGGAATGGCTTTTACGCTATCAATAGGCAGAAAAGAAAAAGAGTAGGTTTTTTTAAGACTGCGTTCAATTAAATCCCACACATTATAGCTAAAAGGTTGGCCATTGCCCAGCAGGTAACCAATTAAGGGCACAGAGTCTTGTGTAATTTTTTGTATGGTATTGGCCAGCTTGTACTCTAATAAAGCTTCTGCGTTATTTAAAGAGTTCAATCCATCTACATTGCTTTGACCCTGCAGAAAATCTACTGCTGTAATACGGCCTTTATAAGCTATTACTGCACCGGGGTACACATAACGTTCTTCTTGTCCTTCGCCTTCTTTCACTTGTGCTTTAACATTCATGGGGCTAAGGCCCATGCTTTGTAAAGAGTCTATGAACTGAATTTTTAAGCTATCTGTTAAACCTTCTGCGGGTTTTTCAAAGCGATAGGTAATATTGCCCTTACCGGTTTCTTTAAACTCCTGCAACATTTCTGCACTGCTATTAGCCAGTTTTTTAAAGCCGGCCGGCATATCGCCACTTAAGAAAACAGTAATACTTACTGGTTCTTTTAAATTTTTTAATAAGGTTTTTGTGGCAGGTGCCAGGGTATATCTTTTTTCTGCGGTTAGGTCTATTCTAAAATGAAAGAGAGCGGCCAGCCAGTTAACAGCTACCAGCACCAAAAGCACCAATACCCACCAGTATTTTTTTGATAGTAGTTGTTTCATTATGGTTTGCGTGTAATAAGGTTTCTTTTAGTAAATAACAGAAAGAACAATATGATGGTAATAAAGTAAATAATATCGCGGCTGTCTATAACGCCCCGGCTAATGCTGCGGTAATGAAAATCAATACCCAGCATTTCAATATAATAATCGGCGCCCCCACTTAAAGCAGGTATGCGGCTGATGGCATTAAAACCGGTGTATAATAAAAAGCAGGCAAAGGCACTTATAATAAAGGCTACTACGGCATTGTTTGTAAAACTGCTACAGAAAATGCCAATGGCTGTAAATACCGCTGCTAAAAACAACAAGCCAATATAAGACCCAATGGTGCCGCCGGTATCAATACCTGCATTATCGGCGCTTACGGCCTGCACAGCAAACACATAAATAACAGTGGGTAAAAGCGCCAGCAATACAATTATTAAAGCACCCAGGTATTTGCCGCCTACTAATTGAGCGGCACTTATGGGTTTTGTTAGTAGTATTTCGTAATTGCCGCCTTTAAATTCTTCAGCAAGGCTGCGCATGGTAATGGCGGGCACTAAAAAAGTAAGTATCCAGGGGGCCAGCTCAAAAAACTTCTCCATACTGGCATAGCCAAAATCAAACACATTGGTATCAGGAAAAACAAAAAGAAACAGGCCGTTTAGCAGCAGAAATACTGCCAGGGCAATTATACCGGTAAGACTGCTAAAAAATTGTCGTACCTCTTTTTTACAGATAGGAAACATGTTGTCAAAAATAATGGTTTCGGTGCTACTACCAACGCAAATAGCTGCATGGCATTGCTTTTATAAGAAATAGTAGTTCAAAAAAATCAATCGTACGGCAAATGATCAAAATCAACTATTTAATTTTTTAAAAAAATTTTTAACTGGTCGTGCAGCATTCTTATTTTAAATGTTGCCTCTAATGACTAGTGTATGCAACTGCTGTAACTTATATATATTTATTTGAACCCTTTCAGAAAACACTTTATCATTTTACATGGCATTTGCCATACTGAAATAACCAATACCAACTGCTGAACAGTCCCGCCCACCGGCGGGATTGTTATTTTAAACCCTTTCTTAGCGCTGGCTGGCTATCAGCAAATTCAGGTCGGTATACTTAAGGTCAAACCGCTGGCTTAAATGAAAATTGGTAAGTGCCCCCTTAAACAGGTAAATGCCGGTGCGCAAATGTATTTTATGCCACACCAGGTTTTCAAAACCACCTTCATCGCCGGCTTCCAGCAATAAAGGCATTAACACATTACTGATAGATTGAGATGCTGTACGAGAAAATCCGCTGGGTATATTGGGCACGCAATAATGTATTACTCCATATTTCATAAAAATGGGGCTTTCATGAGACGTAAGTTCAGAGGTTTCAAAGCAACCGCCCCGGTCAATACTTACATCAATAACAACGCTGCCCGGCCGCATATTACTTACCATTTCTTCGGTAACCACCACTGGGGTGCGGTTACCGGTACCATATAAAGCACCCACCGCCACTTCGCAGGTTTTTAATTGCTTGGCCAAAATGCGAGGTTCTAAAACACTGGTCCATAAACGCTGCCCAATATTTTCCTGCATGCGTTTTAGTTTATATACACTGTTGTCAAAAACTTTTACAGAGGCACCCAATGCCAATGCCGCACGGGCTGCATATTCGCCCACTACGCCAGCACCCAAAATAATTACTTTGGTGGGGGGTATGCCACTAATGCCACCCAGTAACACTCCCTTGCCATGGTTGGCAGAACCGAGGTATTGTGCCGCTATCAGCATTACTGCGCTACCCGCAATCTCACTCATGCTGCGCACAATGGGGTAGGTACTGCTATCGTCTTTAAGATTTTCAAAACTAATGGCGGTAATGCGTTTATCCATCATTTTTTGCAGCAGCTCTGCCTTTAACACACTTAAATGTATGGGCGAAATAATTACCTGGTTTAACTGCAGGTAAGGCAAATCTTCTTCAACCACCGGAGCGCTTTTAACCAATATAGGCGCTTTAAATACTTCAGCTTTATCATATACAATACGGGCACCGGCCTCGCTGTAATCTTTATCTCTGAAGTGAGAGGCATCGCCGGCATTATGTTCAATAACCACATTATGGCCGTTACTAATTAAAACACCTACTGCATCAGGCGTTAAGGCCACCCTGTTTTCCTGAAAGGCGGTTTCTTTTGGTATGCCAATATGCAACTGTTGCCCTTTCGGCTTTACGTCCAATGTTTCTTCCAGCGTTTCGTAGCTGAAGGAAGTGCTGATGATAGGTCTTTGCTGGGCCATGTAATGCTGTTAGTATGCGGTGTTTTTTTGTTAGGGTAACCAGCAGCGGTTCGCTGTGCTAAATCGTTGCGTCGCACCCTTCAACCAAAGAATACTGTATAAGCCAATAAACTCAGGGCCCATACCTTTTGCCACAGTTGAAGTGTGCGACGCAACAACTGCTCTATAGCAGTACCATTGCCGGGCTCCTATTTTTATTTAATAGAAGCCGTTTTCAAATATACTTATTTATTACCTACCCGCAGGGTACGGGTGGTATTATTCAGGCTTTCAATGTATAGGTGCAAGGTGTCTTCCGCAAAAAGAAGGGGGATGCGCTCTGGCCATTCTATCAGGCAAATATGTTGGCTGTAGAGGCAATCTTCAATACCTGCTCTTATTGCTTCTTCTTCGTTTTGCAAGCGGTACAGGTCAATATGATAAACAACCAGGTTGTTGCCTTCATATTCATTAATAATGGAAAAAGTAGGGCTGCTAACGGCGCTGCTGATATTAAGGTGCTGGCACAAAGCATGTACAAAAGTGGTTTTGCCGGCGCCCATTTGTCCGTGCAGGGCAAACACCCGGTATTGTTTGTATTGTTGCCAAAACGCGGCCGCGGCCGTATTAATTTCTTGTAAAGTGTAAGTATACTGCATGAATGTTGCAAAGGTACTGGCCCCGCCTGTAAAATTGCAACACGGTGTTGATATTATTACCAACTGCGTAAAAAGGCACCCACAGCAATGCCTAACTTTGTGGTATGAATACGCAAGAAAAAAATGAGGCCACTACCAACTGGAAAGTAGCGGGTATGGATTGTGCCACCTGCGCACTTTCTATTACCAATTATTTAAAAAAGCAGGGCATGGAAAGCGTAAAGGTGAATTATGCTAATGGAGATGTTTTATTTGATAAAAATAATATTGAAATAGCAGATGATACTTTAATAAATGGCATTGCTGATTTAGGATATACCGTGGTAACAAATGAAAATGCCGGTGCTGCCAGCGCTAAACCTGCCATGAATAAATACCTGCGCTACCTGCTTATATGTTTGCCATTTACACTGGTGCTAATGTTGCACATGCTGGATAAGTGGGTGCATATTCATTGGCTAATGAACCCTTGGGTGCAATTGGGGTTATGTGCACCTGTGTACATAATAGGAATGAGTTATTTTGGTAAAAGTGCCTGGAAGAGTATTACGAAAGGGGTGCCTAACATGAATGTGCTGGTAGCATTAGGTGCAACTGCTGCATTTGTATATAGTGTTGTTGGTACTATTTTTTTAGGGAGTCACGAGTATCTTTTTTTTGAAACGGCAGCCACTATTATTACGCTGGTATTTTTAGGTAATTATTTAGAAGATGTTTCTATCGCCTCCACACAAAGAGCTTTGCAAAAATTGGCTAAAAGCCAGCAAGTAATGGCTAATATGATAGCCTTTGATGACGAACATAAAGAGCAAATATTTCCGGTAGCTAATACAGATTTAAGAAACGGAGATTTGATTTTAATTAAAAGTGGCGAACAAGTGCCTGCTGATTGTAAAATTTTATGGGGCGATGCCAGCGTAAATGAAGCTATTATTACCGGAGAGAGTTTACCGGTTACCAAACATGCAAAAGACACATTAATTGGAGGTAGTTTAATTGCAGATGGCATGGTGAAAGCACAGGTAACTGCAGCAGCTAAAGATTCTGTGCTGGCAAATATTATTGACCTTGTAAAAAAAGCACAGGGGGATAAGCCACCCGTGCAGGAAATGGCTGATAAAATCAGTGCCATATTTGTGCCGGCAGTTATAATTATAGCACTGGTAACTTTTGGGGTTAGCTATTTTGTGTTAGACGATTTTACTAAAGCACTGATGCGCAGCATTGCGGTATTGGTAATTGCATGCCCCTGTGCTATGGGTTTAGCCACACCGGCTGCCATTGCAGTGGGTTTGGGGCGTGCTGCAAAAAATGGGGTTTTGTTCAGAGATGCAAAAAGTTTGGAAGCTTTTAAAACAATACAACAGGTAGTGTTTGATAAGACAGGCACTTTAACAACGGGGCAGTTTACTATTGCAGGTTATTATTTTAATGCGGCAGTTATTGATGAGCAAACTTTTAAAAAAACAGCTTTTTCATTAGAAAAATATTCTAACCATCCCATTGCATTGTGTATTGCTAACAATTGGAAAACAACAGACATGTTGCGTTGGCAAAAAATAGAAGAGGTAAAAGGGCTAGGCATGCAGGCCACCACAAAAGAAGGCAATATTTACAAAGCGGTTTCTTTTAAAGGAGCCAGTTATTTAACTACAGAAGAAAACCATAATGTTTACATTATAAAAGATGATGTGTTAGTAGGGTGGATAGATGTGGCCGATGAGATAAGAGAAGAAGCTGCTTCCGTAGTTAGTTATTTTAAAGCAAAAGGTATTAAGACCATTTTGCTAAGTGGCGACCGACTGGCTAAATGCCAGCAGCTGGCAGCTACATTAGGGGTTGATGAAATAATAGCCGAACAAACACCCCAGCAGAAACTGGAAAAAATTACAACCTTAAGTGCTGCTGTGCCAACTGCCATGGTAGGTGATGGTATTAATGATGCCCCGGCTCTGGCAAAAGCCACCATTGGTATATCCATGGGAGATGCATCGCAAATAGTCTTACAAACCGCAGATGTGGTACTAATGAACCATGGCCTAAAAAAATTGCCTTTAGCATTGGGCCTCGGAAAACATACTTTAAAAACTATTAAACAAAATTTATTCTGGGCCTTTGCCTATAATATTGTAGCCATACCGGTTGCCGCTTTTGGTTTTTTAACACCCACTTTTGGTGCGTTAGTAATGGGGTTGAGCGATGTGGTGCTGGCAATAAATTCAGTACGTTTGTTTGTAAAAAAAGTAGATTAATATTTTTCCGGTTAATGAGTACAAATTTTTCTGCACCAACCACGGCCACAGACATACTCCGCAATTATTGGGGCTATGCATCTTTTAGGCCCTTGCAGCAGGAAATTATTGAAAGTGTATTGAATGGAAAAGACGTATTGGCACTTCTACCAACCGGTGGTGGTAAATCTATTTGTTATCAGGTGCCGGGTATGTTGTTGCCGGGTTTATGTTTAGTGGTTTCGCCGCTGATTGCTTTAATGAAAGATCAGGTAGAAAATCTGCGCAAAAAAGGCATTACCGCATTTGCTATTTATAGTGGCATGAGCCGAAAAGAAGTGTTGCAAACTATGCAACTGGCTATTCACAGCAATTGCAAGTTTTTATATGTATCACCAGAGCGGTTAGAAACTGCCTTGTTTAAAGAATACCTGCCTGCTTTAGAAATTAGTTTACTGGCAGTAGATGAAGCGCATTGTATTTCTCAGTGGGGTTACGATTTTCGTCCGCCGTATTTGCGCATTGCCGATTTAAGAGATGAACTGCCCCGTGTGCCGGTAATTGCTTTAACAGCATCGGCTACAACAACTGTGCAAAAAGATATTAAAGAGAAACTTCTTTTTAAAAATGAAGCCAGCTACCAGCAGTCTTTTGCCCGGCCCAACCTTTCTTACAGTGTATTTGCGGTTGATTCTAAAATAAACAAGCTGGTGGAAGTATTGAACAATGTAAGTGGCAGCGGCATTGTATATTGTAAAACAAGAAGACTTACTAAAGAAGTAGCAGCACAATTACAAACCTATGCTATAAGTGCAGATTATTATCATGCCGGTTTAAGCTCAGATGAAAGAAATGATAAGCAAACAGCATGGATAAAAAACCAGGTGCGTATTATGGTTTGCACCAACGCTTTTGGAATGGGTATTGATAAACCCGATGTTAGAACGGTAGTACATTATAATCTGCCCGATTGCTTAGAAAACTATTACCAGGAAGCTGGCCGGGCCGGAAGAGATGGTAATAAAGCGTACGCTGTTTTATTATACCATCAGGGCGAAACACAAGAGTTGCTGCAACAGGTGAATATTAAATTCCCAAATCTGCAATACCTGCGGCAGGTGTACCAGTCGGTAGTAAACTATTTGCAACTGCCCACCGGTACTTTTGAAAATGCCTATTATAATTTTGATATGGGCGATTGCGCTAAAAAATTTCAACTGCATGTGCAGGAATTATTGCCCGCATTAAAAGTATTAGAGCAAGAAACTTATTTGGGTTTTAATGAGCAGGTATTTATTCCGGCAAAACTACAGTTTATATGTAGTAAAGAAGCGTTGTACCAGTTTGAAAACGACTACCCTACTTTAGAGCCTGTGGTTAAAATGCTATTGCGTACGTACGAAGGTATTTACGATCAGGAAACGGCCATCAATGAAAAATCTTTGGCCTATTGGCTGAAGATGGAAACTGAAGCTGTGAAACAACAACTGCAACAACTGCAAGTGTATGGTATGGTGCGTTACACGCCACAAAAAGATACACCGCAATTATTTTTATTGCAAGAGCGTATAAAAGCAGAATACCTTACCATAAATAATAAAGCATACGAAGAGCGCCGCCAGCAATACACACAGCGGGTGCAACAGTTTATAAATTATGTAACCAATGCCAATGAATGCCGCAGCCAGTTAATAGGCAGTTATTTTGGAGACGACAAAGTGCCTGCCTGCGGCGTTTGCGATAATTGTTTACAACAGAAAAAAAACCTGCCGCTAAGCCCAGCGCATTTTACAGCATATACTGAAAAAATAATGCAGCTGTTACAACAACCGCAAACTACAGCCAATCTATTGCTAGCTTTAAAAGGGCTTAATAAATCTACGGCCTGGCAACTGCTAAGTTTTTTGCAGGCAGAAAATAAAATAGCTATTAACCTGCAGGGCATGGTTACTAAAACAAATAATTAGGCAGCTAGCTGTGTTAATTCCGTTGGGGTCCTGAAACTTCGGGATTGCGTCGCACACTGCAACGGAAGAATAGGTATTAAATGAAAGGAATAGTGTGTAAGGCTTTAAATTGTATGCCCTGTACCATTTACCATTGTTGAAGTGTGCGACGCAACGGCTGTTGAGCAGGGCTTTGCTGCTAACTACCCAATAAAAAACACTTCACAAACAGTTATTTTTTTATAAACAGGCAGCGGCTATTACCTTTGTGCCTCTAAAAAAGATATATGGAGTACAGAATAGAAAAAGATACCATGGGCGAAGTAAAAGTGCCAGTGCATGCTTTTTACGGTGCCCAAACACAACGCAGTATTGAAAATTTTCAGATTGCGCAGGATATTAACCGCATGCCCAAAGAAATCATCAGGGCCTTTGCTTACTTAAAAAAAGCAGCAGCGCTTACCAATTTTGATGCAGGTATTTTAGCCAAAGAAAAATGCGATATGATTGGTAAAGTGTGCGATGAAATTTTAGAAGGCAAGCTGGATGAATATTTTCCGTTGGTGGTGTGGCAAACCGGTAGCGGCACGCAAAGTAATATGAATGTGAATGAAGTGGTAGCCTATCGCGGCCATGTAATTAATGGCGGCCAGTTAACCGATAAAGAAAAGTTTTTGCATCCTAACGACGACGTTAATAAATCGCAGAGCAGTAACGATACGTTTCCTACGGCCATGCACATTGCAGCGTATAAAATTTTAGTAGAAAAAACCATTCCGGGTATTGAACTGCTTCGGGATACGCTGGCTGCTAAAAGCAAAGAATTTATGCATGTGGTTAAAATTGGCCGCACCCATTTTATGGATGCCACACCTTTAACGGTTGGGCAAGAGTTTAGCGGTTATGTATCTCAGCTGAACCATGGCATTAAAGCTATAAAACACACACTGGCACATTTAAGTGAACTGGCATTGGGCGGTACCGCTGTGGGCACCGGTATTAACACCCCCGAAAACTATTCTGAAAACGTAGCTAAACATATTGCAGCACTAACAGGTTTGCCTTTTATTACTGCAGAAAATAAATTTGAAGCACTGGCCGCACACGATGCGATAGTGGAAGCTCACGGAGCTTTAAAAACAGTAGCCGTAAGTTTAATGAAGATTGCAAACGATATACGCATGCTGTCATCGGGCCCGCGCAGTGGTATTGGCGAGTTGTTTATACCCGATAACGAACCCGGCTCTTCTATAATGCCCGGTAAAGTAAACCCCACCCAATGCGAAGCATTAACCATGATTGCGGCACAGGTTTTGGGTAATGATGTGGCTATCAATATTGGCGGTGCCAATGGTCATTTTGAACTGAATGTGTTTAAGCCGGTAATGATTTATAATTTTTTGCACAGTGCCCGTTTAATTGCAGATGGTTGTGTAAGCTTTAATAATAAATGTGCCATTGGGGTAGCACCCATTGAAGCCAATATTAAAAAGCATGTTGATAATTCGCTGATGCTGGTAACATCTTTAAACACAAAAATTGGTTACTATAAAGCAGCAGAAATTGCACAGAAGGCCCATAAAGAAGGCACTACCTTAAAAGAAATGGCCATTAAGTTAGGTTATGTTACTGCCGCAGAATTTGATGCATGGGTAAACCCGGCCGATATGGTGGGTAAAATTTAATACAATACTTTTTAGTTGATAAACCCCGGTAATAGGCCGGGGTTTTTTTGTGCCCGGCAGTAAGGCTCCGGTTAAACATCGTTGCGTCGCAATACGTTCATCGGTAGTGCGGGTATTGGGCTTTTTACGGTTGTGCTGTAAAAGTGTGCGACGCAATCCCGAAGTTTCGGGACTGCTATGAAACTCAACTGCTGGTTACAAAAAAATAAAACCCGCTCTGTAGCGGGTTTTATTTTTAATGTATTGTTTTGTTATTGAATGAGAATTTTTTCCATGCGCACTTCTACATTGTAGCCGTTGTATATTTTAAGTATATAAATACCTTTTGGCTGTGTTTTTACATCAATACTTACTTGATCTTTATTGGTGGTTCCTTCAGTTACCATAACACCGGCAGCATTGTATAATTGGTAACGGATGGGTTTGTGCAATGCTTTATCAAACTGAATATTTATTATTTCTGTTGTTGGGTTAGGATAAATGCGAATAATATTGTTACGAATATTTCTGGCCACAGAATCTGGCTGGCGATAATTAAGACCACCACCGGTATAAGTATACACCAAAATATCGCCGCGATTGCTTAGTGTGCTGGTGCCACTGCCGCTAGGGCCGGAGGTGGAACCGATACTATCTGTTACAATATAAATTTTATTACCACCTGGGTTTATGGCAATATCCCGGTAGCGGTTTGTGGAAAAGAAATAAGGAATGGTATCGCTTAAAAAACCATCTTCTGTGGGTGTTAATTTAATGCGATACAAAGTACCTCTGCGTAAAGTTGGCACTAACAATGAAGGGTACCAATTGGGTACGCCGGCGCCACCGTTAACATGGTAGTAATCGATGCTTGCAGGTGCAATGGTTGGATACTGCATCCAGTTGGTACCGCCTGCATTGCAATTGGGTGCCGTATTACAAGCTGTGAACACTGCGCCAATGGGCGGTTGAAAATTACTGGTTACAGTGCCCGGAGCATCTGATTCATTTAAAACTGTTGCGCCCGATGGTATTGCGTTTTCTGTATAGCTGGTGCTACCGCAGGTTGCCGGTGCAGATGACCAGTTGATGTATTGATAATTGGTATTATCGTTAAAACCGGCAATATATGGCCAGCCATAATTTTTGCCAGATGTGATGATGTTTATTTCATCATCCGTTCTTGGTCCGTGTTCACTGCTAAATAATTTTCCGCCGCTTACTGGTGAAGGGTACGTATAGCCTGCAGAAGCTGTTTTTTGCCAAACCATGCCTTGCGGGTTTCTATGGCCTAATGTATACACATGGCTTTGTACAGAAGAGAGTGTTGGGTTATCTGAAGGGATACTGCCATCTAAATTAATACGTAAAATTTTGCCTGAGTAATCGGTGTAATTAGCAGCAATTATTTCTGCGCTGCTTGGTAAATCTTGTGAGCGGATGGCAGCACAACGGTTTCCAAACTGATTATTACCCAGGTCGCCACAGGAATAATACAGTTTATTATCGCCACCTATTATTAAACGCCCTGTGCTATGATCGTTATTAGAAGGCATGCCTTGTAGTAAAATAGACTCGCCGGTTAAATAGGTACTGCTTTGGTATAAATAAGTGTTGGGTATTACTTGTGTGCTTTGCCCGGGGTATGACCAACGTAATCTTACTTCAGCACCGCCGGTAGCTTCATAATATTCCAGGCGAATATTGTATTTCTGTCCGGCTGTTAAATAAATAGCACTACTGTTATCTGTGGTACTGGCATGGTCGGTCCAGTTGTTAATACGCATAGTGTCGTTTATCCAAAGGCGCACACCATCGTCAGAAACAGTTGAAAAAGTATAGTTGCCAGTAACGGGTGCTTCTACTTGTCCGCTCCATCGTACAGAAAAATTATCATTACCAATTGCGCCAACAGGTGAGCCTGCCCAGCTATTATCTACAGTAGCATCTACCTGGTGTACTAGTGCAGGAACTGTAAATGCTGTATTGTTAAAATATTCTGCCACCAAACCATTACCACTGCGATTACTATTGAAATTAAATTTAGAGATGCGTACACTGCCTGTGGTATGAGTGTATGCTATATAAACAGAGTCTTGTGAAGTGCCGAGGTTAAAGTTGGGATGCAGCGCCATACCCATCATACCATTTTGTTCTATAGAAGAAGCTGCGTATGGTGAACTACCACTGCGTGAGATGCCCAATGCAACTTTAGATTGAATATCTAATATTATTTGACGGATGCCTGTGGTGGTATTAACCCGCACTACACGGCCAATTTTTTCAGTTATGTACAGGTAATCATCGGGGCCGTAAATTATTTCAAAAGGATGCGCCAAACGATAATCGTTGGCCGTACCAGATGGTAATGTATTTAATACTTGTGAGGAAAAAGTTTCGCCCTGGCTGAAGATTTTTTTATTGCACAAGAGCAGTGTAAGACATAAAAAAAGTAATTGTATAACGGTTTTTTTGGGTTTAGTTCTCATAGGAAACACTTAGTTGTTTGAGTGTTAGGGTAATGAATCAAACCTAAGTAAAATAAATGGCAACTGAAATAGTGTATCTACGATTGCAATTAAGAAGTTAACCAATTACTTTTATTGGGTAATTAAATGGATGATCCAACCCTGTAAAACCCTTAGTATCTATGAAACAAACTTTACACAACAGGGAAGCTGGCTATAAACGAATACTTTTTTTTCTTTTCTTTCTAATGCCTTTTCTCGCTTTATCACAAAGTGTAGATTATGGCAAAAATTATTTCAATGTATCAAAAGGTGTAACGGGAGGCACTGTAGAGCCCGGCGATACCATACAGGTAAGAACTACCTTTGTGGTAAGAAGTGGTGCAATTGCAGATAGCTGTGCCTTCTATGATGCTATTCCATCTGGCACCGCTTATATTACCGGATCACTTTGCATACTTACCAATGAAGGTAAAACCTACAAAACATTTACAGATACTTATGGCGATGATGCCGGTTGGGTATCGGGCAGTAATGTAAGTATTCATTTAGGATATAATGCTTCGCATAGTCCGGCTACTGCTTTTAGAAGAGGGCAGGTTCGTGCCAGTCATCGTCCTTCTTTTTACGGTGGCACCTGTATTATGATGGCATCTTATAGTGTAAGAGTATTATCTTCTTATGGGTCTACTATTAACCTGGGTAATGGCACGGCAACTTACAAATTAGGCGCTGCTTCTATACAAGTTATTTCCTTTGCATCAAATCCTGTAGCCGTTTTTCAGAATAATGGTGTTTGTTCTAACAGTATTGGTGCTAATTCTTTAGGAGCAGAAACAAACGGAACCTTTGGGTCTGGTGCTGCCCGTAACCGTGGCGCTTCAGGGTCTGTACCTGCAAGCTATACGTATCAATATTTTACAACAGGCGGCCCGCAAGATTATTATTATGGCGTACCCAACAATACCAGTACATTAACTAACTATACCACTTCAAATGCATGGGCAAAACCTGATGCCAGTTCACCCACACACAGGGTGCATTCTGTTTGGGATATTATCGGAGATCATACGGGTGCAGCTGATCCGCTGGCAGGTAACCCAGCGGCAGATACAGTTGCAAACCCTAATGCTGGTTACATGGTCATAATAAACGCCAGCTATAAAACAGACTCAGCGTTTCAACATACTATTACAGGCTTGTGTCCAAATACATACTATGAACTTTCTGCGTGGTTCAGAAACGTGTGTAGCCGTTGTGGTTGCGATTCTGCAGGCCGTGGGGCCAGCAGTGCTGGTTATATTCCTACAGCTACAGGAGATTCATCCGGTGTCTATCCCAGTTTAACAGTAGAAGTTAACGGTACTGATTATTACAGTACCGGCCAGATTAAATATACCGGGCAATGGATTAAAAAAGGTTTTACCTATTTAACAGGCCCATCAGAAACATCTTTTACTTTAACTATCAGAAATAATGCCCCCGGTGGTGGTGGTAACGACTGGGCAATAGATGATATCTCAGTGGCTACCTGTACACCTAATTTAGATTTACAGCCATCGCCTACTGTAAACGTTTGCTATGGCAACACAGTAGATATGTATACAGTGGTACGTTGTTACTATGCCAACTATATTTATTGGAGATGGGAAAAAAGTATTGATGGCGGATCTAACTGGACCAATACCGGCGTAAGCGGTACCGGCTCTCCAACATTGGTAAGCGGAGAATGGCAGTATACCGCCAGCTACCCAACTTTTTTAGGCGATAGTGCCAACCATAATGCTTTATACCGTATTCGTGTAGCATCATCAAGTGCTAACCTTGAAAATGAAAGTTGTTCTTTTACAGCAAGCACTACTATAAGAGTGTTTGTTAACAGTTGCGGCTTTGTATTAAGCACCAACCTGCTTAGTTTAACCGGTAAATTAATTAATGATAAAGCACAATTAAACTGGATTGCAGAAAACGAAGATGATGGCTTGATTTATGAAATTGAAAAAAGTGCTGATGGTATTCATTTTATTAAAGCCGGCGTTATAAATAGTATAGGCAACGCTACTGAAAAGAACGCTTATATATGGAATGATTATAATGCAATAAATAGTTCGGCTTACTACAGAATTAAAATGGTTACTGCAGATGGATTTAAATATAGTAAGATCATTTTTTTATCGAATAATAAGCAGGCCTTTGAAATAAAAGCTGTAGTTAACCCGTTTAATGAAACATTGTTCTTTGATGCAATTTCACCTGTAGAAAAAACAATATTGATTACGGTTAATGATAGTTACGGCAGGAAAATAAAAGAAGAAAAAAGAACGTTATCGACAGGCATCAATAAAATTAATATTGGCGGCTTAGGGTACCTGCCTGAAGGCACTTACCTGCTGCGAGTACAGGCTGGAGAAAGCATCTTTAACAAAAAAGTTATAAAGAGAAAACACTAAATGTTACATGCCTGGGATTTTTACCCCAAGGGCAGTTGGTCCGTACCCTATTTTGTACTCTGTCAATGTCCTGAGAAAAACCTGTATAGACGGTATACACTCAGAATAAAATATTGATTCGAGAGAATTTCAAAATATGGTTTTTTGCAAACTAAACCCCGCTTGTCCAGGTGGGGTTTTTTATTTTCCAACTGTATATTTTCAAGCAGCATCGTTGTGTCACTCACTTCAACGGCAGTGCTGGCCGCAACCATTTTTCCTATTACTGTATAATCAGTGGTTTATAGTTAACTGGTGCGACGCAACGATGCTGCCCTGGTTGCTGCAGCTGGTAACAAAATTGCTACTTAACAACAGTTGTAAGTGCTGTTTTTATTCTTTTTTTTGATTAGTCTACTAAAGTTACATACTTTTGAACCTGTTCTTACACTTATCAAGAAAGGCAGAGGGATATGGCCCGCAGAAGCCTTGACAACCTATTCTGGTAACACCAGAAAAAGGTGCCAATTCCATACGTTTGCAAAAGTAAACGACAGATAAGACAGACTTGAATGCTTTGTTAGATACATTCGATAGCCTGTCTGAAGACAGGTTTTTTTATTTATAAAATGGTAAGATGATTAACAGGGAAACAGATATTGTTTTATTGCAGGAAGAGATTGTTAAAAATGTATCGGCACTTACAGCTGAAGCGGCTATTGTATACCTTGCAAACAACTTTGCAGGCAAGGTTGTTTTTTCTACCAGCTTTGGTATAGAAGACCAGGTAGTAACGGCAATGATAGCAGCAGAGAAAGCAAGCATAGACATTTTTACTTTAGATACGGGCCGTATGTTTGCAGAAACATACAGTACCTGGAGCCGTACAATAGAAAAGTATGCCGTAAAAATATTTGCATACTATCCAGAAGAAAAAACGTTGCAGGAGTTTGTAACTACACACGGCCCTAATAGCTTTTACGAAGCAGTGGAATTGCGTAAGCAATGTTGTTTTTTACGTAAAGTAGTGCCGTTAAAAAAAGCATTAGCCAATTATAGTATTTGGATAACCGGCATTAGAGCAGCACAAAGTAATAATAGAGATGATATGCCCATTGTGGAGTGGGATGAAGTTAACCGGATTATTAAATTCCATCCATTGCTGCATTGGCCTTTTGAAGATGTAACGGCGTATGTAAAAAAATATGAAGTGCCTTATAACCCTTTACATGATAAAGGTTTCGTAAGCATTGGGTGCGCCCCTTGTACAAGGGCCATCAAGGCAGGAGAAGATTTTAGAGCCGGCCGGTGGTGGTGGGAAGATAATAGCAAAAAAGAATGTGGACTGCACATTCATACAAACGAAGAAAAAACTAATTAATATTTAAAGAGATAGAACGTATGCATGCACATCAATTAGATTATCTGCAGCAACTGGAAGCAGAAAGTATTCATATTTTCAGGGAAGTAGCAGCACAGTTTGAAAGACCTGCCTTGTTATTCAGCGGAGGGAAGGATTCTATTACGTTAGTGCAACTGGCAAAAAAAGCTTTTGCACCGGGCAAAATACCGTTTCCGCTAGTGCATATTGATACAGGGCATAATTTTCCTGAAGCACTTGCTTACAGAGATTGGCTGGCTAATGAAGTAGGTGCAACTTTAATTGTTAGAAAAGTAGAAGATACCATTAAGCAACGTAATCTAACAGAGCCTAAAGGTAAATTTGCAAGCCGCAACTGGTTGCAAACTTATACCCTGTTAGATACTATTGAGGAATTTAAGCTTGATGCCTGTATTGGTGGTGCCCGCAGAGATGAGGAAAAAGCAAGAGCGAAAGAAAGAATTTTTTCGGTAAGAGATGATTTTGGCCAGTGGGATCCTAAACTGCAACGCCCCGAATTATGGAATATCTATAATGGGAGAATTCATAAAGGCGAAAATGTGAGGGTGTTTCCAATTAGTAACTGGACAGAATTAGATGTGTGGAATTATATTAAAACAGAAGAAATTTCACTACCCTCTATTTATTTTTCTCATAACAGAGAAGTAATAGAACACGAAGGACAGTTGATCGCAGTGTCTCCCTTTATTACAATAGATGAAAACGATACCGTTCTTACCAAACGTGTACGCTACCGTACCGTGGGAGATATGACCTGTACCGCCGCTGTTGAAAGCACTGCTGCTACTTTAGATGAAGTAGTAAATGAAATTAAGGCTACTAGAATTAGCGAACGTGGCGAAACCAGAATTGATGATAAAGTAACTGAGGCAGCTATGGAAGACCGTAAAAAAAATGGCTATTTCTGATTTTAACTGAACTAAAAAAATTACAATGGACTTATTAAGATTTATAACTGCAGGTAGTGTTGATGATGGAAAGAGTACTTTAATTGGCCGCTTATTATATGATAGCAAAAGCATACTTGCTGATCAGTTGGAGGCATTGGAAAAAAGCACAAAGAATAAAGAAAACGGCGAGATAGATCTTGCCCTATTAACAGACGGTTTGCGTTCAGAAAGAGAGCAGGGAATTACAATTGATGTGGCCTACCGTTATTTTACCACGCCCAAACGAAAATTTATTATTGCAGATGCGCCCGGCCATGTACAATACACCCGTAACATGATTACAGGTGCCAGTAATGCCAGCCTTATTATAGTGTTAATAGACGCCCGGCAGGGAGTGGTGGAACAAACCCGCAGGCATTCTATAATTGCTTCTTTATTGCAAATACCACATGTGGTGGTAGCTATTAATAAAATGGATCTGGTAGATTTTTCGCAGGATATTTACAACAATATAGTTATTGAGTATTCTAAAGTTGCTGCACAACTTGGTTTAAAAGATGTGACCTATATACCTATGAGTGCTTTACAAGGCGATAATATAGTTGAGAAATCGGTAGCAATGCCATGGTATGAAGGAAAAGCACTGCTTAATTTTTTAGAAGAAGTAGAATTGGCCAACGATATTAATTTAACAGATGCCCGTTTTCAGGTACAATATGTTATAAGACCCCAAACAGAAAACTTACACGATTACCGTGGTTATGCTGGTAAAATAATTAGCGGCATTTATAAAAAGGGGGATATTGTAACTGTTTTGCCACAGCAAATAGAAACTACCATCAGCAAACTGGAAATAGCCGGCTTAGAAGTAGCAGAAGTATTTGCTCCGCAAAGTGTGGTTATACATTTGGCAGATGATATAGATATCAGCAGGGGAGACTCAATTGTAAAAAGCGATAACCTGCCTGCTACCGGTAATGAGTTGGAAGTGTTATTGTGTTGGCTGGGCGATAAGCCACTGCAGCCCGGTAACAAATACTTATTACAACACAATAGCAGATCTGTAAGGGCCGTGGTTAAAGAAATTGCATATAAGCTGGATGTAAATACTTTGCAGCAGCAGGAAGTAAATGAAGCCATCAAATTAAACGAAGTGGTAAAAGCAAGTATAAAAACTGCCGCACCGCTGGTGTTTGATAAATACGATGCACTGAACGTAAATGGCAGCGCCATCTTAATAGATGAAACAAGCAACAGCACTGTTGCTGCTGTATTATTTAATTAATAAGTACTAATGAAAAAAGGTAAAGTAATACTTGCAGGGGCGGGCCCTGGCGATGCTGAATTGATTACGCTGAAATTGCAAAAAGCATTAGCTCTTGCTGAAGTGATTATCTCTGATCGCTTGGTAAACCCAGATATTATAAAACAAAATGCTAACCCTTTGGCAAAACTTGTTTTAGCTGGTAAGCAAGGTTTTAATGATGCCTCTTTACAACAGCATGAAGTAACGGCGCTGATTATTCAATACGCAAACGAAGGTAAAAATGTAGTGCGTTTAAAAGGAGGTGATGTTGCTTTCTTCAGCAATGTGCTGGATGAGTTGGAGGCATTGAAACAACATGATATTTGTTTTGAAATTATACCAGGTGTAACTGCCGCTTCTGGTGCTTCTGCGTATGCTGGTTTTCCGCTTACAGCCAGAGGTTTTGCACAGGGAGTTCAGTTTGTTACTTTTAATCCCAATAGTTATTATAGCCCTGAAAAATGGAAGGTTTTAGCCACCACTGATGATACGTTGATATTTTATATGGCTTCCAAAAACATTCATTACTTGTCTGAGTTATTACTTCGGTACTCACGTAAACCCTCTACGCCATTGGCAGTAATAGAACAGGCAACTACCCAGCAACAAAAAATTCATTTAACTACCTTGCAAAATTGCCAGCAAGATTTTGCGGGCATTAATTTCAGCTCACCATCATTGGTCATTATCGGAGAAGTAGTTCGGCTTCATCAATCATTTAACTGGTTTGTGGCAGATGGAGAGGGCTCAGTTTTTGAAGCGTTAAAGAAATAATTTTATAGTACCAGCCTCGGTATCTGTGCGCAGCATCGTTGCGTCGCAATCACGTCAACTTATAGTTTGCTATTGAGCAATGGTTACCTGCAATAAAAAAGCTCAGTTCAATATTGCTGTAATAGTTGAACTGAGCGTAGCAACAATGTTGCAACCGGTTATACTGCCGGATGCCTAATTTATTTTTTAGCTATTTTTTTAATGACGGCTTCTGTGTTACCGTAATTGGCGTTGTTTTCTGCAGCATTACCAGCAACAGTATTGTTTAATAAAAGCTGAATACATTCTTGTAAAATCTGATATTTATTAGCATTAAACAATTCCATTTTATCAGCCGGAAGCTTCATTTCGTACGTATTCTCTGTGCTGGCCATTACCTTATCAAAATCGGGGTTATAACGGTTAAACTCGTTAATATCCATAATTAAGTATTTGGCAATAACTAAAGAATTGTATTTGCCCGATACTTTTTGGGTTTTGGCTTGGGTTAACTCTTCGCTGGTAATTTTTCTATTGGCGGTGTAAAGGTTTATACCGTACTGCGATGCTGTTTCTTGCTTGGTAAGCGTAGTTAAACCGCCCTGCCCTTCAAAAATATAGTGGGTGCCAATAAATTTTTTTACGTGGTTACGGCTTTCTGCCGGTAAATGATATTGAAGGTCCCAAAAATTACGGCTACCGCTTTTGCGAATTGCTTTGTACACATTGCCCGGGCCACCGTTATAGGCCGCTATTACCAATAACCAATCTCCAAATTCTTTATATAAAACATTCAGGTATTTGGCAGCAGCATGTGTGCTTTTAATGTAATTGGTTCTTTCATCAACTTTGCGGTTAACTACAAGGCCCATATTTCTTGCAGTTGCCGGCATAAATTGCCAGGGGCCAACAGCACCAACCCAAGAAACCGCTGTTGTTTTAAGCTTCGATTCAATAACGGCCAGGTATTTCAATTCTTTGGGAAGGTTGTGAGAAACAAGGATACCATCCATCATATTGAAGTAAGGGCGGCCCCAGTCTTTCATTTTTTCCATGCTTGGGCCATAATCTTCCATATAATCTTTTACAAAGCTAACCGCACGGGGGTTTAACCTTGGGCCAACAGTGTTTAGATTATCAAGCTCATAAAGATCTTTGATTACTTTTTTTTCACTTGGCGAAACAGTTTCCTTTTTTAGAGGTAATGCTTTTTCGGTTACAGTGTCTTTGGCAAACGCTTCTATAGCCACCGTGTTTTGGGCGTGGGCTACAAGAAGCATCATCCAACTAAATAAAACCAATGCTAACTTTTTCATTTGCTTTGTTTTCGTTCACAAAATCAAATCACTTGTCTTACAAAGATTTAGTTCGTAGGATACGGAGCCAGGTTGGATTATTGTTTCAGTAGTTGCTGTGAAAGCTGGAGCAAAGATAACTCGGAAAAGTGGTTTGCCATAGCCTGAAGGCCATATGGCATGCCATTATCATGCCGAAATAGGGGTAATGAAATTGCAGGAATGCCTGTTAAGTTGGCGTAAACGGTGTATATGTCAGCTAAATACATAGCTATTGGGTCGTCTGTCTTTTCGCCAAATTTAAAAGCCGTGGATGGAACCGTAGGAAGGATTAGAATGTCAAAATCCTTGAAAATCAGTTTAGTTTTTTCAAATAAAAGGTTTCGAACTTTTTGTGCTTGTGTAAAATATGCATCAAAATACCCGGCACTAAGTACAAAAGTGCCTAGCAGTATTCTTTTCTTTACTTCTCTGCCAAAACCGGCCGAACGAGTGTTTTTGTAAAAGTCTGTTAATTCAACCCCGGGCGTATTATCCCGGTAGCCATATTTAACCCCATCATATCTTGATAAGTTGGAAGATGCTTCAGCAGTGGTAAGCACATAATAAGCCGGCACAATATAATCTAACAAACCAAAATTAACCGGTTCAACTGTATGCCCCATGGCTTTTAAATCTGTAAAATAAGCTGTTATGCCTTTATGAATTACCGGATCTAAACCGGGATGATTCAAAGCTTCCTCAAAAAAACCAATTTTAAGTGGCTTGTTGCTAGCTGTTAAAGTACTGTATGCAGGAACGGGCTCTGTTGCTACGGTAGCATCATAATCATCTTGCCCGGCAATAACCTCTAAAATAAGCGCAATGTCTTTAATCTGTGTACCAAAAATACCAATCTGGTCAAAAGAAGAGCCATATGCAATAAGACCATATCTTGATATACGACCATAGGTGGGCTTAAACCCTATAATTCCACAGAAATCTGCGGGTTGTCTCACAGAGCCTCCGGTATCACTTCCCAGACTTGCCATACATAAGCCCGCTTGTACAGCTACTGCAGAGCCGCCAGATGAGCCACCGGGTACCCTGTCATTATCTAAAGCATTTAGGGTTTTTCCATAGCAAGAGTTTTCGTTGCTGGAGCCCATGGCAAATTCATCACAATTGCAATTGCCTATAATAATTGCGCCGGCTTTCAGCAACCGCTCTACTGCGGTGGCATTGTAAGTGGCAGTAAACCCTTTTAGTATTTTAGAAGCTGCAGTAACAGTATGATCTTTGTAACAAATAACATCTTTAAGCGCAATAACAACGCCGTGAAGGGGCCCGGAAAGTTGCCCTGTATTGGTAAATGCTGCATCTAAAGCTAAGGCTCTTTCTTTTGCAGCAGCAGCGTACACTTCAGTATAAGCATTCAGGTGCTTACTGGTTTCTATGCGGGCTAAAAAAAAATCAACTGCTGCTACGCAAGTGGTAGTGCTATTGATTAATTCTTTATGATATTGTTGTATTGAGTGAAAACTAAACAATTCAAATAAACGGTGCCGGTGTATTAATAATTAAGAGGCGGAGTTGGTATCTTTTTCTTTAATACCGTCTTCAATTTCTTTTTTTACGTTGTTTTTAGCATCGTTAAATTCTCTGATACCCTTGCCAAGGCCACGCATTAATTCTGGTATTTTACGACCACCAAACAGTAACAAAACAATCACCAAAATGATAATGATTTCCTGTGTTCCTAAAACCCCCAATAATACGGGCTGAAAAAGAGTTTGTAACATAAAATGTTTATTAGTAAGTAAAGATACTAAGACAATGCAAATTGCATGCATCTTTTATAAAACTACGGCTATATTTTATACTTATTTTTTGGTACTAACAGTTGTACTAAGCCCGGCATGTGTTGCGTCGCACACTGGTGCTGCACAATAAAGCTGTATATAAAACAAAAAACGCATTTATTATAAATGCGTTTTTTGTAATGTATTAGAAGGTTTATGACTATTAAACAGTAGCCACAGCCATTTTCTTTTCTTTAATTCTGGCACTCTTACCGCTTCTTTCACGCTGAAAAAACAGCTTGGCACGGCGTACTTTACCAACTTTATTTACCAAAATTGACTCAATGTTTGGAGAAAGCAACGGAAACGTTCTTTCTACTCCAATACTATCAGAAATTTTACGAACAGTAAAATTTTGAGTGGCACCAGTTCCCTGGCGTTTAATAACGTCTCCACGAAATCCCTGGATACGCTCTTTACCACCTTCAATAATTTTATAGTTCACAGTGATATTATCACCTGCTTTAAACTTTGGAAACTCTTTTTTTGGAGTTAACTGCTCATGTACATATGCTACTGCATTCATAGCTGTAAATTTTATCGGACGGCAAAGGTAGGGGTTTCAACTGTAAATAGAAACGCATTACCTTATTTTTTTTATGATTTAAAACGAAACCTGCTGAAGTACGCACTACCGATGAACGGATTGCGACGCAACGGCTGCTGCATCCTGTTCAACAGCTTGTACTACTACTTTTTAACGAGCTACGTTTACGGCTCTCTTTTCTCTGATAACGGTTACTTTAATTTGCCCCGGAAAAGTCATTTCGGTTTGAATTTTCTGTGCTATTTCAAAAGACAGTTTTTCGCTGTCGGCATCTGTAACTTTATCAGCCTCAACAATTACTCTTAATTCTCTACCTGCTTGTATTGCGTAGGCTTTTTCTACGCCATTGTAAGCCAGCGCCATATTTTCAAGGTCTTTAATGCGTTGCAGGTATTGCTGCATAATTTCTCGGCGGGCACCGGGCCGTGCACCACTAATGGCATCGCAGGCCTGAATAATGGGAGAAATTACATATTGCATCTCCATTTCATCGTGGTGGGCGCCAATTGCATTTATTACAGCAGGATTCTCGCCATATTTTTCTGCCAGTTTAGCGCCTAAAAGTGCGTGGCTTAATTCTGTTTCTTCGTCGGGCACTTTACCAATATCGTGTAATAGGCCGGCTCTTTTTGCCAGTTTGGGGTTCATTCCCAATTCGCTGGCCATAAGGCCGCATAAATTTGCTACTTCGCGGCTATGCATTAACAGGTTTTGGCCGTAAGAAGAGCGAAAACGCATTTTGCCTACTATACGAACCAGTTCTTTATGCAGGCCATGAATGCCTAATTCAATAACCGTTCTTTCTCCAATTTCCATTACCTGCTCTTCAATTTGCTTGCGGGTTTTTTCTACTACTTCTTCAATACGGGCGGGGTGGATGCGGCCATCTGTAACCAAGCGTTGTAAGCTGATACGGGCAATTTCTCTGCGTAAGGGATCGAAAGAAGATAATACAATGGCTTCAGGGGTATCGTCAACAATCAAATCTACCCCGGTAGCAGCTTCTATAGCACGGATGTTTCGTCCTTCGCGACCGATTATTTGACCTTTTATTTCGTCACTCTCCAAATTGAAAACAGTAATTGAATTTTCAATTGCTTGCTCTGCAGCAGTACGCTGTATAGTTTGAATAATAATTTTGCGGGCTTCTTTATTGGCTTTTTGTTTAGCGTCGTCAATTATTTCCTGCTGAATGCCTAAAGCCCTGGTTTGCGCTTCTTGCTTAAGGCTTTCAATTAATTGTGTTTTTGCTTCATCGGCGCTTAATCCTGCTACTTTTTCTAAGCGGCGTATATGTTCTTCCTGATGCTTTTCAAGCTCGGTTCTTTTTACGTTTACAACCTCAATCTGGCGATTGAGGTTTTCCTTAATAGCTTCGTTTTCTTTAATTTGTTTATCCAGTGAAGTTTCTTTCTGAATAATTGAAACCTCTCTTTGTTTTACCCTGTTTTCTGTGTCGTTAATTTTACGGCTGCGCTCATTAACATCTTTATCATGAGCGGCTTTTAGTTGCACAAATTTCTCTTTTACCTCCAGTTCTTTTTCTTTCCGGATGGTTTCGCCTCTTAATTCGGCCTCTTTTAATATGCTTTGCGATTGAATTTCGGCTTCTTCCAGTTTCTTTTGGGTGTTCTTAGTAAAAATCAGCTTTCCCGCTACAATGCCGGCTACTAGGGCGCCGGCGCCGGTAATTAATAATAGTATGTTGGAGTCCATTGTTCATTTTTTTAATACGGTTTACAATCCATTTAAAAACAGCTGCGTAGTTTTGTTTTGTGTAAATGGTGATAGTTGGCGAAAATACGAAAGATGCTGCAATTTGACGCACACCTGAGGCCTGAGTTTGAACTATTATCTGCCTGATTGGCTTTTTTTTAAGTAAAAAACTGCAACGGTACTTTGCGCTAATGCGTCTGAGATATTGTATAAATATTAAAACACAAAAAAGGTAAAATACCCAGCATTTGTGTTTCTTTGCCTAAACATTAAACTACAAAAATGAAAAGAATTGTATTGTCTTCCTTATTCTTATTAAGCATTGCCATGGGTGTACAGGCGCAGAAAATTGTTATTGCCAAAGGCCAGAAACTGGAGGCCACCGTAAGTACCAAAATGACCATGACAATGGAAATGATGGGGCAGAGTATGGAAAATGTTACCGAAACGGTTGGAACTACCGTTGCTGAAGTAAAAGAGGCGTCTGCTACAGAATTTACCATAGGACAGCTTTTGAAAAAAATGACTATGAATGCTACCATGATGGGACAAGAAATAAAATTTGATTCTGATAAAAAAGAAGATATGGATGGGCAAATGGGAGAAGCTGTTAAAGGTAAACTGGGTGTGGAAGAAGAGTATAAAATAAGTGCTACCGGAAAAGTATTAACTGCTCCTGCTTCAAAAACCGGCGAATCTAATCCGATGAATGATTTGTCTGGCGTTTCGGGTACAATTAGTGTGGGACAACAATTGCCTTTTCTGGTGCCAGTACCTTCAAAATCTTTAAAACCAGGCGACTCTTGGGTTGATTCTTCTGGTACTGCTGAAACGGTTAAGTTAGTTAATACCTATACCTTAAAAGAAATTAAAGGAGATGATTTGATTGTGACTGTTGTGGGTACTTTAGTTAAAAACGGTACTGCCGAAGTGCAGGGTATGGAAATGCAAATAGAATTGAATGGTAAGGTAAATGGAGAGTCTGTTTACGAAGCTGCTACCGGCTGGTTAAAGGGTGGCACCAGCAATGTAGATGTTAAAGGATCTATCAGCGTTATGGGCCAGAGCGTACCTATTGATATGAAAGTGACAGCCACAACAACCGCCAAGAAATTATAAGTATTGCTATTATTGCTACTATTAAAAAGGCCAGGCGTAGCCTGGCCTTTTTAATTAAACAGCTTTATCTAAAAGAGCCTCCAGTTTTAGTAGTTGCTGGCTTAGCTCGGTAGCTACCGGAATACTACCGCTGCCCGCTTGGGTGGTGGCGTACCAAATTACTACCATGCCCAAATAGTCTTGCATATCTTTTCCGGCAAACTGGGTTTTATATTCAATTACCTTATCGTTAATGATTTTTACCGTTTTTCGTACAACCTCTTCATCCTTGGGGTCTACTTTAATACGATAACTACGATCTGCGATGATAATATTTATTGGAATTAATTCTGCCATTTGATTGTTTATTAAAAATACTACCTTATATTTATCCACACTTTATCCACTCGATCTCTCCCCTTATTAAACTCCTCCTGCCAATATTGCTAGAAAGCCTCTAAACTCAAAACTAACCGTCCAATGTTTGCCAAAGTTAAGTATCCGGTGTTTATAGATGCACTGAAACTTGAATTAGCTAACTGTTCATCTTCTTGTTTAAGAGCTGTGCTTAAAGACGAGGGTGGCCGTATTTGCGGAACGCTTGAAGCCACATTGCCTGAACAAGAACGAGAAATTACCTGGCGTGGGTTAAATCATTTGCCTTACGGTGTGTACACTTTAGAAGTATCGCAGGGTGAAGATGAAATGAAAACACGGCTGGTAAAAAGGGTGTAATATTATTTTTCCCCCATCAGGTTAATGCAACGGTCTATTTCTTTGATGTAGTGGTTAAGGCGCTTTTCTAATTCTTTTTTATCTGCTTCTGTTAAATTGTTAGTAGCTGTTTTTAGTACGGCTACTTTTTGCTGCAGATCATCTGTCAATGCAGTTTTTCTGTTTAACTCTTCTTTAGTTTGCGTATGTTGCTCTTGCAGTTGCGTGTATTGTTTTTGCAATTGCTGATGTTGCTTTAGCAGTTGCTGTAGCTTATCGCTAATACGTTTTACCTGTTGGTGCAATTGATCTTGCATGGTATGCCTTATTGTTGATGCATGCACTGCTGTTGAAGGGTGCGACGCAAGGATGATGAGCCGTAGCACCACAGCTGGCTACAAAATTTATTTTCTTATTTCTGCACCGGTTTCTTTTTCTATGGCTGTCATAATTTTTTCCATCATGCCATCAATTTCTTTATCGGTGAGGGTTTTTTCCTCATCTAAAAAAGTGAAGCTGATGGCCAATGATTTTTTACCGGCACCTAATTTTTCGCTTTCAAAAACATCAAATAATTGCACCTGCTGCAATTTGCCCAGTTTAATTTTTTGTACGCTCTGTTCAATAGCTTCGTAACGGGTGTTGGTTGATACCAGCATTGAAAGATCTCTGTAAACAGGCAACTGTTTTGGCAGTTCGGTATATTTTATAATTTGTTTTTGTACTTGTTGTAAAATAGTGGTCCAATTAAAATTAATAAACCAGGTGGTTTGTTTAATATCAAATTGCTGCAAGCCGGGTTTAGTTACCAAACCTATTACAGCCACCACATTTTTATTACTACTAATTTCTACAGCTTGCTCTAATTTATTGATAGCGGCTTCTTTTGTTATAGTATCTTTTATACCTAACAATTGCAGCACTTGTTGTGCCACTCCTTTTGCATAGTATAAATCTGATGCAGTGCCTTTTTGTTTCCAACTATCAGTGTTGGTGTTGCCTGAAATGTAAAGGCTCAGGTATTCATTTTCCTGATATTGCCCTGGTTTGTATTGATGGTAGGTTTTGCCAAACTCAAACAATTTAAGGTGTAGATTTTTGCGGTTTAGGTTATGAGCCACCACCTGCAAACCAGTTTCCAGCATTGATGGGCGCATCATATTTAAATCGGCACTCAGGCTGTTTAGCATGGTTACGCTCTGCTTCAATTCTTCTTCGGTATAAAAAGCAGTGTTGGTTATAGAGTTGGTAATAATTTCATTAAAGCCAAGACCTGCCAGGTAATTGGCGGTTTTTTCTTTGTAAGTATGTTTGTAGCCTTCTGTATCTACAGAAGGTGTAATGGCAATGGTAGCAGGTATTTCAATATTATCATAACCATCAACACGCATAATTTCTTCCACCACATCGGCTGGCAAAGAAATATCGGGTTTGCTGTAAGGTGCTGCCACCCATAAAGCATCTATATCGTCTTTTACAATTTCAAAATTTAATGCGGTTAAAATATTTTTAACGGTATCTGAGTGATAACTTTTGCCGCTTAGTTTTTTTAAGTAATGGTACTTTAATGCTATAGTAGCTTTTTCTTTTGCTGCCGGATAAATATCTGTTATTTCTGATGCAATACTGCCGCCTGCAAGTTCTTTAATTAATAGAGCCGCTCTTTTTAAAACGTTTACAGTATTGCTGATGTCGGTATTTTTTTCAAACCGGGTAGCGGCATCTGTACGCAGCCCGTGGCGAAAGGATGTTTTACGGATGTCTACCGGATTAAACCAGGCACTTTCTAAAAAAATATTAGCAGTGCTGTTACTTACGCCACTTTGCAGGCCACCAAATACACCGGCAATACACATGGCATCAGTAGTATTGCAAATCATCAAATCTTCTGCATTCAACTTCCGCTCTTTTTCATCCAACGTAACAAAAGAAGTACCTGCAGGCATATTTTTTACAACAATGGCGCCGCCCGTAATTTTATCGGCATCAAACGCATGCAAAGGTTGCCCGGTTTCGTGTAAAATATAATTGGTAATATCTACTATATTATTAATGGGGCGTGCACCAATGGCTTTTAATTTTTGTTGCAACCACTGCGGACTTTCCTTTACCTCTATACCACTAATGCTTACCCCACTATAGCGCTGGCAGGCATTGGTATTTTCAATGGTTACTGTTATGGGCAAGCTACTGGCATCTGGCTTCCAATTATTTTTATACGGGCTAATAACCTTATGTTCTTTTTTATTGTGATGGCTTAAATACGCACAAACATCTCGGGCCACACCTAAATGACTCATTGCATCCATACGGTTGGGGGTAAGGCCAATCTCGTAAATCCAATCTGTGTAAGGCTTAAAATAATCTGCAGCAGGCGTACCAACAGTAGCTGCTGCTGGCAACACTAATATGCCTGCGTGATTGTCGCTTAAGCCAATCTCATCTTCTGCGCAAATCATACCATAGCTTTCCACTCCACGAATTTTAGCCACTTTCATGGTTAGCGGGTCTCCCTTTTTAGGATAAATAGTAGTGCCAACCTTAGCCACCACCACTTTTTGGCCGCCAGCAACATTGGGTGCGCCACAAACAATTTGCAAAGGCGCATCGCCGCCCACATTTACTTTAGTAACCGATAATTTATCTGCGTTCGGATGTTTTTCGCATTCCAGCACTTCACCAATAACAAGGCCTTGCATGCCACCTTTTACTTCCTCAAAAGCTTCCAGGCTTTCTACCTCTAAACCAAGGCTGGTTAAAATTTTACTCAATTTTTCCGGTTCAATGCTAACAGGCAAATATTCGCTCAGCCATTTGTAACTAATAGTCATACTCTTTTATCTCTTTTCAATTGCGGCAAAGATAATGGAATGAGAGGAGAGATTTTTTGGTAACCAGCAGGAGTATAATTTTCAGCAGCCGTTGCGTCGCACCCTTCAACGGCAATACAAAAACGAGCTGGTTTACACCAACGTTTTCATCATTACCCAACCTTCTGGTTTACTGTTTTTAACCAACAACTGTTCTGTGCCCACCACAGTAAACCCTTCTCTTTCATAAAACCTGCGGGCACCGGGGTTTTCAATATACACATGCAGCCAGCAACTGGTATAACCCATTTTAATTGCTGCGGCCAAAGCTGTAAGTAGCAATAGCTTGCCTATTCCATGGCCGGTTATATGCGCAAATAAATACAGCCTAGAAAGTTCTATAGCTTTTGGATGTTGTTTTGCTAAACTAAGTGAGGTGGGGCCTAATTTAACACAACCGGCAGGCTGTTGGTTTATAAAAGCAACCCAATAACTATTTTCGGCTGTTTCAATATCTTCTTGCAGGGCTAAAGGGTTAAACTTATAATCAATAAGCCAATGCAGGTCTTCATTTACAAAGCCGGTTTCATGCACCCTGTAAAACTGGTCGGCACATAAAGTAGCCATCCAGTTATAATCTGCTGCATCGGGTTGTTGTATACTAACTGCGGTTTCCATAAAAACTATTTTATCTCCTGGCAAAGCTCTATTAACACACCCTGTGTTTGTTTGGGGTGTAAAAAACAAACCAATTTATTGTCGGCCCCTTTTTTTGGGGTGGTATTTAATAAAATAAAACCTTCTTCTTGTAGCCTTTTCATTTCTGCGCTTATGTCTTCCACATCAAAAGCAATATGATGAATGCCTTCGCCCTTTTTTTCTATAAATTTTGCAACAACTCCTTCCGCATCGGTACTTTCTAGTAATTCTATTTTATTATCGCCTGTTTTAAAAAAGGCTGTAGCTACATTTTCGGTAGCTACCAATTCTGTTTTATAGCAGTGGGTGTTTAATAATTTTTCATATAGAGGAATGGATTGCTTGAGGCTTTTTACAGCAATACCAATATGTTCAATCTTACGCATGCAAACAGTTTTATAGTTCACAAATTACAATGTTCTGAACTAAATTTGCAGGCGGGCTATAACATTACAGCTGAATATGGGTTTGCCGTATACGTGTGCGACGCAACGGCTGCTGCACAAAGCAACAATGCCGGCCTCAAAAAAAAATGATTCAAACACCTGTTTATTTAGATTATAATGCTACTACCCCCTGTCACCCCGATGTGGTGGCGGCAATGTTACCTTTTTTTACAAATTGGTATGGCAATGCTGCCAGCAATAATCATAGCTATGGTTGGCAGGCGGCAGAGGGTGTTGCTATTGCAAGAGAGCAGGTGGCAGCCTTAATAAATGCAAGTGCAGAAGAAATTGTTTTTACATCTGGCGCTACAGAAGCTATTAATCTTGCTATTAAAGGTGTTTACGAAGCGTATGCTTTTAAGGGCAATCATATTATTACTGTTGCTACTGAACATAAGGCAGTGTTGGATACTTGTAAGCATTTAGAAAAAAAAGGAGCTGTTGTTACTTACTTGCCCGTGCAGGCCGATGGATTGATAGATATAACACAACTGAAAGAAAGTATTACGCCAGCTACTATTTTAATTGCTGTACTATTTGCTAATAATGAAACCGGGGTTGTACAGAATGTTGCTGCTATTGGAAAAATTGCCAAAGAAAAAGAAGTGTTGTTTTTTTGCGATGGGGTACAGGCTGCAGGAAAAATAAAAACAGATGTACAGGAAGCAGGCATTGATTTATTAGCATTAAGTGCGCATAAAGTATACGGACCTAAAGGTGTTGGTGCTTTGTATGTAAGAAGAAAAAACCCGCGTGTAAAATTAATAGCTCAAATAGATGGGGGAGGCCATGAGAAAGGAATGCGCAGTGGCACTTTAAATGTTCCGGCAATTGCAGGTATGGGAAAAGCTTGCGCAATTGCATTAAATGAAATGGTGCCGGCCGCTGAACGGATGGGCCTGTTGCGTAACAAATTAGAAAATACAATACTGCTGGGTTTAAATGATTGCGTGGTTAATGGCAACACCGTTGGTAGATTGCCGCATGTTAGTAATATTAGTTTTAAAGGTTTGGAGGGTGGTCGTTTGCTGAACAGGTTGGTTTCTTATGCAGCAGTTTCTTCTGGTGCTGCCTGCACATCGGCATTGCCAAAAGCTTCTCATGTTTTAAAAGCAATGGGTGTAGAGGATGGATTGGCCAAGGCCTCGCTGCGTTTTTCTGTTGGCTGGTTTACAACAACAGCAGAAGTTAATTTTGTGGCAGAAAAAGTAATAGCCTTGGTTAAAGAGTTAAGAGGGGGAGATGATGATAAGTCAATAAGACAGTAAACAACGGTGGCTTATTTTTTGTTTTAATTAAAAAAACGTGCAATCATGATTTTTGTAAGCGATAAAGCTAAAGAGAAGGTAAACGCCTTAATGGCGCAAGCAAATGTGGCAGCAGACGGCTCTTATTTTTTAAGAGTATCTGTTGTAGGTGGCGGATGCAGTGGCTTAAGTTATAAGATGGATTTTGATAATGAAGCCCAACCTAATGACCAGGTTTTTGAAGACAATGGACTAAAGGTGGTGACAGACTTAAAAAGCTTTTTATATTTAGTAAATACCACACTTGATTTTTCTGATGGCTTAAATGGCAAGGGTTTTTATTTTAGTAACCCCAATGCCAGCAGAACCTGTGGCTGCGGAGAAAGTTTTGCGGTTTAAGACTTATAGTCTGTTATTTTAACCTGATGGGTACAAAACCCATATTCGGCAATATCGTTACTGCTTACAATTACCAGTTTCTGCTGGCAATACTCGTTTACCAAACGTTGATATAATTCTATACCAGCAGCATCTAAGTTTGTACAGGGCTCATCTAATAACAAAACCGGCACTTCAGAAAAAATAGCCTGTGCCAGTTTTACCCGCTGTTTCATACCCGATGAATAATAACGGATTTGTTTTTCTGAGGCTGAGGCCAAGCCTATTTTATCTATTATAAATGGTATAGTAATACCACTTAACAACGGTTTAAATTGCTGGTGAAACTGTAAAAATTCTGTTACAGTCATTTCTTCAATAACTTCTAAGTAGGGAGCTGCAATGGCTATTTGTGTGTGTGCAATTTCAGCGGTGGTATTGTTGGTGGCACTGTGCCAATGTACTTGTCCTTCACTTAATGCAATAGCCCCGCCAATAGATTGTAGCAATGTGCTTTTTCCAGATCCGTTGGGCCCGGTAATAGCGTAACTGTTGCCTGTAATAAACTGGTAAGAGCAGTTTCTGAAAATCCAGTCGCGGTTATAACGTTTGCCAGCAGAGGTCAAACTAATCTTCATCGGTGCTGCCTTTGGTATAGCGTTTAATGATGCCGCGTCCGCTATCTCTTATAAAAGTTACAATTTCATCTCTTTCATCTGTAGCGGCCAGCTCTTCTTCAATAAACTCCAATGCCTGTGAGGTGTTCATACCCTTGTTGTAAATAACACGGTAAATATCTAAGATGTGATTGATTTTATCTACCGTAAATCCTCTTCTTTTTAAGCCAACAGAGTTTACGCCAGCATAGCTCAATGGTGTTCTTCCAGCTTTTATGTAGGGAGGAACATCTTTACTAACCAATGAACCACCACTTACAAAAGCATGCTGGCCAATTTGTACAAATTGGTGTACCGCACACATGCCGCCCAAAATAGCCCAGTCTCCCATTACCACATGCCCGGCCACCTGTGTATTATTGCTCATGATACAATTGTTGCCAATTACACAATCGTGTGCAATATGTGTATAGGCCATTAATAAACAGTTGCTGCCAACTTTGGTACTGATACGGTCTTTGGTGCCGCGGTTGATGGTAACAAATTCTCTGATTGTGGTATTGTCACCAATTTCTACCAGTGAGTCTTCTCCCCCATATTTCAGGTCTTGCGGAATGGCGGCAATAACAGCCCCGGGAAATATGCGACAATTTTTGCCGATGCGGGCCCCTTCCATAATGGTTACATTACTGCCAATCCAGGTGCCTTCACCAATTTCTACATTTTGGTGAATAACTGTAAACGGATCGATTTTAACATTGGTAGCCAACCTTGCGTTGGGGTGTATATATGTATGCGGGTGAATCATTGTATTGAGGTTCTTAAGAATTGGTTTTTCTTCAGCAAGGGGCATGGCCTTACTAACAGACTTTAACTTAGGATGATTTGATGCTTTAACTGGTTTCAAATAAAATAATTGAATCCGTAATGTTACACCGTTTCCGGCGAACGATTTGCAAAAATAGTCTTAATTGTGCAAAAACGGCAGGTTATAGAATTTTGTGTTTTAAACATGAGCCGGTTATAGGCTAAAACGCTGCTTGATGGTTTAATTACAGCAAATTGTTGATTGCTATTACTTTTTAAATCATTGAATTTTTTAGCTGCTGCCCGCAGCTTTACTGATGAACTGAGCGTAGCAACGGCTGTTGCTATAACAAACAACGGCCGGTCGGTAAATTAACACATACCTGCCAGCGGCAGGTTAAAACGGCATAACGGCTTGCTCATTAGCCATTAAATGTTACATTTGCGGCTGATTTTTTTAAACATAAATTCTACTATTTATATGGCAGATGTTTTTGAAAAACTGGTTAAGGATGGTGGCCCGATTGGCCAGCATATGAAAAGAGCTCATGGTTATTTTGCATTTCCAAAATTAGAAGGTGAGCTGGGAAGCCGCATGAAATTCAGAGGCAAAGATGTAATCTGTTGGAGCCTGAATAATTATCTGGGACTAGTAAACCACCCCGAAACACGAAAAATTGATACGGAAGCGGCTGAACGCTGGGGTATGGGTTATCCAATGGGTGCCCGTATGATGAGTGGCAATACCAGTAAGCATGAAGAACTGGAGAAAGTGATTGCTCCTTTTGTAAAAAAAGAAGACGCCATGTTACTCAACTTCGGTTACCAGGGCATTATGAGCTGCATTGATGCGTTGGTAAACCGCCGCGATGTGATTGTATATGATGCCGAGTGCCATGCTTGTATTGTTGATGGCATCCGTTTGCATTTGGGTTATAGTTATGCATTTAAACACAACGACGTAGAGGATTGCGAAAAGCAATTGCAACGTGCCGTTAAAATGGTAGAAAAAACAGGCGGCGGCATTTTGGTAATTACAGAAGGTGTGTTTGGTATGGCCGGAGACCAAGGCCGTTTAAAAGATCTGGTGGCTTTAAAAGAAAAATACCCGTTCAGAATTTTAATAGATGATGCACATGGCTTTGGCAGTATGGGCCCAACAGGTGCCGGTGCCGATGAGGAGCAAGGGTGCCAGGAGGAGATTGATTTATACTTTAGCACATTTGTAAAAAGCATGGGTAGTATTGGTGCTTTTATTGCCGGCCCCAAAGATGTGCTGGCCTATCTGCGCTACAATACCCGCAGCCAGATTTTTGCAAAAAGCCTGCCCATGATTATTGTAGAGGGCATGTTAAAGCGCATGGAAATGCTGCAAAATATGCCAGAGCTGCGTGAGAAATTATGGTACAACGTAAACAAATTGCAAACTGGCTTAAAAGAACGTGGCTTTGATATTGGCAAAAGCAATAGCCCCGTTACACCGGTTTATATGAAGGGAGATGTGCCTGAGGCAACCGCCATGGTAATGGACCTGCGTGAGAATTATGGTATTTTCTGTTCTATTGTGGTGTATCCTGTTATTCCACGCGGACAAATTATTTACCGCCTGATACCTACGGCCGCACATACTGATAAAGACATTGAAGAAACATTGGAAGCTTTTACTATTACAAAGAAAAAGTTAGATGAAGGTGCTTATAAAGTTGCAGAAATACCCGATATGGCAGAAGCTATGTAAGTAGGTAATCAGCCGCAAGCCGTTTTTCAACATCGTTGCGTCGCACACTTCAGCTGCAATGCAAAATTGTGCCGTTAAAATTATAAGGAGAGGCGGCCGGTTTACCGGCCGCCTCTCCTTATATACTTAAAAAATATTATTTATTTAATTGGTCAGTAAAGTCCAGCAAATCAGCTTCAGTTTCAATACTGTGTTTTTGCAACCACTTTTTTACATCTTCGTTATAGGCGCCTAATTTTTCAACAAGGGTATTGCGGTCTTTTTTTATGCGGATAAACTTTTTAGTGGCTACTTCGTACAGGTATAATTCTTCAATGGTTTGGTAAATTTGTTTAGAAGTACCAATGTATTCATACTTATCCTGTAAACGGCATACAAACATTTTTAATAACTGAAAATTTTTACCCTCAGCCATTACATTATAAAATGCCGTAGTGGCGTGCCCGCTGTTTTTTGTATAACCATTTCTGAATAACACCTGGCGTATAGCTTCTTTATCTTTGGTGGTAATAATAAATTCTTTTACCGGCTCAGCAAAGTAATAGCTGGTGGTATCCTGCCTGAACTGTAATTGATTTTTATTTAAATCAAACTGCAGTAACATTTTATCGGCCACCTTTCCGGATGCAAAATAAACCTTACCCAACTCCCAATTGTCGTTTAAAAACGGAGAACCCTCCAGATTATCTTTTTTAGCCGGCACCATACTTTTGCCATCTGCATTAAAATACCCTACAAAATAGCTGCTACCATTATCTACAGTTTGTGCTACAGCACTCAACGTAAACACAGCTGCCAACAGTAAAAAATAACCTTTCATAAATCAAGTATTTAATCCTTTAAAGTTAATAAGAATTAAAAAGCGCAATGGTTATATTTGAAGGAAATAACAAAAGGCATGTTAAGATTGAGATACCTGTTATCAGTGGTATTTATTGTAGCACTACAAGCTTGTATTTTAATGCCCCGCCAAGAAGAGAATCCAGCACTTCAATTTACCGGTGGCACCATGCTGCAATACCCGGGCTTTGCCTCAGCAGTTGTACCAACAAGAAATATTGAAATATGGCTGCCCCCATCTTATAAAAAAGATGGTACAAAAAAATACCCGGTGCTTTATATGCACGATGGCCAGAACCTGTTTAATAAAACAACTGCTTTTGGTGGCGAGGCATGGGAGGTGGATTCTATAGCTGAAGCATCCATTGCCTCGGGTAAAATAAATGAGTTGATTATTGTTGGTATATGGAATACCAACCGTCGTTTTTGGGAGTACTTTCCCCAAAAAGCATTACAAAATCTTTCTACAGCAGAACAAAAAGCAGCATTAACGTATCATGGTGCATATAAGGGCAGCGATAGCATTTATTTTGGTGCAGACTACTACCTGCAGTTTTTGGTAAAAGAATTAAAACCATTTATTGATAGCAATTACAGAACAAAACAAGATGCTGCAAACACCATGATTGCAGGTAGCAGCATGGGTGGGCTCATTTCATTGTATGCCCTTTGCGAGTACCCGGCTGTATTTGGTAAAGCCGCCTGTATTTCCACCCACTGGCCTATTGTGTTTAATAATAGCAATCAAGTTCCGGCAGCAGCAATAAAAAAATATTTTGCCGCACACCTGCCCGGCCCTGCCAATCATTTTATATATTATGATTACGGTACCGCAAAATTAGATTCCTTGTATGCACCACACCAGCAACAAATAGACAGCATTATGCAATTTAAAGGGTATGAGCAAAATAAAAGCTGGGTTACAAAAGAATTTAAAAACGCAGAGCACAGTGAAGTTTACTGGCGCCAGCGTTTTGGTAGTATTTTAGAGATACTGCAACCCAAAAAATAATTATCTCTTAAACAAGCTGTAACTTTCTAATGGCTGGCGCTGGTTGGTAGCAATAAACCTCATTCTAAAAAAATAAAATTACCAGCTATGCCATTTGCCGATTTGCACCTGCATCCATCAATGAAAACACAGTTTTCAGATGCGCCCAACCATTTTACATTAGCAGAAGACCTGAAGCCTGATGAAGTTATTAAATGGATTTATGCCAACTGCACAGAGCTTGGCCAGGTGTTAGAAAGCCAGGCCAGTAAACGTATGCTAAGTAAGGTTAATGTAAAACTAGTCTGTATCGCTTTTTACGTGCCAGAGCCACAAATTATCGGCAACAAAATATTACTGGATGCTGTTAAAAACAATCCCACTGCGCAGCGTTATATTACCCGCAGCCGCTTGGAAAGTTTTGCCAAACCCAATTTTATTCCGGGTAGTTTTATACAAAACGAAGTAAACACTATTAAAAATTTTAACCATCCCACACTGGGGCGCTTTAATATACTTACCAAGGCTTCACAATATAACGAAGCGGATACCACTACCACCAATGTTGTTTTTGCAATAGAAGGCTGCCATGGTTTATTAAACAGCTATGCTGATTTTAAAAACCTTGCTGCAGTGCCAGCTATTATAAAAAATAATATCAATAAATTATTGCTGCAGCAAATACCCATTGTATCAGTTAACCTTACGCATCTTTGCCAGTTTGAGCCCACACCATTTTGCACCCACGCATTTGGAATGCAGTTTGTAGCTGGCAACAGTTTTATACCCACCGGGTATAGTTTAAGTACTGCAGCAGAAAATGTCGTAAGCTATTTAAACAGTAAAAATATTTGTATTGATATTAAACACATGAGTGTTAAAGCAAGGCAGCGCTTGTACTTTAATTATGCCGGCAGCTGCCCCATTGTATGTACACATGCCGGCTTTACAGGCATAGAATTTTGGGATTATAACGATTATATTTTAACCTGTGCACCCAATGCGGCTAAAGGATATGTAAAAAATAAAATGACCAAGAAGCGGGGCTATATAAAAGACACTGCTTTTAATACCAATACTATTGGGTTGTTTGATGAAGACATAAAAGAGATATTATTGTCTGGCGGCATTATTGGTATTTCATTAGACAAACGAATAATTGGTTATACGCCTTGGGATGATGCTTTGAATGCCAATAGCGGAACGGAGTTGCTGCTGGATTATGATTATTATCCCTTTCAGGAATTTGCAGAAGATTTTTTAGATGTACAAAACAATACTATTGAACACGGCGAAAAGGCACACGAAGATTATTGCCTAACAAAAGATGAAATAAATAATTACAGCGCCACCTCAGCTGCTTTTAAAGATTTGCACCTGTTTCATTTTATTAATCATCTGTTGCATGTAATGAAGGTGGCTCAAAAATACCAGGCCCAATTAGCGGACATAACACCTGTTCAGGCATTGCGGCAGGTATGTATCGGGTCCGATTTTGATGGAATTATTAATGCGGCCGCTTGTTGTTATACCGCAGAAGAGTTTCCAACGTTTAAAACCCGCTTTGAAACCTTCTTTGCCTATTTTGTAAAAGAGGTTTTAAATATTACGCTAAGTAAACAACAGGCCCAACAAATTACAGAAGACATTTTTTATAACAATGCCAAACGGTTTATTCTAAGCCGTGTTACTGCATTAGGTTTGTAATGGGGTAACCGGCTTTTGTATTGCTATTAAGCATTGTTGCGTCGCACCCTTCAACTTCAGTACAAGTGTGCGACGCAATCCCGAAGTTTCGGGACTGCTATGAAAAATTACTGTTGGTATATAAATAAAAAAACTGCTGAAATAATCAGCAGTTTTTTTAGCAAAATGCAGTTGGTTTATAAAGATGCTCTTAAAGCAATTATAAAATTTCTGCCGGGGGCTGAAAAGCCCGAAGCGAAATAACGATAATTACGATCCAGTATGTTTTCAATGGCAGCTTGTACACTAAGATGCTTGTTAAACTGATAACTGCTGCGCAGGTTAACTGTAAGCCAGCTGGGCATACCAGCTGCAGTGGCGTATTGTGCATTGTCTTCTCCATCTGCATTAAACTGGTCTAAATGTTTCCAGCCATTATACAAGGCAAAAAATTCTGCCAGAAAACCTTTAATGGTGTATTGTATATTGGTTTTACCAAATACGGGGGGAATGTGATCCAGTGGTTTGCTGCTTACCTTAGCTTGCACCAACGCATACGTGCCGTTGCTTTGTTTTTGATACACAGACGATGTTTTAGTAGCATCTGTTTCAAAGCGGCCTTTAGTGTAACTGATGGTGCTGGCTGCAGATAAATGTTCAGTAATATCTGCACTGATGCCTACGGTAAAGCCGTAGATATAGGCCTTGTTTTTATTTTGGTTGGCTAATACCTGGCTTAGTACGCCGTTGTATAAAATTGAATCCTGACCATTTAGTTTAAATGGCGCTTTAACCAATGCGTTGCGAAACCAGGTATAGTAAGCGCTTCCTTCCAGTTTAACCTTGTTGCTGATTAAATGAGAAACGCCAATTTCTGCATTATAAGTGTACTCTGGTTTTATATCCGGGTTAGGTACCACCAGTTGTTTTGATGCAGTGCTGGACTCAAAAATTTTTGCCAGATCATCTATATTGGGTGCCCGGAAACCCGATGAGACTGCTATAGAAATTTTTGTTTGATTTTGTGGCAAGTACACTAACCCAATATTACCAGTTACTGCTTTATTGTTTTGATTAATGCTGGTATAAGGTAAGTTGAAAAATGAATTATCAACAATAGCAGATTTTAATGAAACGCTTTGTAAGCGCAAGCCATCGTTTAATACCAGCTTATTATTTTTAAACTTATAAGTGTGTTGGGCGTAAATGCCAAAATTATTCATTTTGTTTTTACCATCAGGGTAACGGGTGTCTAGTTTACTAACCAAACCGGTTATAATATTGGTGCGTGTGGCAACAGACTTAAGATTGTTTAATTGTCCGTCAAAGCCCACCGTTAATTCGTTAGCGCCAAATTTTTTACGGGCGTCTGCTATAAAGCCAGATACTTTTACTTTTTCTACACGTGCATCTTTACGGTCGTATCGTTTAAACTCACGTGTAATGCGGCTTTCTTCAATATCCTGATGGCTGAGATTTACTTTTACCTCATCAAAGAGGCCGTGCAGGTTTTGTACATTCAACTCGTATGCGTACAAATTTCTTTTTTGAGGGCCATAGTACCATTCTGCATACCGCAGGCGGTTACCAATGTTGCCACCAAAATTACGGCGGTCCTGCAAACGGTCATATCGCGGCACATCATTGGTATTAGAAAATTGCAGGTTTAAGCTATGTGTAATTTTGTCGCTTTGCTTAAAAAGCAGTTTTTGCAGAATGTCCCATTGTTTATAGCCTGAAAATTTTTGTACCAGGTTGTTGGCATTTTTTAAAGTAGTATCAATGCCATTAATAGTTGTTACAAAAGAATCTCTGCGCCCAAAATTTGGATACTTGTCAGAGTAGCTATTGCCCATTTTCATATCGCCAAAATTGCTATAGTTATAGCTTTGTAACCATGCAAATTTTTTACTTCCCAACGTTACATCTATATGAGTTGTTTTTTCATCATTTATACTACTGTAGCGGGCAAAGGCCGAACCTTTGACTAATAATTTACCGTTTACAGAAAGTTGTGGGGCTTTTGTACGCATATGAATAACGCCACCTAGTGCATCGCTTCCGTATAAAGTAGAAGCAGGGCCATACATCACTTCCATCGCTTCCAATATGTTTTGATCAACTGAAATAACATTTTGTAAGTGCCCGCTGCGGTATATTAAGTTGTTCATCCGTACGCCATCAATTACCAGTAATACCCGGCTTGCCTCAAAGCCGCGAATTACGGGGCTACTTCCACCTTGCTGACTTTTTTGAACAAATACATTACCTGTACTAATTAGTAAATCACCAGTGTTTTGAGCATTTGTTTTAGCAATATATTTTTGTGAAATAACATCTACCCGCTGTGCTATATTTTTTTTCTTTTCAAAAAACTTTGTGCCAGATACCACTACTTCGTTTAAGGTAATAAATTTATTAGTAGTGTCTGTAGCAGGCATTTCTTGTGCCTGCATACTAATTGCAGAAAAGAGAAGAGCGGCTATTATAAATAAACGCATAATATTTTGGTTAATTAAATAATAATAAAGCAAATAACATCAGTAACACCTATGGCATTGCTGATGTGTAATTAAAAAAAGTATAAAGTCTGTTTATGCGTTGGGTGGGGGAGTACTCACTTCTTTTGAACGTAACTGTTTATGCTGTGGCTTTGCATTATTGTAAGCAGTGTTACTAATAAAATCTGTAGCAATAGTTATTTGCAAGTAATGTTGCGATGAGCTGGCGCAGAAAAACGCCGTTGTTAACTGGCTACCGGCATTTTTGTTTTGTTGCTTCTGTACAAATTTTGCCAGCGCATCATGCAGGGCATCTTCATCAGTATCATATAAACCAGTAACCACTGCCATATTGTTTTGATACTGTATTTTTTTAACATCAAACAAGCGGTTGCCAATCTTAATTTCCTTACCCGCTTTCACCCAAATAAACTCTTGCGGGTGCAGCACTATAGTTTGCAGGTATTCTTCTTCCATGCGTTCTTTCATCTGCTCCCGTATACTGTGTTGTTGCCATAAAAAAGACAAGGCCATTACCAGCGGCAATACGGCCGTAAGTGCAAAAAAACAGGCTGTTATCTTTTTAAATAAATGCAATGATTGGGTTAGTTTTTCTTTCTTATCAGACTATCCATTGGGTATTGTTGCTGCATCTGGGTGCGTATGCTTTCACTCCAACTGGTTAATAACGCTTTTTCTTCTATTGTAAGTATGGCGTCTTTATGTGTCCATGTATAACTATCCAACGGCATTTCACCTGTTTTTACCTGTTCTGTTATTTCCTCCAGTTTATGGTATTGCTTTCGCAGGTTATAGTTCATAAAATCGTCCAAGTTCAGTTCGCCCTTGCCTTCGTCAACATGGTGGTTCAGCCACCAACCTACTGGTTGCACTTCAGCATACCAGGGGTAAAAGGTGTTGTTACTGTGGCAATCGTTGCAGGCTTTTTTTAAAACAGCCTGCACATTGGCCGGGGTATTGTATTTAGTAGCAATATTGGCAACGGCTACTGTTGCACTGGTGTTTTTTGCAGGCCTAAAAAACTGCATTATTGCAAAAATAAGCAACAGGGCCAAAGCTATTTTTTTAATCATATATGGTTGTTTTAGTAATTGTGTTTTGGTACCAACTGTTTTATAAAGCCGGGCCTTTGTTGCGTCGCACCCTGCAGCAGTTGTGCAGGTTAAATACAAGCCTAACGCAAAATACGGTTTTTACCAACTTAAAATGGGCTGCATGGCTGAGCGGTGCACCAAGGTATAAGTGTGCGACGCAACCGGGGCCGGGCTTTTTGCTTTGGCTGGTTTAAAAAATATATACTGACAGTGCAGCCTGTGGCTATTTGAAACATAATTTGTAAATTGAGTATATAAACCAACCAAACTGATAGCATGGCTTTGAAAATAATTGACCACGGCACAAAAGAATACCGGCAAATGGTGCAGTTGCGCATGGATATTTTGCGCAAACCACTGGGGCTTACTATTGCGGAAGCAGAACTGGAAAAAGAAAAAGGAGAGGTTTTGATTGGTGCTTTTGAAGAAGAGAAAATGTTGGGTTGCTGCATGCTTATTAAAGAAGAAGAAGGCACGGTGCGCCTGCGGCAAATGGCGGTATTAAATAATTTACAGGGCAAGGGTATTGGCCGGGCGTTGATGGTTTTTGCCGAGAATATTGCCAGAGATATGGGTTATAAAAGGTTAACCATGCATGCCCGCAAAACAGCGCTGGGCTTTTATGAAAAGCTGGGGTATAAAGTTTGCAGCGATGAGTTTTTAGAGGTAACCCTACCGCATTTTGTAATGGAAAAGAATTTGAGATAAAAAGATAACAATTAATAAGAACGGCTGCCAAAGGCAGCCGTTCTTATTAATGCATTATTTAATTAAGCGGATATTGATAGGGTAGCGGTAAATTTTGCCCTCACTGGATCTTATGGTGGCCACTACAATTAATATCAAAGAAACCAGACCCCAGAGCGCTAGAATTAAAAAACCCACTAAAATAATCATCGTAATAAAACCTACAATCCAAACAATGATAGATGTAATTTGAAAATTAAGCGACTCTGCTGCGTTTTTCTTAACAAAGTCTGACTCGTCTTTCTTTACCAGGTAAATAATAAGCGGTGCCAATATGGGGAAAATAATAGCCAGCAAATGGCTGAGCATACCCATCGTTTTCTCATCTTGCGTGGGCGGGGTGGCGGGTTGTTCCTGCGTTCCCAAAAATTTTTCAGTGTTTTGGTCAGTCATAATGGTTTATTTTGTTCTAAGTTAAACTAAAATAGCAGTAAAAAACCGGGTATTCTCCACATTTTAAAGCGGTTAGCCTAAAAGCCCTTGCAGGTATAAAAAAACCTACCCAAGATTTTAAAAGGGCCTTTTTTTAAACTGCTATTCCCTTACCTTTGCGCCAAAATTTACAGACCTCATATAAAGATTCTTTATTTATGGCCAATACAGGTAAAGTAAAACAAATTATCGGCGCCGTGGTAGACGTACAGTTCGACGGAGAGTTGCCAGAAATTTACAATGCATTAGAGTTAAAGCGTGAAACCGGCGAAACACTGGTTTTAGAGGTGCAGCAGCACCTTGGTGAAGACAGCGTTCGTTGCATTGCCATGGATGGTACAGAAGGTTTGGTGCGTGGCACCGCAGTTACAGACACAGGTAAGGCTATTGCCATGCCCACCGGCGATGCAATTAATGGCCGCTTGTTTAATGTAACCGGAGACCCTATTGATGGATTACCCGCAGTAGATAAATCTAATGGCCGCGCCATTCACGCAAAGCCTCCTGCTTTTGAAAACTTGAGCACGGCTACTGAAATATTATATACCGGTATTAAAGTAATTGACCTTATTGAACCGTATGCCAAAGGGGGTAAAATTGGTTTGTTTGGTGGTGCGGGTGTAGGTAAAACCGTATTGATACAAGAGCTGATAAACAATATTGCAAAAGGCTATGGCGGTTTATCAGTATTTGCTGGTGTGGGTGAGCGTACCCGTGAAGGAAACGATTTAATGCGTGAAATGATTGAGGCAGGCATTATGAAATATGGCGATGCTTTTAAACATAGCATGGAAGAAGGCGGATGGGATTTAGATAAAGTGGATATGAATGGACTGAAAGATTCTAAAGCCACTTTCGTTTTCGGTCAAATGAACGAGCCCCCAGGTGCCCGTGCACGTGTGGCGCTTTCTGGTTTAACCATTGCAGAGTATTTCCGCGATGGAGATGGCACTGGTAAAGGAAAAGATATCCTGTTCTTTGTAGATAATATATTCCGTTTTACACAGGCGGGTTCAGAGGTGTCTGCCCTATTAGGCCGTATGCCTTCTGCGGTAGGTTACCAACCTACACTGGCTACAGAAATGGGCCTGATGCAAGAACGCATTACTTCTACTAAAAATGGTTCTATCACTTCAGTGCAGGCAGTATACGTACCCGCGGATGACTTAACTGACCCCGCTCCGGCTACTACTTTTGCTCACTTAGATGCTACAACCGTATTAAGTCGTAAAATTGCCGACTTAGGTATTTACCCCGCGGTAGATCCGCTGGATTCTACCAGCCGCATCTTAACCCCACAAATTGTAGGAGCAGAACATTACAATACAGCTAACCGCGTAAAATTAATTTTACAACGCTATAAAGAGTTACAAGATATCATCGCCATTTTGGGTATGGATGAATTGAGCGATGAAGATAAAATGACTGTATCTCGTGCCCGTAAAGTACAACGTTTCTTAAGCCAGCCCTTCCATGTGGCAGAACAGTTTACCGGCTTAAAAGGTGTGTTTGTAAATATTGAAGATACCATCCGTGCTTTTAATGCAATTATGGATGGAGAAGTGGATGAGTACCCTGAAGCAGCTTTTAACCTGGTAGGTACTTTAGAAGATGCTATGGAAAAAGGAAAGAAAATGTTGGCAGCGGCACAGGGATAATTTGAGAATGAGAAGTTACGCAGGCTTTTTTTTGAATTGTTTTTTGCACTCAGCTGCAATTAAATAATCAACATTGTTGCGTCGCACACTTCAGCAATAGAACACAATGCAGCATTTTCAAATTTTCAAATGGCTTAATTTTCAAATTATGGAATTAGAAATATTAACACCTGAAAAAAAAATATTCAGCGATAGTGTGTTTGGCGTTCAGTTGCCAGGCATTGGCGGTAGTTTTGAAGTGCTGGATAAACATGCACCCATGGTAAGTGCATTAAAGGCAGGTAAATTAAAAGTATTAAAAGATAAGGCCCTTAAAGAAGTGGCTGCATATACTATACAAGGTGGATTTGTAGAAGTATTAAACAACAAGGTTACCGTATTGGTAGAAGGCGCTGCTGCAGCTGAATAAAAGAGCCGCAACCTCAAATACCAATCTACTATCCGGGGAAAATCTACAACCATTTAAGACCAGTATTACTATAAACCCCGGTCCACCATCAATGAAAAATTAGTGAACCCTCAACTACGGTTGGGGGTTTTTTATTAGTTCAGTTGCGGGTCAATGGGGTAGTTAATAATGGGCTCAAAATCGCTGCCCAGCAATCGTATGGCATCCTTCCAGATCTCGTTTACATCGTTATGAAATATAAGTTTAGATTTTGCAGCCGCAGTGAGCCATGTTTTTTCTTTTAGTTCTTCATGTAGCTGCCCCTCACTCCAGCCGCTGTAACCAATATAAAAACGAATTTTTTCAGGCAGTATATCACCATTGCGCAGCAAGGTTACAGCAGTTTCAAAATCGCCCCCCCAATATACCCCTTTCAATATTTCATTACTATCAGGTATTTGCTGTGGGTATTGATGTAGAAAGTGAATCGTATCTTTTTGTACAGGTCCGCCATAAAAAACAGGCAGCTTTAAATCGTCGGCCGTGGTTACCAGTTCATCCAGTGTATGCAGGTATTGTCGGTTTAATACAAATCCAAAACTGCCCACTGGCTCATGTTCACACAACAGCACCACGCTTCTTAAAAAATTAGGATCTTTTAGAAACGGATCTGCAATTAATAATATGCCGGGTGCAGGTTCAATCATTTATTCTAAATTAGCCAATAATTTTTAAGAATTGTATTTCTTTTATGTGTCGGCCACTCAAGAAAAGGCGGTAAAACTTCGTTAAAAAAACCAAGCTCTGCCGGGTAAATTCTTTGAAAGCCGCCATGGTAAACTATTTTTGACGAATGAAGAGAATTCTACCAGTTATTATTGTTTTAATTACAGCTTCACTCATTGGCATCATATTCATTCAGGTATCGTGGATACGTACCATGCTGGTGGTAAAAGAAGAACAACTGAGTGAGCATGTTATTAAAGCAATGGATAAAGTGGGCGAAGAATTAATGGAGCAAAAGTTTGCTTTGCCCAATATCAAAAAGCAGGGCTTTCGCCCCGGGTTTATGATGCCCAGCGACCAGCTGATGAATGAACTGATGAAGCCCTCTACCATAGCCAAAAATTTTACCTCTTTTGAAATTGAAGAAAAACTGCGCAAAGCCTTTAATGAAAACAATATTAAAGACACCAAGTTTGAGTTTGCTGTTACCAGCAGCCTTACTTTTTTTAGCTACGAGTTAAAATCAAAAAATTTTTTAAACGAAGTTGATGATACAGTGCAAAACAGGCGCTTTGTATATTTATTGCAGGTGCCCAGTGGCAGCGATTTTGAAAGCCTGGTACCCGAAGAGCGAATGATTGTGGTGGTACCCAATGTTAAAAACATTGTACTTGCTCAATTGCGGTGGATGATTATTGGCGCTATTTTCTTTACGCTCATTCTTTGCACGGCATTTTATGTTACGCTTACTGCATTGCTGCGCCAGAAAAAACTAAGCGAAATAAAAAACGACTTTATTAATAATATGACGCATGAGTTGAAAACGCCCTTGGCTACCATATCGCTGGCGGTAGATGCTATGCGCAATGAAAAAGTACAAGGCAATAAAGAGAAGTTGCACTATTTCAGCGGTATTATTAAAGAAGAAAACAAGCGGATGAACAAACAGGTAGAAACCATTTTACAGGCTGCTTTAATGGATAAGCAGGAAATACAGCTGAATAAAAAACCCGTACAGGTGCATGCAGTAATTGAAGGCATTTTGGATAATTTTCAGTTGCAGCTAAATGAAAAGCAAGCCACATTAGATTTACAGCTGAATGCTAAAAACGATTTGATTGCTGCTGATGAAGTACATTTTACCAACCTGGTGGCTAACCTTATGGACAATGCCGTAAAATACTCAAAAGAGCAACTACATTTAAAATTAAGCACTTCATCGTCTGGTAAATATATTACTATACGGCTGGAAGACAATGGCATTGGTATGAGTAAGGAAACTCAAAAACGCATTTTTGAAAAATTTTACCGGGCACATACCGGCAACATACACAACGTAAAGGGGTTTGGACTTGGATTGAGCTATGTTAAAACCATGATAGATGCCCACGAAGGAAAAATTAAAGTAGATAGTATGCTGGGCCGTGGTACGGTATTTACCATTGATATGCTATTGCAAAAAGAAGGATAGCAGCGTTGGCAGGTTATAAGTTGCAGGTGGAAGAACATCATTTATGTATTGAAAATAGTAGAGAACAGAGAATGGCAGCAGGTATACTCCTGCTGCCATTATAATAGTATGCTATTGCTTTTTGTTGGGTTTTATGTTACTGTCTCAGTGTGCGACGCAACCACTGCTGAACAGAATTATTAGGGCTGGTTACAAAAAATAAAAAGTTATTACTGCTGTGCAATATAAAAAGCCGGAACCATTTTCAAATTAAAACGGAGCGTCTTCTTCATCGCCAAATGGCATATCGTTCATTTTGCTGCCGGCTTGCATATATAATTTTGCACCACTATTTCCTTCGGGTATATCTCCGGTGGGCACAGGGCGCCAGTTGCCGCCACCACCGCCATTATTAAAGCCACCGCCAAAATCGTCTCCATCCATTTCTACAAACTTTTGAATATGTAGTAAGGCTCGCAGCTTAATAGTTTCTAAACTACCATTACGGTGTTTGGCTATGCGTATATGAGTTTCTCCTTTTACGGCTTCGCCCATTTCGTTTTGATTGATGTCGTAATACTCAGGGCGGTAAATAAACATTACCATGTCTGCATCCTGCTCAATTGCACCCGATTCTCTAAGATCGCTCAGCTGCGGCATCTTATTGCTTTCTTTACGGGTTTCTACCGCACGGCTTAACTGGCTAAGTGCAATAATGGGCACTTGTAATTCTTTTGCCAGCCCTTTTAAGTTACGGCTGATGCTGCTGATCTCCTGCTCTCGGTTGCTGTTTCTATCGCCGCTGCCGCTCATTAATTGTAAGTAGTCTATTATGATTAAACCAATATTGTGTTTGTTTTTTAAGCGTCGGCATTTGGCACGCAGTTCAAAAATATTGAGGGCTGCAGTATCGTCAATAAATATTGGTGCTTCGCTTAATCGCTGAATGCCTTTGGCATACAGTTGTTTCATTTCATGTTCTTCTAATTTACCACGGCTTATTTTCTCCAGCCATATTTCGCTTTCGGCACTTAATATACGTTGCACCAACTGGCCAGCACCCATTTCTAAACTAAACACCGCAACCGGTGTTGGTTTGTTAGGGCTTAATGCTGCATTGCGGGCCAGGTTTAATGCAAACGCGGTTTTACCCACAGCAGGGCGGGCCGCTAAAATAATAAGGTCGGTGTTTTGCCAGCCATAGGTAACACGGTCTAAAGAAGGGAAGCCACTGGGCACACCAGAAATATCTTCGTTTTTATGGCGCAGGTCTTCAATACGGGCCACAGTTCTTACCAATACGTCATCAATCTTATCAAAGTTTTTGCGCAGGTGGTTATTGGTAATTTCAAACAGTTTGCTTTCTGCTTCATCTAACAAATCAAACACATCGGTACTGTCTTCATAACTATCGCTGATGATTTCTCCGCTGATGCGAATCAGCTCCCGCTGAATAAATTTTTGCAGAATAATACGGGCATGTGCTTCAATATTAGCCGCACTTACTACCGCATTGGTAAGGCGAGTAACGGCATAGGGGCCGCCTACCATATCCAGCTCATTGTGGCTTTTTAATTCTTCTACCACCGTTAAAATATCTATGGGCTGGTTTTTTTGCTGCAGGCTTTGCATGCAGTTAAAAATGCGCTGGTGTGCATCCACATAAAAGCACTGTGGCTTTAAAATTTCAATAACGGTATCAAAAGCTGTTTTCTCCAGCATAATGGCACCCAGCACCGCTTCTTCCAGGTCTTTAGCCTGCGGGGGTACTTTACCATATACCATCGTGCTCATATCGAGCGAAGAATTTTTGCGGCGGTTTTTTCTGTCTTTATTAAGATTTGTAATATCCATTGTTAGCAAACACTCAAAAGGGTTAATAGCATTGGTTTGTTGTGGTTTTTCTTAGGCAGGGATGGCCATATACTGCCATGCCAGTGATTTGGATATTTTTCCAACCAATGACTGCGGGGGGTATTGCTCAGCCTTATGTTGCGTGATTGTTACCGAACTGTGAACTGAATATTATCCCGTGGGTCAGGCGACGAATATAAACCCGCCGCGGCAATTAAAAATCAGTTTTTTCAGCTAATATTTATCAAGGTGTCATCAACAGCTTATTCACGCACAATAATGGCTTATCCCCAGTCATTCTGCCTTCTTTCCACAATTTTATAATTTTTAGCACCAGCCTTAGGCCGTAATCCACAAAGCCCGTGCAAAACAAAATTACCATAAAAATTGGGTGGTTTGATTGATAGTTTACAACCCTTGCTGGTGGCGGTTTTTACATTTTTTTAGTGGGTAATCAGCAGTAGTAATGCTATGCAGCAGTGGTTGCGTCGCACACTTGTACCACACAATACAAATAAACATTTTAGTGGCATCCCGCTTTAACAGTGGTGCAGTAATGCTAATAGCCGCAGCACCATTTTTAAATAATAGTACGTTTTAGCAAAGCGTTTTGCGGGTTGCCATAAATAGTAGAACTTTAAATAAGGCCATGGTAATCCTGTTTCCCCCTCAAAAAAGTACACATCAAAAATAATTTAAGGCTACTGGTTAATAGCAAATGCTGCCTGCCGGCGCATGACTTGCCTACCGTTAAAACACCGTAACAAAAAGGGTGGAAGCGGGGTGGTGGGGGTGTTTGTTATAAATCATCTTTATTACGAAAAATAAATACAGGATGCTGTATTTAACCCAGAAGCCGAAAAAGGGTAATAAAGAGTAGGCAAACCTTAAAACTATGTTTATGCGAAACTTAATTATTGTAGTACTCCTTTTATTAAACATTCAGGGCATAGCCCAGCAAACAGATTCTCTTGTAAAAGAACAAGGCAAGTCCATACAATCTCTGCAAAAAACTACCGCAACCTTAAAAAGTGATGTTGATACAATTAAAGAGAAGCTTACAACCAGCAAGCTGCCTGTAAGTAGTAATTTAAAAGAATGTGCCAATTGTGAAATATACTTCTGGCAATGGATGCTTGTTTTTTCACCCATCATGATTTTTCTTTTAACATTACTTGCAATCAGAAAGAAAATAAAAGGTTTTAATCTACGTGAAGCACTCTCCGAAACAGATTTGCCAAGGAAAACAATTGCCAACCCGGAGTATACCGCAGAAAAATTAACGGCATTGGCCAATAACCCCGCAACAGCAGCTATTTTAACAGCACTTGTACCCCCCACTATTGAAGTGACTGCCTCCAATGAGTATCCTAAAAGCAGCAGCCGTTATATTGCTTTTATTACAAGTGCATTAACCTGGGTAATAGCCCTCTGCCTTTCTTGTTTTTTTATGTACCAGTATATAAAAGGAAATAAAGCGCCGGAGTTGTCTGGCTTATCTTCTGTGCTGTTGGCATTGGGTATAGGTGTGGTGCCGTATGCTTTTAATAAAGTAAGTAACGCAGTTAAGTAATACAAAACCGGTAAGCCGAAAACGGTATTAAGAGTAGGCGCAAAAAAAAGGACTATGAAAAAAATATTTTTATGCCTTGAGTTTAAAGGCGGCAAAGGCCATTGCTATGTAACTATACTTATGTCTGATTATCATATAGTGAAATTTGATGAGTCTGAGTGCTATGAGTACTTATTGCCAACGGGTAGTTATGATATTCTTTGTGATGGTGTTTGTCCTTCAATGAGTACAACCATTACTATTACTGACGAAAATGAAACTGTGCTGGCCAAAAGAAGAATTACAAGAGAAGGTAATTTTTCAAAAATCATACAAATTACTTTATAAAATTACTTTATGATACGTTTAAAAATACTCTTACTGTTTTTTTGTTCATTGGCTTTATCAATGAAAATTGCTGCGCAATCAAATGCAAAAGATAGCATCAGAACTGCAGCCAATTTAAAAACCGGCAATAGCCAGGATGTGCTTATCAGTTTTTTTCAATTAGCATTTGATGACATTACAAGTGAAAAAAAATCATTGAAATTTCAGTCTTCGCTTTTTGCTATTAAAGCAAAAACAGACTCCAATCTATGGATTGATAGAAATTACCTGAAGGAAAAATTTTCAAGAAACCTTGTTCTAAGTATTTCTCCAACTTTTGATTCTTCCTATAAATTTAAAAGCAACACTTTTGCTTTTAAGTATGCTATTGTAAATAACCGGGATAAAACAGTCTTTGATTTTTCTACTCCTACAGATACTTTTTTTACAAAACTCAAAAGATCTGTACTGGAAGAATATGCTAAAACCTTCTCTGACAGTACCCGAAATCCTAATTACAGATTGGCGTTGAATTTTTTTAGTGATGAAGACGAAGAAAACCGTACACCTATTGAAAAGCTGCCTGCAGATTTTAAACAGCTTTTAAAAAATAAGTCTAACAGAACAATTTTTCAAAAATTTACACCTGATCAATTCAGGAATTATTTAAGAGACCAGTATCGTAGCTTGGCTAAGTATGTGGAGAACCGAGGTCTTTTAACTTTGGAAGGTGCTTTTTCAAGTTTTAATAATGGGCGACTTTTTTCAGGTATAAACTTAAACTCTCAATATTTGAAAGGCCTTATTCCTGAAAACAAAAAGACCAATATTGAGTTGAACCTGAAAGCCTCTTTAGATTTTTCAGATGATACTGCTAATGTTAAATTATACGATTTAAACCGGCAAGTATTTAATTTTTCAGGGGGCTTTAACTGGATTATATTAAGAAACAGCCGGAGCAAGTCTTTGCTGGAATTTAAAGGTGCGGTATCTTATTTTAATGTTTTAAAGGGAGGATATGCTGGAGAAACAAAAAGCTTGTTTGCCGGGGAGGGTACCATACGATTGCGTATTACCAATGATATTTGGCTGCCCATTCAAATAAACTATAATCCAAAGAATGGAGAT
>REAR01000052.1 GCA_004295245.1 Sphingobacteriales bacterium | reverse complement strand
CAGCCCCCAAATAATTTCTGTTGAATCGATACCCACCACTTTACGGGTAGGAAAAGCAGCTTGTATAATTTGTAACGCTTTATCATCCGCCGCACTGCGAAACGTAGGTACAATTACTGCATGGTTGGCAATATAAAAATTAGCATAAGAACAGGGCAGCCGTTGTTCTTCGTACTCCAGCGCCGGCGGCATAGGCAGTTCTATTATGTTTAGTTGTTTGCCATTCAGCAAACGCAGTTGCTGCAGTTGTTTTAAATTATGCTGCAGCAATTCGTAGTTTTCATCAGCTTTGTTTTCTTCAACTACAGTAAGAACGGTGTCCTCGTTTACAAAACGTACGGTATCGTCAATATGTCCGTCAGTATCATCACCAACAATCCCTTCATCCACCCACAGCACTTGCTCTACTCCATAATAGTTCATTAAATAATTTTCAATCTGCTGCTGGTTTAAATGCGGGTTGCGGTTGGGGTTTAGTAAACAGGCCGTAGATGTTAATACCGTACCAGCATCATTAAATTCTACCGAGCCACCTTCCATTACAATACCCGGATTAAAAACGGGCAGCCCCAATTCTTTACCAATCAAAGTAGGTATTACATCATCTAAATCGTAGGGCGGATATTTATCGCCCCAGGCATTATAGCCCCAGTCTACAATGGCTTTTTTGGCTGCTGTTTTATGTAATAAAAAAGCCGGACCATGATCTCTGCACCACGCATCGTTGGTAGGGTGTAAATAAAACTGCACTTTACTTGTATCTGTATCGATGGCAGTAAGATAGCCCAAAGCAAACTGCTTCATGGCTTCATCTTTTACATTAATACAAACACGTTCACTTACGGCAAGCTCTTTTATAAACTGTGCATAGTAGGGAAAGATGGTATTAATTTTTCCCGGCCATGACGCTTCTTTATGCGGCCAGCTTAACCAGGTGGCCACATGCGGTGCAAACTCTGCAGGAAAGTAATAGCCCTGTTCTTTAGGAGTAACATTCATTATGTAAAAAATTGCTCAGTATATTAAACAAAGTACAAGTGTGCGACGCAACAACTGCCTGATAGCAGCACAAAGGCTGGCTGCCAACTTGCCTAACTCTCATCAATAAAGCGTTTGGTAATGGGTTGGTAACTATCAATACGGCGGTCTCTTAAAAACGGCCAATGCGTACGGTAGCGGTCTGTTTTGCTAAGGTCTAATGCTATTACATGCACTTCTTCTGCATTATGAGCGGCTTTGTACAACACCGTACCAAAAGGATTGCTTACAAATGAACCGCCCCAAAATTGCATGGCTCCGGCCTGCTCTAAACCCACGCGGTTTACACTTACCACATGCACCCCATTGGCAACAGCATGGCTGCGTTGTATGGTTTGCCAGGCATTATATTGTTCTGTATTGGTAGCTTCATCCTGAGAAGTGGCCCAACCAATAGCGGTAGGATAAAATAAAATTTCGGCTCCCATCAATGCAGTAATACGGGCTGCTTCGGGATACCACTGATCCCAACATATTAAAACACCAATGGTGGCAAACTTTGTTTTAAAAGTTTTATAGCCTAAATCGCCGGGGGTAAAATAAAATTTCTCGTAATAAGCCGGGTCATCCGGTATATGCATTTTACGATACTTGCCTAAATACGCCCCATCAGCATCTAACACCGCCGTAGTATTATGATATAAACCCTGCGCCCGTTTTTCAAACAAAGAAGCAATAATAACCACGCCCAATTCTTTTGCCACTGCGCTTAATACATCTGTACTAGGGCCGGGTATCTGTTCTGCCAGCAAAAAATTTTCATACGCTTCCACATCGCAGAAGTATAAAGAAGTAAACAACTCTTGCAGGCAAACAATTTGTGCCCCTTGTGCCGCCGCCTCTCGGGTTTTTGCAATCGCTTTTTGCAAATTTTCTTCTTTACCAGCAGTGCAACTCATTTGCACCAATGCAACATGTACAGTACTCATGTAGTAAATAATTAGGTCGCAAAAATAAGTCTTCAAACTCAAATGGCAACAGCACTCAGCAAAGGCTTTTTTTATTGATGTAACCAGCAGTAGAAACAGGTGGCAACATCGTTGCGTCGCACACTTCAACAGCAACACGCTATTTAGCAAACAAAGCTGATCATCTTATTAATTATCCATTATCAATTATTAATTTCCTTCTTAACTTCCACTTCTAATTATAATACATGACGCTTTTAGCCATTGCCATTGCACCGGGTATTGCCATTATGTGGTATATCTATGCCAAAGACAAATACGACCGCGAGCCCAAACGCCATATTATTATCTCGTTCTTTCTGGGTATGCTTTCTACAATACCGGCCATTATTGTGCAGGCAACGGTTACTTCTTTGTTTGGCGATTTTAGAAACAGCACCTCGGTTGCTTATTATGCATTTTATGCATTTGCCATTGTGGCCGCCAGCGAAGAGCTGAGTAAATACCTGATGCTGCGGGTATATGCTTACCGGCAAAAAGAGTTTAATGAGCCTTTTGATGGTATTGTTTATTCTGTAATGGTGGCCATGGGTTTTGCCACCTTAGAAAATATTGGTTATGTGTATCAATACGGCATGGGCACAGGCATCACCCGCATGTTTTTATCGGTGCCGGCGCATGCCAGCTTTGGTGTGCTGATGGGTTATTATGTAGGGCTGGCAAAGTTTAACAAAGAGGGCAGTGCCGCTCTTACCTTTAAAGGCTTGCTGCTGGCCATCGTTTTTCATGGCGCTTTTGATTTTTTCCTGTTTCTGCAGGGCAATGCAAAAGTAACCGCTTACATCAGCGAGGGCTTATTGTTTTTAGGAGCATTGATTTCTTATCTCATAGCCATCCGCTTAAGCCTGCGTTCTATTAAACTGCACCAGCAATTGTCTAAAACCAATTTTGAGAACAACAGTAACAATGTATAACCATGTTAGAAATACGTATAGCCACCGTTAATGAACTGGCCATAGTAGAAGAACTGGCTTACCAGATATGGCCCGATGCCTATAAAGATATTTTAAGCAGTGCGCAGTTAGATTATATGCTGCGCCTGTTATACAACCAGGAAGCCTTGCAGCAACAGCAAACCAGTGGCCACCAGTTTTACCTGGCCTGGAGCGGCCGCGAACCTGTAGGCTTTGCCAGCTTTAGCGAAGTGAGCACGGGTATTTTTAAACTGCATAAAATTTATGTGCTGCCCCAAACACAGGGCAAGGGTTATGGCAAACAGTTGCTGCAGTTTGTAACAACACAATGCAGGCAGCAACATGCAAGCGCATTACAACTAAATGTAAACAGGCACAACAAGGCCAAATTTTTCTACGAAAAAATGGGCTTTACGGTAATTAAAGAAGAAGACATTAATATTGGCAGCGGCTATTTTATGAACGATTATATAATGGAGCTGGGGTTGGAGTGAG
>REAR01000051.1 GCA_004295245.1 Sphingobacteriales bacterium | reverse complement strand
TTATAATAATTGGCGGCTAAGCTAACAGTACCAAACGCAATATCATTACCAAGCCATTTTGCATTGCTGGTAAAAACACTGTTTAATAAAAGACCTTTAGTTGGCGTGTATACACTGTTACGGGTATCGTAAGAAAGTGGCAAGCCCAATCGGTTGATGCTAACAAACTGCGATGGAATAGCTGTATTGCTGAATGTAGTGGTAGATCTTGAATTCTGAAATTGTAAACCCGCAAAAAAATGTTTCATTATCTGATAGCTGCCCGACACGAATACAAAGCGGGTGGCCGTATGATAATCTACAAAAGACTCTGCCGCTAGTTCATAGTACTGAAAGTTTATTTTACCCGAACCTGCGGCCCACACCAGACGTATCTTATCTTCTTTCAAAAATAAACGTTGCATTACAATAGCTGCCCAAGAACGGTTTTGGGTGTAGCCAATAGTAAACCCTGTAACACTGGCAGGAGAGATGGTATCCTTTTTATTCAGATCCATAAAATAATTAGCCATTATGCCGCCCGTTACACCGTAAGAACGGTTATAAGATAAAATAGGAATGACTGCAAGGTTTTTCTTCTTTTTTATTGTTGGCATAGTATCGGCTTTTTGTGCCGTAGACTCCGGTGAAAACATCATTAAAAAAACAGCAAATACAAATACAGAAATACGAAAATTATATACAAGGGCAAAAGGTGCCATAGAATTATTTTAAAATTATGGTAGTTAATGCTGGCAAACATAGGTTAAATGTTCAAATAAATAACGCTGTTTAACGATTGAACTGACTTCCTGCAAATTGATGAAACCTATTTATTCGGTCGTCACAAAATAAAAAGCCGGTAAGATTTTTCTTGCCGGCTTTCACACTTATTAAATAACATTTATCAGGCTAATTTTTTTTGCAAATTAGTATCTAATGCATCCAAAAACTCTTCTGTGTACAGGTAATGATCGCCATGGTTTACTTTATTACCATGAATACAAACGGCCAAATCCTTGGTCATTTTTCCTTCTTCTACAGTTTCAATACAAACGGCTTCTAATGCATTACAAAAGTCAATTAGCTGCTGATTGCCATCCAGCTTACCACGAAATGCAAGTCCTCTTGTCCATGCAAAAATAGAAGCAATAGGATTGGTAGAAGTGGGCTTACCTTTTTGATGGTCTCTGTAGTGACGGGTTACTGTACCATGTGCAGCTTCAGCTTCCAATGTTTTACCATCGGGGGTAACCAATACAGAAGTCATCAAGCCTAATGAGCCAAAACCCTGGGCAACAGTATCACTTTGCACATCGCCATCATAATTTTTACAAGCCCATACAAAGTTGCCGTTCCATTTTAAAGCACTAGCCACCATGTCATCAATCAGGCGGTGTTCATAAACAATACCTGCAGCATCAAACTGAACTTTAAATTCGTTTTGATATACTTCCTCAAAAATATCTTTAAAGCGACCATCATACTTTTTTAAGATGGTATTTTTGGTTGATAGGTATAAAGGCCATTTTTTACTTAATGCCATATTAAAGCAACTGCGTGCAAAACCATAAATACTTTCATCGGTATTGTACATTGCCATTGCCACGCCATCACCTTTGTAATTATACACTTCAAAAGTCTGTACTTCGCCGCCGCCTTCTGGTGTAAAGATCATAGTTAATTTTCCTTTCCCTTTTATTACAGTATCAGTAGCACGGTATTGATCTCCAAAAGCATGACGGCCTACAATAATAGGAGCTGTCCAGTTAGTAACCAGTCGGGGTACATTTTTTATAACAATTGGCTCACGAAAAACAGTGCCATCTAAAATATTGCGGATAGTCCCATTAGGGCTCTTCCACATTTGTTTTAATTTAAACTCGGTAACCCTTGCCTCGTCTGGTGTAATAGTGGCACACTTAATACCCACACCGTATTGCTTAATAGCATTAGCCGCATCAATAGTTACCTGGTCATTGGTTTCATCGCGGTATTCTACACCCAGGTCAAAATATTTTATATCCACATCCACATACGGAAGGATCAATTTTTCTTTAATGAATTTCCAGATGATTCTTGTCATTTCATCGCCATCCAGTTCTACCACCGGGTTGGCTACTTTAATTTTCGTCGCCATAGTTAATATAGATTGTGTTTAAGTGTTTACAAATGTACTAAAATATGCTACGTAGTTTTAAACGTTAAAGCGAAAATGCATCACATCTCCATCCTTTACCAGGTATTCCTTTCCTTCAATTCGAAGTTTACCAACTTCGCGACAGGCAGCTTCAGAACCATAGTGCACAAAATCGTCGTAGCCAATAACCTCGGCCTTAATAAAGCCCTTTTCAAAATCGGTATGTATCACACTGGCTGCTTGTGGCGCTTTCCATCCTTCGTGTATCGTCCATGCCCTCACTTCCTGCACACCTGCTGTAAAATAAGTTTGCAGGGTTAATAATTTATAGGCACTTCTAATCAGTTTATTTAATGCTGGCTCCGTCATTTTATATTCTTCCATAAACAACTGCTTATCTTCTTCGTTTTCCATTTCAGCAATCTGTGCTTCAATAGAGTTGTTCATAATAATAACCTGTGCATTCTCTTCGGCAACAGCAGTTTTCAATGCATCACTAAATTTATTTCCGGTGTGCATCGATGGTTCGTCTACATTGGCAACATATAAAACTGGTTTGTCTGTTAATAAAAATAAATCAGCAATAGCAGTTTTTTCTTCTTTATCCAAGTTCAATTCTCTAATGCTTCTTCCTTTATCTAAATGCTCTTTACAACGTTTTAATACTTCGTATTCTGCCTTTGCTTTAGCATCTGCATTGCGTAACAGTTTTTCTGCACGTTGTAATTTTTTTTCAACACTGTCCAAATCTTTTAACTGTAACTCTGTATCAATAATTTCTTTATCACTTACCGGGTTTATAGCACCTTCATCCCGTAAAATATTTTCATCTTCAAAACAACGGATCACATGCACAATCGCATCCACTTCGCGGATGTTGGCCAAAAATTTATTGCCCAATCCTTCACCTTTGCTGGCACCTCTAACCAATCCGGCAATATCCACAATTTCAATTTGCGTAGGCACAATGCGGTTGGGTTTCACCAGTTCAGACAATTTATTCAAACGCTCATCTGGCACATCTACTAATCCCACATTGGGTTCAATAGTACAAAAGCGATAATTACTTGCCTGCGCTTTAGCACTGTTGCTAACTGCATTAAATAACGTTGATTTTCCAACGTTTGGTAGCCCTACAATTCCTGCTTTTAAAGCCATAAGTATTTACTTGTTTGTTTATTTATTTTTTAATCAACGGTATCGCAATTTTCAGCAACTGTTGCGTCGCACACTGCTACTGTATACCATCACTCATCATCCATATAACAGCCGTTTGACAACGGTATAAAAAGCGCCGCAAAGATAAGGGATTCCGCATGCTTTCCGTTTCAAATGAATCTATTAACTTCATCGCTTTAAACTGGTAAAA
>REAR01000050.1 GCA_004295245.1 Sphingobacteriales bacterium | reverse complement strand
AACTTCTGTAAGCACTACATAAGTGCCAATGGGTAGCTTTTGATTGTTTTCATCCAACCCATCCCACCGGTAACTGCCTTTTAAGCCACACAATGCATTGCGTGTTAAAAACCTTACTGGCTTTCCGTTGGCGTTATAAATGGTAATGTTACAAACAAAGCCTGCACTGGTAAGTATTGTGAATTTTGATAACCGGGTGTGCCGTAACCGGCGCTGGTGGCAGCACTGTGCCAATTACCTGCATCGTTTGTGTTGTTATTGTAATTAATGCGCTCTAAAGCCACCCCTTCATTATTATCAATTAGTTTAAAATGCCATTTTTCATCGTAGGGTAATTCATCTATAATTTTTCCTTGTGCATTTAATAGTATGGCCACTCCTTTATCATCGGGGTATGAAGGCATTGATGGCAGCACAATAACTGCTGCAGCATCTTTAACCAGGTATTGTTGCTGCAATACTGCAGCATCTTCTGTTAGCACCACATATTGCTGCGGAAACAATAAACGATCTTCTGCTACTACTTGCTTTACACTGCTTACTATTCCGGTACTGCTTCGGTTGGCAATGTATAAATCTTTCAGATTAATAATTTTCGCAGAGCGATTGTATAGTTCTAAATAATCAACGCCGTCGGGCTTAGGGTTAAATAAGAGTTCATTTATCACCACATCCAAACTGTCTGTTGCCACCGCCCAACCCACAGATGCGGTATTGTATATACCAATACTGCTGCCTGCACAATCAGACACACCGCTAACAGTTACTTTGTAAAGTTTATTTTTTACAATAGCTGTATTCAGTTTCAATATTACTTTATCAAATAAAGGCGATAGTGCCACGATATTGCTGCTAATACCAATGCCATCACTCAGCATGTAATTGGTAGCTATCACTGCCTTCGCACTGTCAAGCGGTTCATTATACACCAGGGTAACCGAAACGCTATCTGTTGCAAAAGCTCTTATTAAAGCGGGGGGCTCATTGTCTTTATTACTGCCATCCACCGAATTTTTTTTGCCGGGGGTACCACCTTTACTGTCTTCACTGGGTTTCCAGTTGGTAGCACCGGCGCAAGGGTTTTTGGTATCTATCATTTCTAAAGACCAACCGCCATCGCTTTTAACAGCATTATTATACCATGCATTATTGTAAGCAATGGCGTGTATGGTGCTGCCCTGCGGAGAACGCAGGTAAATTAAATCAGCATCATTATCTAAAGAGGGAAAATTGCTAACGCCAATAGTTGTACCCAATGCGGCTAATGCTGCTGCGGCACTGTTAGTACAAATGACCACACTACTATCTGGTTGTAATATAAAATTTATGCTGATAGTGGCTGTACTGTTTCCATCACTCAATTTCCAGCCGTTTAAATTAATGGGTTGATTAGTGGTATTGCGCAGTTCTATATACTCAGTATTAGGCAATGCCACTGCTGGTGATGGGTCGGCCATCACCTCACTAATAACAATTGCATAGCGTTGTATTGGCTGTGTAAAAGCAACCAAATGCAGCAGCACTGCAACTATCGTTAGTTTAAAGCTTAATAATTTTTTTAGCATCATTCTTTAATAAATCTATCAAATTATTTTGGCATGTAAGCCAGCTACTCTATTTTTGCCACCGCAATGACAAATAAGAAACATACAAAATGCACCAAGAAACGTTTCCGCAGGGAAGGTTAATAGCATTCTGTATAGTTACTCTATAAAAAATGTAAAAGCCTTCCACAACGGAAGGCTTTTTTTATCTGTCAAATTCTATTTATTAACTAAAAACTTCCTGCAAAGGAAGATTGGGGGGAAACAAAATTATGAAAGTTGCAGTAGTGGGTGCTACCGGTTTGGTGGGTACCAAAATGTTACAAGTATTAGCAGAAAGAAATTTTCCGGTTACAGAACTGGTACCTGTTGCTTCAGAAAGAAGCGTAGGTAAAGAAGTTAGCTTTAAAGGAAAAGCCTATAAAGTAGTTAGCATGGAAGATGGTATTGCCGCCAAACCTGCTGTGGCTGTTTTTTCTGCAGGTGGCAGCACGTCTTTAGAATGGGCTCCAAAATTTGCAGCAGCCGGCATTACTGTAATTGATAATTCCAGCGCCTGGCGTATGGACCCCACCAAAAAATTAGTAGTACCAGAAGTAAATGCAGATGTATTAACTAAAGACGATAAAATTATTGCCAACCCCAATTGTTCTACCATACAAATGGTGGTGGCTTTGCAACCGCTGCATAAAAAATATCAAATAAAAAGAGTGGTGGTATCTACCTATCAAAGTGTAACGGGCACTGGTAAAAAAGCAGTAGACCAGTTAATGGGAGAAAGAGCCAAAGCCGTTAAAGGTGCTACTGATGAATACCCAATGGCGTATAAATATGCCATAGATCTGAACGTAATTCCGCAGATTGATGTGTTTTTAGACAATGGCTATACCAAGGAAGAAATGAAAATGGTACAAGAAACCTGTAAAATTATGGGAGACGATAGCATACGGGTTACTGCTACCACGGTACGCATACCAGTAATGGGTGGCCATAGCGAAAGTGTGAATGTCGAATTTGCCAACGACTTTGATGTTACGGAAGTAAAAGCATTGTTAGCAGCGGCGCCCGGTATTATAGTTACCGATGATTTGGTTAACCAGCAATACCCAATGCCTAAAGATGCACATGAGAAAGATGAAGTATTTGTAGGCCGCATACGCAGAGATGAAACACAAGCTAATACCTTAAATATGTGGATTGTGAGCGACAACCTGCGTAAAGGTGCTGCCACCAACGCGGTGCAAATTGCAGAATATCTTTTAAGCAAAGGCTTATTATAATTTTCCGTTCTCTTTCGCATTAAAACAACCAGCTGTGTCTTAATTGGCACAGCTTTTTTATTGTTGTTACCAGCAGTGGTACTGCTATTAAACATCGTTGCGTCGCACCCTTCAGCTGAAGGGTGCGACGCAACCACTGCTGATGAAAGCGCTGCTGCTGGCTAACAAAAATTAATTTACTACTCTAAGGTTGTTGGTGCTTCTGCGGAACATGCCCGGCATGCGCATTTGGTTTTGTTGCATACCACCTTTATTAATATTAATCATAAAGCTTAACAGAAAGTAGCGTTGTATAACCTGTGTACGGGTATCGGCAATATAGTTATCGCCAATGCTTCGGCTAATACTTTGGTTTTGTTTCAATATATCAAACACACTAAACTTCAGCTCGCCATTTTTCTTTTTAAATAATTGTTTGGCCAGGCTGGCATTCCACATGGGTATGTTTTGGTTATACCCTTCTGCACGGCCACTATTAATAAAGTAATCAAAATCTGTAGCGGCTACAATACCCTTTTTAAAGGTGTAAGTAAAGTCAACAGAATAGGTTTGAGAAAAATAAGTGGCATCTGGCGTAGAAGAAATACTGTACTTAACATTGTTATAAGTAATGCTGGCACTTACGCCCATATCTAACTTTTCTTTGTAATTATAATTGAAAGCTGCTGTTTGTGTCAACAATAAATTATCGGTAATATTTTTTAGTTTGTTTAATAAACTAATATCCCGGTTTTTATTAAGAATGGTGGTAAGGTTAATATTGGCAATATTGGCCCCTTTTAATTTTTTATTTCTAATAGGGATGCCATTAGTTACAAAGGCAGAAAAAGTATATGCACCATCCAGGTTAACCGGCTTAATTAATTGCACGCCTTTACCGGCCGTATCTATACTGTTTACAATTTTGTTGCCAGTGGTGCTAAAATTAATATTTGCAGAGAAGAAGCGGAAGCTTACAAAATTAAAAGTATTATAACCCATATTAAAATTGTGGCTAAACTCTTGTTTTAATAAGGCGTTGCCGGTTCTTATATACAATGGGTCGCTTACGTCGGGTACATCCTGCAGCTGAGAAACAGTGGGTGTATTGGTGCGGCCACGGTAATTAATGCGAAGTGTTTTGGTGCGGCTGTAATTATAGGTGAAGTTAGCCGTTGGAAAGAAATTGGTAAATGTTTGACGTGTAGTTACTACTGTATCTTTTCCGTTAACATTGCGGTTGCTGAAATTTTCTTGTGTGGCAAACTGTGCCGCACCACCTAATTGAAAATTATATTTTGTTTGTTGCAGCCGAAAATTAGCACCCAGACGATTGGAGATAAATGAGTTTTCAAAATAATTGGTAAGGGGTTTGTTCAACTGATCGTACTTGCCGCTGCCTTGGTTAAAGTCGTAGGCCTTACGATCGCTGGTGGATTGATTGTTAGCGTATGCATAATTCAACTCAACAATTTTATTTTTTCCGATGGGCTCTGTGTAAGAAGAGCTGATGGTATTGTTATTAGATTTTGTGTCTTGCGTGGTTTGCTGGTTTAAATCTGTAAACCGGAAGATGCTGCCATCGGGTCTGAAAAAAGTAATTGGAGATTGCACAAAGCCCAACCCATCACTATTATTAATACTATTATTTATGCCCAATGTAAAAGTGCGGCCAATTTTATTTAAACGTCTGCGGTAAAGTAAATTGTTATTCAGGCTCAGGCCATCTCTTTCGTTTTGATTACGGTTTTTGCTGCTAAGTGCCAGGTATTTTTGTGCGGGGCTTTCAGCAACCGTAGAAGAAGTATCATTACTAAAGCTTTCTGAGTTTTGAATGGTGAAGCTGGGTGTGTAGAGAATAGAATTCATGGAATCAATTTTGTATTCTACCCTCAAATTAAAACGATGGTTTTCGTTATCGTTTTTAGAAAACTTGTCTTGGTTGGTAAACGTAAGAGAATCGTTTTGAAAAAAGCTTTGACGGAAATTATTCTGCCGCGTTTCTGTAGAAGTGTTGCTGTAAAAATAACTGCCACTCATTTCTACTTTTGTACCAAAACTGTTACGGTAGTTTACCCCTGCGTTCCATGAACGTGTAATGCCATTAGAGCCGGTACCCACACCCGGTATACTCAAGCCTCCCCCACCCCGATTGCCACCAATAACCTGCATACCACCGCCACCGCCGCCACCAGTAGTATTGCGGCTGCCAAAACCACCCATCATAGAAATTACATCAGAAAAAGAGAAACCTTGTTTATTGGTGTTGTTTAAACCAGCCAAAAAAGAAAGCTGTGAGTTGCCATTAAAGCGGTTAAAACTTAAACTGTTTTCATAGCGGCCATCACTACCGGCACCCACGGTGGCTCTTCCAAAATATCCCTTCTTTTTATCTTTCTTCAGTTTTATATTAATTGTTTTCTGGCGGCTGCCATCGTCTATTTTAGTAAAACGGGCCTGGTCGCTCATATCGTCATACACCTGCACGCTCTCCACCATATCTGCTGTAATGTTTTTGGTAGCCAGTTTAGGGTCGGTTCCAAAAAACTCTTTGCCATCTACATATACTTTTTGTATTTGTTCACCTTGCGCTTTCACGGTACCATCTTTTTCAACCTGCACGCCGGGTAGTTTTTTTAACAGGTCTTCGGCTGTTGCATTGGGCTTTGTTTTAAACGAGCCTGCATTAAATTCTACGGTATCTTTTTTTATCATTACCGGTGGACGTTCAACAATTACTTCAGCCAACAGGGTACTGGCTCTTTTCATATAGAAAGTGCCAAAATCAGCAGAGGGCTTTTCTGCACTTAGTGTAAATTCTTTTTTTATGGGTTCATAACCCTGAAAAGAAATGATCAATCTGAAATCGCCGCGTTCCAACCCTTGTATTTCAAAAGCAGCTTTGGTATCAGAAACGGTATAGGCCACCGTAGAAGAATCTTTTATATCTATTACACTGATGGTGGCTTCGCTTAATACCTGCTTGCTGGCTGTGTCTGCCAACCTTCCTTTAATACTTCCGCTATTCTGCTTTTGTGCAAACAATGAAAAAGCAGCTGCTTGCAATAGGATAAGTGTAAAAATTTTTCTCATGATTGTAAGTATAGGGTACAAAAGTAATTGATTGTAAAACAAACAATATTCATACAGGGATATGCGGCTTAATAAACTGCCAGAGGGGGAAGAGGTTAATAAAGGTTAATACTCTTTTATAGTAACAACATCATGTGCACCAATAGTAAGGTTTAAAAACAATACGTAACCGGCAAAGAAAATAGTTGCGGCAAAGTGTATAAAAAAACCAGTGCACAACAGGCACTGGTTTTAAGCTGTATTATTTTTGTTTTAAAAAATAAAGAAGGTTTTAAAAACAAGGTCTGATGTAGCTGCATGATCATCAGTTTTACCAGCTACCGTAGAATAGGTTACAACAAAAGAGCCTCTATCGGTTAAAACATATCGTTGTTTCCAGCGTAAGGGAAAGCTAACGGTTTCAAGTCCGCCGGTAAATACAATTTCAAAAGCACTATTACCATTATAAATAAGCTTACGCTGACTTATAATTTTAAAATTTTTAATACTGCTTTTAAGATCATTTATGTTCAACTTTATATACTCATCTAAAGTACCGCCACCGCCACCTACCTGAATATTAAAATTTTCTCTGAAGTCATCATTTTCTTTTAAGGGTGAAAACAAAAAAAGTGGCGTGTTTTCTCTTGTATTATCTGCATCCCAACTGGTTGGGTATTGTAAGGCAAAACCTTTTGTAGAATCATGATAGCTCTTCCAGCCGGCTGT
>REAR01000179.1 GCA_004295245.1 Sphingobacteriales bacterium | reverse complement strand
CCAAAAGTGAGTAGTTGTGTATGCCCTTTTTGGTTGGCTGTTTGCAGGTAATAGCGCAGCTTAAACCATTTGTTGCCCGATACCACAGGATGGATGGCATCTAAACGCAATATATCTATGCAAAATGGTTTGGCCGTACTACCCAAATGTATTGTTTGCACCACTGCATTTTCAAGGTTAACCATATCATTTGCAATAAAATAGCTTTGAAATTCGTTCCACAACTTACATTTTATATTTTCGTGTCGCAAAAAAATAAAACATGCAACCTACATTACTCATTTTAGCCGCAGGCATGGCTTCCCGTTACGGAAGTATGAAGCAAATACAAGCTTTTGGCCCCAGCGGTGAAACTATTATGGATTATTCTATTTACGATGCCATTCGTGCAGGTTTTGGCAAAGTGGTTTTTATTATTCGTAAAGATTTTGCTGAAGATTTTAAAAACATATTTGAACCCAAGTTAAAAGGCCGTATTGCGGTTGATTACGTGTTTCAAGAAATGACGGCTTTTATGGATGGCTTTGCATTGCCGGCAGAAAGAACCAAGCCATGGGGTACTGCACACGCTGTGCTGTGTGCTAAGAATGCCGTTAAAGAACCTTTTGCTGTTATTAATGCAGATGATTTTTATGGCCGCGATGCGTTTGAAAAAGCACATGCATTTTTAACCAAAGACTGCACACCAGAAATATATTCAATTATTGGATATGATTTGCAAAAGACATTGTCTGATAACGGCACTGTAAACCGGGGCGTTTGCCAGGTAGATGCAAAGGGTAATTTAACGTCTATTGTAGAGCGTATTAATATTGCCGATAAAGAGGGTAAGGTGTTGTGCGATGATGAACATGAACCTAAAGAATTGCCGCGCCACAGCAGCGTGTCTATGAACTTCTGGTGTTTTCATCCTTCTATCTTTACTATCAGCCAGCAGTTGTTTAACCAGTTTTTAGCAGAGCATATTACCAAGCCAAAGGCGGAATTTTTTATACCTATAGTAGCCGACCAGTTTATTAAAGATGGCAGCGGTGTTATAAAAGTAATACCCACATCGGCACAATGGTTTGGTGTTACCTATAAAGAAGATGCACCGGGTGTGCAGGAAAGTTTAAATACTTTAATCAGCGATGGAGAATACCCCACGGCTTTATGGCAGTAAAAAAAATAATTTTTTAAAAGAAAGACCGCCTGAAGGCGGTCTTTCTTTTATGGCTTTCTCCATCAGTTGTATTTTTAATATTAAAAACAGCAGTACAAATGCTGAAGTGTGCGACGCAACCACTGCCGCCATGAAACACCACTGCCGGTTACACCAATAAAAAAGCCCTGTGTAACAGAGCATTTTTATAAAATAGGATATACTTGTAACCAGCAACTTAAAAACTGCTACTTGCCCAGTATTTCTTTCATTTTTTTACCAATATCTGCAGGGCTTTGTACCACATGAATGCCACATTCGGTCATAATTTTCATTTTGGCAGCAGCGGTATCATCTTCACCACCAATAATAGCACCCGCGTGGCCCATACGGCGGCCCGGAGGCGCTGTTTGGCCGGCAATAAAACCAACCACTGGTTTTTTATTACCACCAGCTTTAATCCAATTAGCCGCTTCTGCTTCCATACCACCACCAATTTCACCAATCATTACTATGGCGTCTGTTTCGGGGTCGTTCATTAATAATTCAACCGCTTCTTTAGTGGGGGTACCAATAATAGGGTCGCCACCAATACCAATAGCAGTAGAAATACCAAGGCCCGCTTTAGCTACCTGATCGGCCGCCTCATAAGTAAGCGTACCACTTTTACTAACTATACCAATACGGCCTTGCTTAAATACAAAACCGGGCATAATGCCCACTTTGCATTCTCCGGCAGTAATAACACCGGGGCAGTTAGGCCCAATTAATCGGGTGTTTTTGCCCAGCAGGTAATTTTTTGCTTTCACCATATCCTGCACCGGAATACCTTCCGTAATACAAACCACCAATGCAATACCAGCATCGGTTGCTTCCATAATAGCATCGGCAGCAAAAGCCGGTGGCACAAATATAATAGACACGTTGGCGCCGGTTTTGGCTACCGCATCTGCTACGGTATTAAAAACGGGGCGGTCCAGGTGTTGCGCACCACCCTTGCCGGGTGTAACACCACCTACTACCTGCGTGCCATACTCAATCATTTGAGTGGCATGAAACGTACCTTCTGTACCGGTAAAACCCTGTACAATTACTTTAGAATTTTTATTAACTAAAACACTCATATTTATTTTTTGAAAGTTGGGCAAAATTAGGGGTTTTTGCTATGCAGCAGTGTGTAAACTTTAAGCAGTTTTTTTTAAGGTGGTTACCAACAGTTGTTTTTTATGGCGGCAGCCGTTGCGTCGCACACTTGTGCCACACAATACATAGAAACATTTTTGTATTGCCCCTGTTTAGCAGTGGCATAACTGCAAACACTGCAATGCTAAGTAATGCCGTGCTTTTAAACGGCACTGTTACAGGTGCAAGTTTTTATGGCTTGCCTCTACCGTATAGCTTTTCTTACTATATTCGTTATTTACGTACTTATTCTATGCGTGAAGCACAGTTTCTGAAACAAAATAAAGACCGCTGGCAACAATACGAAAGAGTGCCCACCAATAACCCGGATGAACTGGCAGAACGCTTTGTACAGTTAACCGATGATCTAGCATATGCCAAAACATTTTACCCCAAAAGTAAAACCGTATTGTATTTAAACGGACTGGCTTCAAAATTTCATCTGGCTATTTACAAAAACAGAAAAGAAAAAAGCAATCGTGTAGTAAGTTTTTTTATTACAGAGTTACCGTTGCTATTACATCGCTACCGCAAAGACCTGATGTATGCCTTTTTGTTTTTTACCGTGTTTTTTTTTATTGGCTGGCTTTCGGCCGCTAATGATGAAACTTTTGTGCGCCTTATTTTAGGCGATGGCTATGTAAACATGACCAACGAGAATATTGAAAAAGGAGACCCCTTTGGTGTGTACAAACAAGAAGACCCCATGATGATGTTTTTAGCCATTGCACTTAATAACATCAAAGTATCAATATATGTGTATGTGCTGGGTATTTTTGCCGGCGTATACACGGTGTACCTGCTTTTTAGAAATGGCATAATGCTGGGTTCTTTTATGCATTATTTTTTTGCCAAGGGGCTGGGCATGCAGGCCGTAATGGTAGTGTTTATACACGGCACCATAGAAATAGCCGCTATCATTTTTGCGGGGGCAGCCGGTTTAATATTGGGTAAAAGCTGGATGTTTCCGGGCACATACACCCGCATACAAGGTTTAATACGCGGCGCTAAAGACAGCGTAAAAATTGTATTGGGCCTGATACCATTTTTTTTAATAGCTGCTTTTTTTGAAGGTTTTGTAACCCGCCATACAGAAATGCCGCTTTGGTTAAGCGGTGCCATACTTGCGGGCTCGCTGCTATTTATATTGTGGTATTTTGTATGGTATCCGCGGCAGGTGCATAACAAGGTATTGGATGCAGTTTCCGATTCACAAACTTTAATGGTTGAATAATTATTAAATGCATTTTATGCAGCAAACATTGCAATTAAGAAAAGTCAGAGATCTGGGCGAAAAAATAAGCGACAGCTTTTTATTTTTAAAACGAAATTTTAAAGAGCTGCTAAGTACCTATTTTGTATTTGTGGTACCCTTTATTATTTTAGCCGTAGTGGTCTCCATTTTTTTTGCCGGCCGCTTGTACAGCGCCGTTGTTTCAAAAGCATACGACTTTCAGATTTCTGATATTTTTGGGTTTGAGTTTTTAGTTATTCTGCTTTGCCTTGTAATGGCCTACGCCTCTTATAATACAGCCATCTATTCTTACTTTAGTTTATACGATGAGCAAAAGGGCGTAAAACCTACCATGCAACAAGTGGGGCAATTGTATTTTAAAAATGTGTTTCGGGTGCTAGGTTATAATATAGCAGTGGGTTTTATATTAATACTCATAGCAATTATACCCTACCTTATTGTAATGTTTATTCCTTTACTGGGTTTTCTTGGCCAAATGCTGCTATCTATCTTGTTCAATGCTATTATGGCCACCATGACCAATATGTATATAAAAGAGGGGGTGGGTATTAGTGGTGCCACCAGCAGATTGTTTGATTTGTTCAGAGATAAATGGTGGCATGTTATTGGGTTTAATTTGGTTAACTACCTGATATATTATGTATTTGCCGGCGTATTGGTTTTTATAGGTATTATGATATTTATGGTGGCTTCGTTAAACATGACTACCAATCCGTTTGCAGAAAATTCCGTGCTTACCACTGGCAAAATATCTGTGTATGCCATTGCCATAGGAGTGTTGTTTTTAATTATGCAGTTGTTTGAACTGATTGTATTAAGCGGCGCTGCCATTAACTACTACAGCCTGTGCGAAGAAAAAGATGGAACTGCCATTGAAGAAATGATTGATGCAATTGGAGAAAACACTGATAAGTATGGTGGGGTGGAAGAACAGTATTAAACAATCAAAGTTTGAGACAACTATCTAAAAAAATACTATTGCTGTTAGGTGTGTTGTTGCTGTTTGCATTGTATGCAGGCGCAAAACAGCCCATTCCGCTTGATTCTTCCAGAGTAGCAATAAGAAAGGCTGGCGCACTAACACAATACCAGTCCGATAAAGACTTTGACTACAATCAGCAGCAGGCAAAAAAAGAAAACGAGTTGGATAGCTGGTGGCGCCGTTTTATGCGATGGATAGGAACCATGCAAGCGCATCCATTCTGGGGGGTGGTATTTGATGTTTTGGTATGGGGTATCTGCCTGTTTGCTATTATTTATGTAGTGCTGAAGATTGTAGGTATGGAGAAAATAGGGCTCTTTGCAAAAAACAAAAAAGAAGCAGCAGCACTTGAATATCTGGTGGCAGAAGAAAATATCTATGCTATCAATTTTACAGAAGCAATTCAGGATGCCATTCGGCAAAAAAACTACCGCATTGCGCTTCGTTTATATTATTTGCAAACGCTGCGGGTGCTGGCCGATGGCGAATTGATACAATGGAAACAAAATAAAACCAACGATGTGTATGTGTATGAATTAAGAGAAACACCCTTGCATGATTCTTTTAGTTATTTAACCAACGTTTATAATTATGCATGGTATGGAGAAATGATAGTAACTGCCGATCAGTTTACAGAGGTACAGGATGCCTATTTACAATTTCAAAAACAGGTAACGGCATGAAGTGGACCCAATGGTATATTATAATAATGGTAACATTGGTTACGCTCTACCTGATAGGTGAATACAACCGTCCACGCACTATTGATTGGAGCCGTACCTATAAAAGCCAGCATAAAATTCCTTTTGGCACCTATATTTATAATGCGGAGCTTAAAAATTATTTCCCTTCTGCTAAAATCACCCAGCTGCAATCTCCACTTTACAACCATATGAACAATAGTGTTGCGGCCAACGAAATTTATATGGTGGTGGCACAAAGTATAGGTGCAGTGGATGCAGAAGTAGATGAATTGATAAAATATGTAGAAAGAGGCAATACCGTTTTTTTAGCTACCGAATGGTTGAATGATGGATTAGAAGATAGCTTTAAAGTTGAAATATCGCGGTACACAGATTTTTTTTTAGATGATGAAGAAAATAACACAGATACATCCAGTCACTTTGATACAGAAAGCGATTCAATTGTTATCAATCTTGCTAACCCAGTATTACAGTCTAAAAACTATTACGGCTTGCGCAGCGGCCTGCTGGATGCTCATTTTGCAGCAGTAGATACCGGCAATACCACCATACTAGGTGTAAACAATTTAGGACAACCCAATTTTATACGCATAAAAAAAGGTAAAGGTTATTTGTTCTTGCATTGCCTGCCGCAGGCATTCACCAATTATTTTATACTTAAAGAAAATAATATTGATTACGTAAACAAAATAACATCCTACCTGCCCAAAGAAGCAACATCAATTTATTGGAGCAACTATTACACCAGTAATACGCAGGGCTCAACAACACCCTTGCATGTAATTTTTTCTAAAACTAATTTAAAGTGGGCTTACTTTATTGCGCTTTGGAGTATGGTGCTGTATGTATTATTTAATATTAAAAGGCGCCAACGCATTATACCCGTTATGCAACCACCCCGTAACGATTCAAAAGAATTTGTAGAAACCGTAAGCCGTGTGTATTTCAATCAAAAGCATCACCTTAATATTGCCCAAAAGAAAATAAACTTTTGGTTAGATACGGTAAGAACCCGCTTTGGCATTACTACTAAAACCCTCAATGAAGAATTTGTTGTTGCATTAGCAAACCGCTCCGGCGCAGAGGCAGATACAATTAAAAATATTATAGGGTGGATAGTGGTGTGCAATGCACGCCCAAACATTACAGCCAACGAGTTGCTGGCCATAAATAAACTTATTGATACATTTTATAAACAAGCAAAATAATGGAACCCAACAATTTTTTTGAAACCCGTACCGATTTAACAGCACTGAACGATGCCGTAAATACCATTCGTGCAGAAGTAGCCAAGGTAATTGTGGGCCAGCAAACCATGGTAGATTTGTTAGTGGCTGCTGTATTGGCCAATAGCCATGTGTTAATAGAAGGAGTACCCGGTGTGGCCAAAACGCTTACCGCAAGGTTGTTGGCTAAAACTTTAGACGTGCCTTTTGGTCGCATACAATTTACGCCAGATCTAATGCCCAGTGATGTGGTGGGTACCGCTGTCTTTAACCCCGCCAATGCAAGCTTTCAGTTTAAGCAAGGCCCCATCTTTAGCAATATTGTTTTAATAGATGAAATAAACCGTGCCCCTGCAAAAACACAAGCCGCTCTATTTGAAGTAATGGAAGAACGCCAGGTAACTGCCGATGGTAAAACGTATATTATGAACCAGCCATTCATGGTAGTGGCTACACAAAATCCGATAGAGCAAGAAGGCACCTACCGCTTGCCCGAAGCACAACTGGATCGGTTTATATTTAAAATTCATGTGCCCTACCCAACACCCGAAGAAGAAGTGCAAATACTACTTGGGCATCATCATCTAAAAGAAGGCAAAAAAGAAGACACCGTTAATAAAGTACTTACCGCAGCAACCATTGCGCAATTGCAGCAACAAATAAGATCGTTACACGTAGAAGAAAAGCTCATCACCTTCATTGCAAAAATTGTAACAGAAACACGCAGTAATAAATCCATTTATTTGGGGGCATCACCCCGTGCATCTATTGGTATATTAAATGGCGCCAAAGCAATAGCAGCCATGCGGGGCAGAGATTTTGTTACGCCAGAAGACATCTTATACGTAACACCCGCAGTATTACGTCATCGTATTATAGTAACACCAGAGCGGGAAATGGAAGGACTTACAGCAGATGATGTAATAGCGCAACTGTTACAAACTATAGAAGTACCAAGATAGTTTTTGTAACGGGCAGTAGCTTTCCATGGCGTCATCGTTGCGTCGCACCGGTTAACCGCAACGTTATAAGGAGCAAATAGATGCCAGCGTTCATTCTTTTTTTTACGCTGCCAACTTAAAAAATAGCAACTAATTGCAAAACAATAAATTTTATAATTGAAATACTGGAAATATTATATCGCACCACTTTTTTTTACACCCCGCATTTTCATGGCAATATCAGCAGTGGTGGTTTTATTTATTGTGGTGCATTTTTTTCCATGGATGGGTTTAATACCCAAGCTTTGTTTTTTTGCATTACTTGCCCTAACGGGTATAGATTATTTATTACTGTTTAGTAAACAAAAAGGGTTGTATGTAAGGCGCAGCACACCAGAACGGCTCAGCAACGGAGACGATAATAGCCTCCACCTTTTTGTAGAAAACCGCTATGGCTTTCCGCTGTCTTTAGGTATTATTGATGAAATACCTTTTCAGTTTCAACAAAGAGATATTTGGTTTAACACTATTTTAAAACCCCGGCAAGAAAAGAAAATAGTATATAAACTACGCCCCGTTAAACGCGGCAGTTACAATTTTGGCAATGTAAATGCCTTTGCCAGTTCACCACTTGGTTTATTAATGCGGCGCTATCGCTTTACAGAAGAAAAGGCAGTACCTGTTTACCCTTCTTACCTGCAAATGCGTAAATACCAGTTGCTGGCTATTAGCAACCGCTTAACAGAACTGGGCATAAAAAAAATACGCAGAATTGGACATAGTATGGAGTTTGAGCAGATAAAAGAATATGTGCCGGGAGATGATTTCAGAACCATTAACTGGAAAGCCACTGCCCGCAAAGGAGATTTGATGGTAAATCATTACACCGATGAAAAGAGCCAACAGATCTATTGCATTATTAATAAAGGCCGCATGATGAAAATGCCCTTTAAGCAATTAAGCCTTTTAGATTATGCCATCAATGCCTCACTGGTATTAAGCAATGTGGCTTTGTTAAAACAAGATAAAGCCGGCGTTATTACTTTTTCTGAAGAAATAGGCAATGTGTTAGCGGCAGACCGTAAAGCAACCCAAATGAATGCCGTGCTGGAAGTGTTATACAATCAAAAAACGCGTTACCTGGAAAGCGATTTTGAAAAGCTTTACCTGCAGGTACGCAAAACAATTACGCAACGCAGCCTGCTGGTATTGTTTACCAATTTTGAAAGTATGAGTGCTTTGCAACGAGAATTGCCCTACCTGCGCAAAATAGCCCGTTATCATTTATTACTGGTAGTTTTTTTTGAAAATACAGAAATAAAAGAGCTAATACAGCAAGATGCAACCGATGTGGAAAGTGTTTATATAAAAACCATTGCTGAAAAGTTTACACAAGAAAAAAGAATGATTGTGAAAGAGCTGCAGAAATATGGCATCTTATCAATTCTTACTGCCCCAGAAAATGTAACGGCAAATACTGTAAATAAATATTTAGAACTTAAAAACAGGCAGGCTATTTAAACATTTGCACTGCTATTTATTTGCTAATTTGCAGGCCTCACATTTAGTTACCCAAATTGTATACGTGTTGCAACAAACTGCTTTTAATTTTGCTGAAGGTGCTGTATTGCTTATAGACAAACCCCTGCAATGGACTTCTTTTGACGTGATACGAAAGTTGCGCAGCCTTATTAAAATAAAAAAAATAGGGCATGCCGGCACCTTGGATCCCTTAGCCAGCGGTCTTTTAATTGTTTGCACCGGCAAGTTTACCAAACGTATTAATGAGTACATGGCGCAGCAAAAAGAATATACCGGCATTATTACATTGGGTGCCACCACACCTACTTACGATTTAGAAAGTGCCCCCGAAAATTTTAAACCTACAGATGCTATAACAGCAACCAACATCAAAGCAACCACTGCATTGTTTACAGGTACTATACAGCAAGTGCCGCCGGCACACTCTGCTATAAAAAAAGATGGTAAGCGTGTTTATGAACTGGCCCGAAAAGGAATTGAAGTACAATTAGACGCCCGTACCATTACCATCAATGAATTTGAAATTACACAGATAGCAATGCCGCATGTTTCTTTTAGAGTGGTGTGCAGCACTGGTACTTATATAAGAAGTCTTGCCAACGATTTTGGTGCTGCTCTTGGTTGCGGCGCACATCTAAGTAAACTATGCCGCACCCGCATTGGTAATTTTAGTGTGGCAGATGCTTATAGCATTGCAGATTTTGAAACTTTAATTAAGAACCCCTCTCCACAATAATAGCGGTTATTTTTTTTGAAGCGGGCAGTGGTAACTTCGGTTAAACATCCTTGCTTGCTACAAACCCCGATTGGGTTTGTGCTATGCTTTCGGGGCACACTTGTACCATAAGTGAGCAAGACCGAAAGTCAGGAAGATTTTTAAAGAAAAAAATAGTCTTTCGCACTTTTTTACTTGTAGCCTTGTATTCTGCTGCTGAAGTGTGCGACGCAACAGTTGCTGAAATATGGTATACTGCTGGCTACAAAAAAATTAAAATGGATAATTAATACCTAACTGAAATTGCCCTTTAAATAATTGCAGGCCATGAAACCAGCCGGCATTAATATCAGAGTAAATGGGGTTTTTAATTTTGTAGGCCCAATCAAAACGAATGAGAAAATAATCAAAGTCGGCTCTTAAACTTGTGCCGCCGGCAACAGCTAAATCTTTATAGAGCCGGGAGAGTTTGAAGTCGGTATTTTTTAAAGTAGTAGAACCATAGTCTGTACGGAACCAGATATTACCAATGTCTGCAAAAAATGCACTCTTTATTTTAATTCCAAAGAAACTACCAACATTAAAACGATATTCAATATTTCCTTCTAATTGCATATCTCCAAAACGATCGTTGCCTTTTAAAGAGTCTTCAAAATATCTTGAAGAGCCAATACCTAATTGACGGATTGACCAGGCTCTCATACTGTAAGGGCCGCCTGCGTAGAACGATTTAAAGAATGGCAAGGTTTTTTCTTTGGCGCCCACAATATCTCTGCCCAATGGTATACCGGTGCCACCATACAAACGAAATGCCCAGGTAGATTTGGGGTGGTTTATATAGTAACGCAAATCTGCATCTAGTTTTACAAAGCGGGAAAGGTTGGCCTTCGTATCAAGCCCTTTAATAAAACCAAAAATACCACCGCTTTCTTCTAAGCCTAAACGCAGCGCAACAGACCGTTTGCCAAAACTGTTATTATAAGTGTATCCAAATATCTGGCTAATAATTAAACCATCGTTAAATGAATAAGCAAGGTTGGGTATGCTATCAATTAAATCTTCTAACTTTTTCTTACGGGTTAGCTTCACAAACTCTACATTCAAAGGGCTATAAAACAATGTATGTTTTTTCTTTACCCAACCATAGCCCCAACTGGCATTTAAAGAACGCAGTTCAAAAAAATCTTTACGGTTGGTATAGCCCGCATTAAAATTAAGTTGCGTTCTATAAGCTGTAAGAGAGTCTTTAGTGCTTACCTTAAAAGGCAATATAAGTTTAGGAAAGTTAATGATGTGTTGCAAACTTACCTGCTGGGTTTGTATAAAACCTTTGCCCAGTTCTATACCTGTACGCAGGTTGGTGCTGGAGAGTATGGCTTGCTTAGCCACATTACGATTGTTTAAACCAAAGTTTAAACCAACGCCAAATAAGTTGCCGGTAGAAATAATATCAGCAGTATTATAACTACCATCCACAGTAAAGTTTACATCTTGTTTTTTGCCTGGAAACATTTTTATTTCTACGTCCAGTTGTTGTGTGCTATCAGCCGTTTCCATTAATTCAATATTTACCTGGCTCCAGGCGCCTAACTGGGTATAGTTGGTATAGGTTTTTATATAATCGTTTTGCCGGTAAAGGTTACCGGGCTTTAAGGTAGATCTTGAAACTACAAAGCCGGGTTTAAATTTATTATAAATGCTGTTTACAATAATGCCATTAATATTATTGGTAGCAGCATAATTTAAATTAGTTACAGTCGTGTCTTGCAGCAAGTCAAGATCGGGGTAAATGCTAACATTGCGTATATAATATTTTTTTAAATGTGCTGGGCTTATTCCTTCCCGTAACCTAAAAATAAGATTCATGGTAGGATTTTCCTGCCGCTTGCGGGCTTCCTGCAATAATTGTAATTGTTCAAAAGGATCCAGATTGGGGTTTATCAGTGCTGCTATTACAGTGTCTCTTTCTGCCTGCAGGTCTTCTTTAGAAATTTTATAATAACCATTGTTTTTATACACCTCCACCAACCGGTCCAACTCAGAGGAAATAACTTCAACAGAGTAAGGGTTGCCCTTTTTTACTAGAGAGTTGCCACGGCTGGCCAATGCCAGGTTTAAAAGAATGCTGTCTTCAATTACATACGCTATACTGTCAAACCGGTAACTTTTGCCAGGGGTTACCGTAAAAGTAACCTCAACCGCTTGTTTGTCTTTTATAATGCGGATGGTACTATCCCATGCAATAGTGGCTTTGTAATAACCTAGTGAATACAGCAGGTTGTTCATAAACCCAATAGTGCGGCTGGCAGCGGCAGTATCAAAAACAGGTGGCTTTACCAGTTTTTGTACCAACGGAAAAGGCGTTAAAATTTTTAAACGTAAGCTATCATCCAGTTGATTTTCCAGCCGGCTTTCTAAATTTGCTTTCTCTTCTGCCGGTAAATTTCCCTGTATATTTATGCCGGTTTTAAAAACAAACGGCTGATTGGGTGGGTATTTTTTTACCGTGTAGCAACCGGTAGCCATTAAGCTAATAACGGATAGTATAAAAAGATACAGCAATGATTGAGGTTGCCTTAATAACATAAAACCGTAAACGAAACTAGATGATCACAAAATTGCAGGTCAAATATATTCAAAGTCTGGGCCAAAAGAAAATAAGAGATGAAGAAGGGGTGTTTATTGCTGAAGGCCCAAAGATTATTAACGAATTGTTGACGCAAGGCCCGGTGCTGCTGCAATTATTTGCAACAGAAGAATGGCTGCTACAACAGCCCGAAGCCATTAAAGCAACAGCCCATTTAGTTACGCACAACGAATTGGAACGCCTTTCTCATTTATCTGCACCCAACCAGGTGCTGGGTATTTTTAAAAAACCCAGCTGGCCAACAGCTACTAATAAAACAGGGTTCACACTGGTATTAGATGGCATACAAGACCCCGGCAATATGGGTACTATCATACGCATTGCAGACTGGTTCGGCATTCAGCATATTTTGTGCAGCCAGGATTGTGCAGATGCATTTGCCCCTAAAGTGGTGCAAAGCACAATGGGTGGTATTGTAAGGGTGCAAATAAATTATGGATCATTAACAGACCTGCTTTTAAACCAGCCACTACCCATTTTTGCGGCGGCTTTAAACGGCCAACCTTTAACGGATATTAAGCCCGTTAAGCAGGGCTACCTTGTTATTGGCAATGAGTCAAAAGGAATACGAGAGAACATAATGCAGTTATGCACACATAAAATTACCATTCCCGGCAGGGGTGGGGCAGAGTCGTTAAATGCCGCCGTGGCTGCGGGCATTATTGTATCGCACCTGTTAGAATTATAAAAACGTTATAGCAATTCTTTTATACCCGAACCGTTATATTTGCGGCTTTGATGTTGTATTAAGAACGAAACTTTAATGCATGAGCATACCTAAAGGAAAATTGATTGCCATTGGTGGTGCAGAAGATAAAGGTACCGACCTGGAAGCCGGAGAGTTTCAGCGCAATAACCTGAATTTTTTTGAACTGGGCATTTTACGCCGCATTGTAGAAGAAGCTGGCGGCCCAACAGCACGTATTGAAGTGGTTACCACAGCTTCAACCATCCCATACGAAGTGGGAAACAATTACCTCGATGCTTTTGGAAAAATGGGTTGCACCAATATTGGGGTGCTTCACATTCGCAATCGTGCCGATGCCGTAAATGAAGCATATATAGATACCATTCGCAGCTGCGATGCCGTAATGTTTAGCGGCGGCAATCAAATGCGGCTCAGCGCTACTTTTGGAGGCACTACTTTTTTAAAAACATTGGTACAGCGATATTATAATGAACCTGCTTTTATAATTGCGGGCACCAGCGCAGGTGCAATGGCAATGAGTAATACCATGATTTATGAAGGCAACGCTACACGGGCTCATTTAAAAGGCGAAGTTAAAATGACAACCGGCCTTGCATTAATGGATAACGTAATTATTGATAGCCATTTTGAAAAACGCGGCCGTTTTGGAAGATTAGCGCAAGCCGTAGCAGGCAACCCCGGTTGCATTGGTATTGGCTTGGGCGAGGATACAGGCATGCTGGTAACAGCTGGCAACAAAATGGAGGCTATTGGCAGCGGGTTGGTAATAATTATTGATGGACATCATATCAAACACTCCAATATAGCAGATATACCCGATGGCAACCCCATTAGTATAGAAAACCTGGTGGTGCATTTTTGTGAAAAAGGAAATGGCTACCTGGTAAATGAACGTCAATTTTTAATGGAGGCAGCAGACGGTGCACTCATTCCTAAACAGGTAGATGTACAATAATTTTTTTTGTTATCAGCAGTAGTAATTATAGCAACATCCTTGCGTCGCACACTTGTACAGCATCACTTAATTGGGCTATTGCCGCCTGTTTGTAAATTCAATAAATAGGGCAACTTTATTTTTTATCTCGTAGCTGTCCATGTGCCGGTAGAAACACCCGCATCACCAACAGCTGTGCCGCTAAGGCTGTTATCTGTTACCTTCGTACCAGTATAACTGGCCAATCCAGAAAAGTTAAAAACAAAATTTATAGAGTTGCCAGAAGAAGTCCAGGTACCTGCATCAACCTTACTAAAGCCGCCTTCCACATAATCCCATTTACCATCCGCCTTTAAAGTAGCCGTAAAACTACCCTTTGCCATTGAGCCAGTAGTAAAATTGTAGTTAACGGTCCATTTACCCTGATAGGTAAATGCGGGTGCTGTAGCGGTTTGTTTTTTACAAGCACTTAAACTAAAAAAAGTAGCCACTAAAAACAGAAAAAATACTGTTTTAATTTGTTGGTGTTTCAGAAACGATAAAGTCATGGTTTTGATTTTTTAAAATTTGTGTTCGTTAAGTAATAAAAGTTTTTTAAAACTGATCAATCGCCTGCCATATGCACAAGGGTATTCATTGTTATAATAGTTTAGTTTATTCTGCAACAAAAATTGCATTTACATAACTGTTCACTCCATTGTCGGCTAATACTTTTACAATGCCGTTTTTCCAATATTTAGCTGCGTATGCCGGAGAACCGGTAGTATTATTAAAAGCACTTGCACCCACATAAACATCACTACCAGATATAAAAATTGAAGAAGCCTGTTCAGGCCTTGTACCATTGCTGAGGCTGATAATAGTACCATTTTTCCAATATTTGGCTTTTGCCTGTGCAGAAGAACCCGGAGTAATAAAAGCATCACCTATGGATACATATATATCAGATCCTTTTACTACTATTCCTGTAGCAGTCCCATCAAATGTGCCATCTCCTAGTAAAACAGGGCCGCCATTTTTCCAATAGGTGGGATAAATTCTGTTGCTGGAATTTGTCTCATTACCGGCAACATATATATCATTTCCCAATACAAATACACTGCTGGCATAAGCATTACGGGTGCCATCAGTAAGAGAAACCGGCACAGTATTTTTCCAGTATCTTGATATTCGCTTACCTGCTGAATTTTGTTCATAGCCAGCTACGTATACATCAGTGCCAGCTATAAAAATTGAGTTTCCAGTAGCATTGAAATTTCCGTTTGTAAGTAAAACTGCAGCCCCGTTTTTCCAA
>REAR01000178.1 GCA_004295245.1 Sphingobacteriales bacterium | reverse complement strand
TCATCTGTCATCCCGGTTAATGGGTAGTACTAACGGGGTTTAGTGTATTATCCGCTTAAATTTGTATAAAATACTAACCATGAGTAAAAAAATAGCCATTATTGGAGGAGGAAATCTTGGAACGGCTATCGCGGAAGGATTGATTTCAAGTGGATTTGTGCAAGCAAAGCATATTATTATAACCAAAAGAAATATAAGTACCCTTCATGCGCTGGAGCGTAAAGGGGTATTAGTAAGTGATGATAATAGTGAAGCCGTTGGTTTTGCAGATATCGTGATACTGGCCGTAAAACCATTTCAGGTAGATGAAGTGCTGGCTAAATTGTCTGCCCATTTTTCAAAACAGCTATTGGTTTCTGTGGTTACAGGTATCAGCACTGCCCATCTTTTAAAAGCGCTTAACAAACCAATGCCTGTTGTAAGGGCCATGCCAAATACAGCCATTGCCATACAAGAAAGCATGACTTGTATAAGTTATAAAGATGTTGCAAAAGAAGAACTTGACTATGTGCAGGAGTTGTTTAACCAATTAGGTAGGGTTGCAGTAATAGAAGAAAAGCTGATGGATGCCGCAACAGTGCTGGGTGCTTGCGGTACTGCATATGCCATGCGGTACATACGGGCAAACATACAAGGAGGTATAGAAATTGGCTTTGATGCGGCTACAGCTAACCTTATTGCCGCCCAAACCGTAAAAGGGGCAGCTGATTTATTATTGAAAAAAGGCACCCACCCAGAGCAGGAAATTGATAAAGTAACTACACCAAAAGGTTGCACCATCGCTGGTTTAAATGAAATGGAACACCAAGGATTCAGCTCCTCTTTAATAAAAGGTATTATGGCCAGTTATGATAAAATTGCAAAGGATTAAGAATTGGAAATCAATTTTTAATTTAAAAAACAGGTGTTTTTTTTAGTTTATTTTTTTGGGCTGTAAAATATTTTGATCTAAGTTTGCGTTTCAATATCCTAAACGGATCTAACCCCTAAAAACTGGAAATTTTAAAAACCGTATGAAGCGCAACATAAACCTTATTGTATTAGCTAGTGAAATAGCAATAATTGTAGTTTTACACACTGTTAAAATCAAATCCGAAGAGAAGCCAACTGTTGAGAAGGCGGATTATGCCAAAGAAATAAGTGTAAAACCCATAACTGAAACACCACATTATACCCTGGTAAGTCTAAAATAATTTATACACACACTGAAAGGAAAACAGGCATTGGGCAAAACCCGGTGCCTGTTTGTTTATACAGTAATTAAGCAATCCCATTTTTTTTCCAGGCTCTGTTCAACTTACCAATAAGTATTTAATCGGGTATAGAATTTCTACTACACAACGATGGTTTATAGTTCTACGCACAAAAGGCTTTCTTTTCTATTTCTTACATCTTTCTAATATTAGTAATTCGCATAAGAAAACAACTATGTATGGTGATTTTATTGTTAGACAAATCACAGCATATAACAGACCGTTTAGTAAATTATATTTCTGAAGCCCGGTACGATGTTATTTTTCAAAAGGCCATTACTTACACAGACGCGATGGCTATGTTAGATGAATACAAACCGGAAGCGGTCATTATGGATATTAATTTTCCAGGCCCAAAAGCTATTGAGCTTTTACAAACAATAAAGGCCTCTAACGATAAAACCGTCATTATTGTATTGTTTTCCATCGCTGACGATTTTATGCTTAAGCAATTAAAGGAACACGGAGCACATTTTTTATTTGACAAATACAAGGAGTTCGAAAAAATACCATCTACGATTGTTGCCATACAAGCTAACCGCTGAGAAGCCTTAACGATTTAGAATTTATGGAAACACGCTTTAATCATTCAATTTTTGCAAGCCGTAATTGGCTGGGCTGGCTGATACCTATTGGTTTCTTAACCATTCTATTTATACGCTCCTTTAACTGGTTAACCCTGCCAACTACTAAGTCAGAGTTATTAATATTAAAAATAGGGATAGTTATAATCACATGTCTATTATTATTTTGGGTCGTATTTCAATACAAACTAAAAAAAGATAAACTACGGCTACAAAGTCAATATCAATTTCTGTCTTTCAATAAAGCGGCACAGGTTATTTTGGTTATTAATAATAAAAAGCAGGTATTTGATCAAAATGCTATTGCAAAGCAATTTTCGGGGGTTACCGCTTCACTGCATAAACCCATAAACATAGACCTGTTTTTTTTGCATCAACCTGAACAAAGCATTGCTGTTATTAAGCATTTAATAAATGATGCATTTGAAAATATAACCACAACGCAAACTACTGAAACCGTTCGGCTAATAGGAATAGATTGTCAATACCATAGCTTTACGATCGCTGTTGTTCCTCACTCAACAAATAGCAACAGTTGCAAAGGAGTATTAATGTTTTTAACAGATGTTACAGCCCAACAGCAATTAAAAAAATCAGCGCAAGTGGCAACGGAAAGAATTAATGATTTAATTGATAAACTACCTGAAGCTGTTTATACATGCGATGAAGCAGGGTATATATTACATTATAACAAACATGCAAGCCATTTGTGGGGCCGAGAGCCAATAAAAGGTCAAGATAAATGGTGCGGCTCGTGGAAAATTTATAATACAGATGCTACAGAAGTGAATTTGGAGACTTGCCCTATGGCTATTACAATAAAAGAAAAACGGTCGGTTACAGGCAAACAAATTATAGTAAAAAGACCAGATGGTAGTATACGGCACGTTTTACCGCATCCCAAACCGCTTATTAATGATACAGGTACAATGATAGGTGCTGTAAATACATTGGTGGATGTTACAGAAAGAAAGGAAAATGAAATATTGTTGCTGCAAAGTGAAGAGCGTTACCGTACTGTTATAGAACAGGCATCAGAAGCTATTTTTATTACAGATGCTGCCGGCTATTTATTAGAGGTAAATAATCATGCTTGCGAAATGCTAAAGTATTCAAAGAATTCATTGCAAGGAATGAATGTAAAAGAACTTTTTAGTAAAGAGACTTTATCGATACCCGCTTTTAATAGGCTAGAACTACTGCAAGGCGAAACTGCAAATTGTGAGTGTGTTATAGAAGCAAATGGAGGCATTCCATTATTTGTAGGTATTACAGCCAAACTTTTGTCTGACGGTAGATACATGGCAATTGTGAGAGATATCACTGCATTAAAAGAAGCCGAACAAGCATTAAAGGAAAGCGAAGCTTTTAATAGAAGTATACTAGCATCTTTAACCTCTCATATTGCCGTGGTAGATGAAAAAGGGAATATAGTTGCGGTGAATAAGGCATGGAGCAGTTTTGGAATTAATAATGGTGCTGCTTCTGTAGAAAGATCAGGAGTTGGCGCTAATTATTTTGATGTTTGTGAAAAGTCAGCTGCAGCAGGAGATGCCTTGGCTGCCAAAGCATTGGCTGGGGTAAAAAGAATATTAGAAAGAAAAGAGCAACTATTTGAATTAGAATATCCCTGCCATTCTGCAAAAGAGGAAAGATGGTTTTTGTTGAGAGTAATGAATTTCAGAGGAGACCTGCCTAAAGTTGTAATGATTCATATAGATATTACTGAAAGAAAACAAGCAGAAGTGTTAATGCAGGCAGCATTAGAGCGGTTTAATATATTGGCAAGGGCCACCAGCGATACTATTTGGGACTGGAATATTAAGTCTGATACCATCTCTTACAATAATGGCATTCACAAAATGTTTGGTTATGATGTTGTAGCGGTAGAAAAGATGTCAGATTGGTGGAAGACAAATATTCATCCGGATGACCGCTACCAGGTGTATCGCCAACTGGAAAAAGCATTTAAAACAGGTACAGAAAACTTACAATTAAAATACCGCTATCGCTGTGCAGATAAAACATACAAGTTCATTTTAGATAGAGCATTTATTTTGTATGATAACAATAAGGAGGCCTCGCGGGTAATTGGCGCTATGCAAGATGTAAGTATAGAAAAACAACAGGAAATAAGAGTTAGTAAAGCAGTTATTGATGCTCAGGAAAGAGAACGTCATCAGATTGGGATGGAATTGCACGATAATGTTACACAAATTTTATCGGCTGCGCAATTGTATCTTGAACTGGCCGCAACAGAATATAAAGATATTGACCAGATAACCAAAACCATAAAATCTGGTAAAGGGTTTATAGGCGATGCTATAACAGAAATAAGAAGGTTGTCGCATCAGTTAGCTCCCGTTTCATTTAAAGACGTTTCACTGGAAGAAGTATTTACCGGCCTTATAAACTCAATGAATTCATCAAAACTATTTGAAGTAGCGATGAAGTTTGAAGCATTTGAAAAGGACTTTGTTTCGGAAGATATACAAATTAATCTTTACCGTATACTACAAGAGCAACTACATAATATTATTAAATATGCACAGCCTTCAAAAGTTGCCATTACTCTTATTGTAAAAAATAATTTTATTATATTATCTATTACCGATAACGGGAAAGGGTTTGATACAAACAATTACCAAGCAGGTATTGGCCTGAAAAATATTAAACGAAGAGCGAATGTTTTTGAGGGCGATTTTTTTATTAAAAGCAGTATTGGTAAAGGATGTGAGTTAACCATAACATTACCGCTTAAAAAGTTATAACTTATATACACTTCAAAGGAAGTGTATATGATATTTGTTGCTTGCTACTAAAAAAAAGGGCGGCCGTTTTTAACGGCTGCCTTTTAAGTATTTTGCTCTTATTATGTCCTGTACATTTACGCCGCTAATCTTACTTTCTAACCACGATATAATATCAAGGTATACAAATGCCCGGCTTTCCAGTGCGTTGCCTTCATACTTGCGAAGATTGGTAACCAGCTTTTCAAACTCAGGTTTTAACGCATGTGCACCCACTAAAAAAGAACGACGTAAAAAAGTAAAAATTTCATCTTCTACTTTACTCAGGTTTTCCATTTTGGCCATATAGCGGTAAACTGATTTGCTCAGGTATTCCAGCAGGTCAAAATTTCCCAGTTCGTAATGTGCAATCAGGTGCAGCAACCTGCTATAGCATTGCAAATCGGTGCGCAGGTTCCCTTTTTTATTTATAATACGGTCTAAGTAATCAATAGCTTTTTCATTATCGCCGCTGCCAAAGTATAAGCAGGCAATTTTGTAATAAAATACTAATACACGGTGTGTGTCAAGATAAATGTCATACTCTTTCAACATTTTTTCAAGAAAAGGAACCAGCCGCAATCCTTTGGTAAAAGTGCCTTGTAAAAAATACAGGTTAATACGTGCCGTGTACAAATACTGATAAGCCAGTATACGGTTAATATCGTTTTGGGCCACCAGTTTATCAGTAGTAAATTTTTCAAAATTACGAATGGCTGCAGATAAACGTTTGGGGTCTAAAGTACTAAAATGGGCACTCATTAAATTATGCATGCCCTTAATGTAGGTAGCTGTTTCAACAGTAAGCATATCCGGGTTCTCTTCAAAAAGGGTTACCCATTTTAAAGCGTACCGGTAATAGTGTAAGTAATGCTGCCGTATAAAGGCATACCAGCAATAGCTTTGGTAGTAATATAGTTTCTCATAAAAACTTTCCAGTTTATATACTTCTTTTGGTAACTGAGCTTCAAAAAAACTTTTAATCTCCAGTAAATCTTTATTGTTACGGGCATGTCCGTTTTGTATGTACCAGCTATACATTCTAAGTGAAAGGTTTGAAAGCTGGTTAATTAAACCCAGCTGACCATTTACTTTATTGCTCTCAAAGGTCAATGCATCGGCCCGGTTTTGCATGCTGCGGGTAATGAACATAGATTCAATCTTCTTCTCAAAAAATAATACCTGTTGCAGGTAGGTAAGTTGGTTGTGGTGCAATGCCAGGTCTTTCAAGCGGTCTATAACTTTTAAACTTTGCAGGTAAAGCCCTTTGTTATATAAAATACGGGCATAATCCATTTGTTCATGTAACTGCAGGTCTATATTATTTTCGTTTTTAAGTGCCCGCAAGCTTGCCAGTATCTGCCGGTACAGGGCAGCTTTTAAATTAGAGAGTTGCTGTTTCTTTAAACTCTTATTCTTTCTTAACAACTGTTCGTCATCATAATCATTCATTTTATCCAAGGCATCAAATAATTGAACTACCTTAAGGTCTTCTGTGGCGCTATTACGTTTTACAAACAGTTTAAAATTGCGCTTTTCACTCTTCTCAAGTGATTTGATGAGTTGAAAAAGTGCATCGTTAGAACGGTTGGGCATTGTAATTTAAATTGGTTGAAAGCCTTGCTGCCATTGAGTTTTAATAAATATACCCCCTTATTAAAGGGTGTAAAATACAGCTAAATAAGATTTTTATACAGCCACTTTTACAATTAATTTTAATATGCAGGTTGTTTATATTTCTCTTAGCAAGCAACAACAAAAATAAGCAGCCTGCAATTTTATTCCTTATTTAATAATTTTTTATGGCAGAAAACCGGATTCATATTTTTGATACCACTTTGCGAGATGGCGAACAGGTGCCTGGATGTAAGTTAAATACTACAGAAAAATTGGAACTGGCCCTTCAGTTGGAAGCATTGGGTGTTGATATTATTGAAGCTGGTTTTCCTATAAGCAGCCCCGGCGATTTTGAAGCCGTTGCCCAAATATCACAACAAATAAAAAATGCTACAGTGTGCGGCTTAAGCCGTGCCGTGCAAAAAGATATTGAAGTAGCGGGTGCGGCTTTAAAGCATGCACAGCGGCCGCGTATTCACACCGGCATTGGCACATCCGACTTGCATATAAAATCAAAATTCAACGCCACCCGCGATGAAATTATTAGCCGTGCTGTGCAAGCCGTTAAATGGGCCCGTAACCTGGTTGGCGATGTGGAGTTTTATGCAGAAGATGCCGGCCGCACCGATAATGAATACCTGGCCCGTGTAGTAGAAGCCGTTATTGCAGCCGGCGCCACCGTAGTAAACATTCCAGATACTACTGGTTATTGCCTGCCACAACAATACGGCGATAAAATTGCCTATCTCATTAACAACGTTCCAAATATTGATAAAGCTATTTTAAGCTGCCATTGCCATAACGATTTAGGGTTGGCCACTGCCAATTCTATTGCCGGCGTAATTAATGGTGCCCGCCAGATTGAGTGCACCATTAATGGTTTGGGCGAAAGAGCCGGCAACACTTCTTTAGAAGAAGTGGTAATGGTAATGAAGCAGCACAAATACATGGGTTACTATACCAACGTAAAATCAGAAATGCTCAACCCCATCAGCCGGTTGGTAAGCGATACCATGCGCATGCCCGTGCAACCTAATAAAGCTATAGTTGGCGCCAATGCATTCTCTCATTCTTCAGGTATTCATCAGGATGGATTTTTAAAAGACTCTTTAACCTATGAAATTATTAACCCAGAAGAAGTAGGTGCAGAAGGCAGTAAAATTGTACTAACGGCCCGCAGTGGCCGCAGTGCACTGGCACACCGCTTTGAAAAAATAGGTTACCAATTTAACCGAAACGATATTGATGTTTTATATAGCCGTTTTCTGGAAGTGGCCGATACCAAAAAAGAAGTGGTAGAGGCAGACCTGCACCAAATGGCGCAGGCCTATAAACCAGCAATGGCCACCAATTAGTTTTCTCTTGCGTGGTTTTAGTATGCGTAGGGCCTCAAAATCCTGCGCATTTTTTAACACTCAATTATTATAAATAAAATAGTTTACCCGGCAGCAGTACTTTTTTCAACAGCCGTTGCGTCGCACTCTTGTACCGCAATGCAAATAGCAACAAAAAATGCTGCCACTTATACCACCGCACCAGTGTGCGACGCCTTTGAAGACGAATAGCATTACAACTGTTGACTACAAAAAATAAAAAACACGTGGCTAAGACATTATTTGAAAAAATTTGGGAACAACATATTATTAAAACAATAGACGGAGGTCCGTCTGTTTTGTATATAGACACTCATTTTATACACGAAGTAACCAGTCCGCAAGCTTTTAATGGTTTAAATAAAAGAGGCATTAAAGTTTTCAGACCTCAACAAACAGTTGCCACAGCAGACCATAACGTACCTACACTTAACCAACATTTACCTATTAAAGAAGAGCTGAGCCGCAAGCAGGTGGAAGCACTGATAAAAAACTGTGCCGAACATGGTGTTGAATTATACGGGCTGGGCCATCCTTACCAGGGTATTGTGCATGTAATTGGTCCGGAACTGGGCGTTACACAACCCGGCATGACGATGGTATGCGGCGATAGCCATACCTCCACACACGGGGCATTTGGCAGTATTGCTTTTGGTATTGGCACCAGCGAAGTAGAAATGGTGTTAACCACACAATGCCTGCTGCAAAGCAAACCCAAATTAATGCGCATTCATGTGGAGGGAGTATTAAATAAAGGAGTAGTAAGTAAAGATATTGTATTGTATATTTTGTCAAAAATATCTGCCAGCGGGGCTACCGGTTATGCAGTAGAGTTTGCTGGCAGCGCCATCCGCAATTTAAGTATGGAGGCCCGCATGACCATTTGTAATATGAGCATTGAAATGGGTGGCCGCTGCGGATTAATTGCTCCTGACGAAACAACCTTCTCTTATATAAAAGGCCGCCAGTTTGCACCCACAGGAGCAGCATGGGATAAAAAACTGAACTATTGGAAAACATTGTTTACAGATAGCGATGCGGTGTTTGATAAAGAATATTTTTTTGATGCGGCAGATATTGAGCCGATGATAACATATGGCACCAACCCCGGTATGGGTATTGGTGTTACTGCTACAATACCAACCCCGGAAACAATTAATGAAAACGATAAGAGTGGTTTAAGTAAATCACTGGCGTATATGGGGCTGCAGCAAGGCGCACCCATTAAAGGACAGAAAGTAGATTATGTATTTATTGGCAGTTGCACCAACTCAAGAATAGAAGATTTAAGAATGGTGGCAGGTTTTGTAAAAGGAAAGAAAAAAGCCAATGAAGTGGAAGTATGGATTGTGCCAGGTAGCAAACAGGTAGAAGCACAGGCAAAAGCAGAAGGTATTGATAAGGTTTTTGAAGAAGCCGGTTTTATACTGCGTCAACCGGGTTGCAGTGCCTGCCTGGGTATGAATGAAGATAAAATTCCTGCTGGCAAGTATTGCATCTCTACTTCTAACAGAAATTTTGAAGGAAGACAGGGTGCTGGTGCAAGAACTTTATTGGCCAGCCCTTTAACCGCAGCAGCAGCAGCAATTACGGGTGTTGTTACTGATGTAAGAGAACTGATGAACTAAATTAATTATTACAAATGGCAAGAAAGTTAGATATTATACAATCAACATTTGTTCCATTAAATATGGAGAATGTGGATACCGATCAGATCATTCCCGCCCGTTTCTTAAAGGCAACAACAAGAGATGGCTTTGGAAAAAATCTTTTTCGCGACTGGCGTTATTCAAATGACGATGAAGCACAGCCCAAAACTGACTTTGTTTTAAATCATACACAATACACTGGAAAAATATTGGTAGCTGCCAAGAATTTTGGTTGTGGCTCATCCCGAGAGCATGCCGCATGGGCTATTGCCGATTATGGTTTCAGTGTTGTAGTAAGCAGTTTTTTTGCAGATATTTTTAAGAACAATGCATTAAACAATGGCCTTTTGCCGGTAACCGTTACAGAAGCTTTTTTGCAAAAAATATTTGCGCAAACTAATACAGAAACCATTACTGTTAACCTGCAGCAACAAACCATTACAATTGATGCTACGGGAGAGCAGGAAATCTTTGAAATAAATGGCTACAAAAAAACCTGCCTGTTAAACGGATACGATGATATTGACTACCTGTTAAGTATTAAAGAAGATATTGTTAACTACGAAAATAATTTAGTATAACCCTATGCAAAAGAAAATTGCCATATTAAACGGAGATGGTATTGGCCCCGAAGTAACCGCACAATCAATAAAAGTATTAAATGCGGTTGCACAGCAGTATGGCCATCAGTTTGATTACAAAGAAGCATTAATTGGTGCAGATGCTATTGATAAAACAGGCAGTGCACTGCCTGCTGAAACAGTAGATATTTGTTTAGATAGCGACGGTGTTTTATTTGGCGCCGTTGGCCACCCTAAATACGATAACGACCCCGCTGCCAAAGTAAGACCAGAGCAAGGTATATTAGGCATTAGAAAAGCATTGCAGCTATTTGCTAATATTCGGCCTATTACCACATACCCTTCTTTGCAACATTTATCTCCCTTAAAACCAAAACAATTAGAAGGTGTAGACTGTGTTATTTTTCGTGAGCTGACCGGTGGCATTTACTTTGGTAAAAAACACACCAGCGAAGATGGAACCTATGCCAGCGATGAATGCAGCTACAGCCAAGCAGAAATAGAACGCATAGCGCATCTTGCTTTTAAGTATGCACAAAAAAGAAGAAAAAAATTAACATTGGTAGACAAAGCCAATGTATTAGATACGTCACGCCTGTGGCGCAAAACAGTACAAGCTATTACCGGCCAATACAGCGATGTGGCGGTTGAATATATGTTTGTAGATAATGCTGCCATGCAGTTAATTATTAACCCCAAGCAGTTTGATGTAATACTTACAGAAAATATGTTTGGAGATATTATTAGCGACGAGGCCAGTGTGCTGGCAGGCTCGTTAGGTATGTTGCCTTCTGCATCGGTGGGTAATGGCACAGCGTTGTTTGAACCTATTCATGGTTCTTACCCGCAGGCCGCCGGAAAAGACATTGCCAATCCGTTGGGCTCAATTTTGTCTGCCGCCATGCTATTAGATCATTTTGGTTTGCAAACCGAAGCAACAGCAGTAAGAGAAGCGGTTGACTGGACCTTGCAAAACAATTTTGTTACTAAAGATATAGACCCCGTTAATTTTTATTTTACCAGCACCATCGGAGATTTGATAGCTGACTATGTTTCGGGTAAAATTCCGGGTTCTATAAAGCAAGAAAACATTGAGTTGAGAAAGTCAACCATTATATAAGAAGTGTAAAAGAACAGGCCACTGGCTTTTTCTTTTATTTTTTTTACAACAGTTCTTTGTTTATAATTTTTGAAGGCGGTATATTCGCATTACAACAAACAAAGATGTTGAGTAATAAAGGCAATAATATAATTAAGACTATCGCAATCGTCATTGTGGTTGTCATTATTATTCCTGCACTCAACGGAGGTGTAAGTTGTATGTAATTGTAACAAACAAATTAATATAGCAACCGCCTCCAAAAGAGGTGGTTTTTTTTATGGGTTACCAGCAGTACAAGGCAATGCAGCATTGGTTGCGTCGCACACTGGTACTGCAACAAAAAGCCCGGCATGGCACTACTGTTGAAGGGTGCCCCGATAGCTTTGCACAAATCCTTTCGGGGTTTGCAACGAGCAACGATGTTGAAATAAGATTTATAGCTGACTATATAAAAATAAAATGGCAGAATTAAACAAATACTCAAAGGTTTTAACGCAAGACGAAACACAACCGGCTGCGCAGGCTATGCTGTATGGTATTGGCTTAACAGAAGAAGATTTAAAAAAACCACAGGTGGGCATTGCCAGTATGGGTTACGATGGTAATACTTGTAACATGCACCTGAACGATTTAGCCAAAGTAGTAAAGGAAGGCGTGTGGAAGAATGACTTAGTGGGGTTGATTTTTAATACGATTGGTATTAGCGATGGTATTAGTAATGGTACCGATGGTATGCGTTATAGTTTGGTAAGCCGCGATTTGATTGCAGATAGTATAGAAAGTGTATGCGGTGGTTTTTATTACGATGGGTTAATTGCATTACCCGGCTGCGATAAAAATATGCCCGGCGCAATTATGGCTATGGGTAGATTGAACCGCCCCTCTATAATGGTATACGGTGGCACTATTGCACCCGGCCACCACAAAGGGGAGGAGCTGAATATTATTTCTGCTTTTGAAGCATTGGGAAAAAAGTTAGCAGGTAATATTACGCCGGAAGATTTTAAAGAAGTAGTAAAACATAGCTGCCCCGGTGCCGGCGCCTGTGGTGGTATGTATACTGCCAATACAATGGCCAGTGCTATAGAAGCATTAGGAATGAGTTTACCCTATTCATCCAGCAACCCTGCCATTAGTAATGATAAAAAGGAAGAATGCTTAGATGCAGGCCGTGCTATTAAAGTATTGCTTGAAAAAGATATAAAGCCCAAAGATATTATGACTAAAAAAGCATTTGAGAATGCTATAGTTACAATAATGATTTTTGGCGGCAGCACCAATGCGGTATTGCATTTAATTGCAATGGCAAAAAGTGTGGATGTGGATCTGACGCAGGACGATTTTCAACGCATCAGCGATAAAACGCCGGTGCTGGCAGATTTTAAACCCAGTGGTAAATACTTGATGCAGGAGTTGCATGCCCATGGCGGCGTACCTGCCGTAATGAAATATTTATTAGAGAAGGGATTGTTACACGGCGATTGTTTGACAGTAACCGGCAAAACGGTGGCAGAAAATTTAGCATCCGTTCCTGGTTTGGATTTCACTACACAAAAGATTATTTATCCCTTAGAGCAACCATTGAAACAAACCGGACACCTGCAAATACTGTATGGTAATCTGGCTGAAAAAGGAAGCGTTGCAAAAATAAGTGGTAAGGAAGGCGAACGCTTTGAAGGCCCGGCAAGAGTATTTGACGGAGAAAAAGATTTGGTTGCAGGTATTGCCAGTGGCAGAGTACAAAAAGGAGATGTGGTGGTAATACGATATGAAGGCCCTAAAGGCGCACCGGGTATGCCCGAAATGTTGAAACCCACTTCGGCCATTACAGGTGCCGGCTTAGGAAAAGATGTTGCTTTAATAACCGATGGCCGTTTCAGTGGTGGCTCTCACGGCTTTGTTGTAGGCCATATTACACCAGAGGCATTTGTAGGTGGTTTAATTGCGTTGGTAGAAGATAATGATATCATAGAACTGGATGCTACTAAAAATGTAATCAACTTAAAAGTAAGTGATGCAATACTGGCAGAAAGAAGAAAAAATTGGAAACAACCTGCTTTAAAAGAAACCAAAGGTGTGTTGTACAAATACGCTATGTGTGTTAAAGATGCCAGTGAAGGTTGTGTAACCGATGAAGCATAAACAAATGACGAAACAATATTTTATAGAATTAGCAACTTATAATGTTTGGGCCAATAAACAATTGTGCAGTTGGTTAGCACAGTTAGATGCGGCACAATGGCAGCAACCCATTACAAGTAGCTTTAATAGCATACAGGAAACAGTACTGCATATTATTGCTGCAGAAAACATTTGGTTGCAACGGCTAAAACAAGAAGAAACAACCACATGGCTTCAGGGTATCTATTCAGGGTCAAAAGATGAACATATTGCTTTATGGCAAAATTTATCAGCGCAACTGAAAGAACTTGTGGCAGGTATGGATGAAAATATACTGAGTAAGAATCTTGTGTTTAAAAGAATTAATGGTGACGCATATTCAATGCCGCATTACCAGGTACTGGCACATATTTTCAATCACTCAACGTATCACCGCGGGCAACTAATAACTATGTTACGCCAGGCAGGTTTTACAGCAGTTGGGTCAACAGATATACTTACTTATTTCAGATAACTATTGGTGAGTGAATAAATTTTTTTTATGCAGACATTAGAATTAAATAAAGAACAAGTAATCCCCGCTGCCATCAAAAATATCAGTGGCAGTGAAGCTGTTTTGGATGCCTTGGTGCAGGAAGGGGTTGCCACTATATTTGGCTATCCGGGTGGCGCTATTATGCCCATTTATGATGCACTGTATGATTATTCTGATAAACTGCAGCACATATTGGTGCGCCATGAGCAGGGCGGTATACACGCTGCACAAGGTTTTGCCCGTGCCAGCGGTAAAACAGGAGTGGTGTTTGCTACCAGCGGCCCCGGTGCCACCAACCTGGTAACAGGTTTAGCAGATGCTATGATTGATTCAACACCTGTTGTATGTGTAACCGGTCAGGTGTTTGCACATTTATTAGGCACAGATGCTTTTCAGGAAACAGATGTAATTAATATTACAACCCCCGTTACCAAATGGAATTATCAGGTAACGGATGCCAGTGAAATTCCGCATGTAATGGCAAAGGCTTTTTATATTGCCGGCAGCGGCAGACCCGGTCCTGTATTAATTGACATTACCAAGAATGCGCAATTACAAAAGTTTGATTATAGCGGCTATCAAAAATGCGATCATATACGCAGCTATCGCCCCAAACCAATTGTGCGCAAAAAATATGTAGAAGAAGCCGCTAAACTTATTAATGAAGCCAGGCAGCCCTTTGTAATATTTGGGCAAGGCGTTATTCTGGGCAAAGCAGAAAAAGAGTTTAAAGCCTTTATAGAAAAAGCAGGTATCCCCGCTGCATGGACTATAATGGGTATGAGTGCGATTCCTACAGATCATCCGTTAGCAGTGGGCATGTTAGGTATGCATGGTAATTACGGTCCCAATCTTTTAACCAATGAGTGCGATGTATTAATTGCAATCGGTATGCGGTTCGATGATCGTGTAACGGGCCGTTTAGACAAATATGCCAAGCAAGCCAAAGTAATTCATTTAGATATTGACCCCGCTGAGATTGATAAGAATGTTAAAACAACAGTGCCCGTGTGGGGCGATTGTAAAGAAACATTGCCACTGCTTACTTCTTTAATAGAACAAAAGGTTTATCCGGAGTGGTTGCAACGTTTTCACACTTGCATGGATAAAGAAAAAGAACAGTGTATAGAACCAGAGATGAACCCCGATACACCGGTAATGACTATGGGTGAGGTAATAAAGACACTGAATGAACTAACAAAAGGCGATGCCATTATTGTAACCGATGTGGGCCAGCACCAGATGGTGGCTTGCAGGTATGCCAACTTCACCCAATCAAAAAGCAATATTACCAGTGGTGGTTTGGGTACCATGGGCTATGCATTACCGGCAGCTATTGGCGCCGCTTACGGAGACAGCAGCCGCCCTACTGTAGCCATCATTGGCGATGGTGGTTTTCAAATGACCATACAAGAGTTGGGAACCATTATGCAGTATAAGCCGCATGTAAAAATTTTAATTCTCAATAACCAATTTTTAGGAATGGTGCGTCAGTGGCAACAACTGTTTCATGAGAAGCGGTATTCTTTTGTAGACATACAAAGCCCCGATTTTGTACAGGTGGCTAAAGGATATGGCATTGCCGGTAACAGCATTTCAAAAAGAGAAGATCTTACAGCAGCACTCACACAAATGCTGCAACACAACGGAAGCTTCTTGTTAGAAGTAATGGTGGGTAAAGAAAACAATGTGTTTCCCATGGTGCCACAAGGCAGAGGTGTTTCAGAAATTGTATTAAGTAAAGAAGAAATTTAGGAGCCCGGCATCCGTAAAAAATTCATCATCGTTGCGTCGCACACTTGTACACAAAACGGCTACTGAACAAAAAAATAAACATGCAAAAGCAAGAATATACCATAACAGTGTATACAGAAAACCAGATTGGTTTACTGAACAGAATAGCCATCATTTTTTCTCGTAGAAAAATTAACGTAGAAAGCCTGAATACATCTCCCAGCGAGGTAGATAGTGTGCATCGCTTTACTATAGTTATCAACGAAACAGAAGATGTGGTAAAAAAATTATGCCGCCAGATAGAAAAGCAGGTGGAAGTATTAAAAGCCTACTACAACACCAACGATGAAATTATTTGGCAGGAGCTGGCTTTGTATAAAGTGCCCACAGAAATTATAGCAGAAGAAGTAAAGGTAGAACGTCTTTTAAGTCAGTATGGCGCTAAAGCCGTGGTAATAAGAAAAGATTATACGGTGTTTGAAGTGAGCGGCCAGCGTGACGAAACGGACAATTTTATAAAAATATTGGAGCCGTACGGGTTAATAGAATTTGTGCGCAGTGCAAGAGTGGCTATTATAAAAGCCAGCGATGGTTTTCATAAAAAGTTAAAAGAGTTTGAATACAAAGAACCCGGAGAGAACGTGATGGAGAATGAATACCTGAATCAAAACCAAAAAGTATTTAGTATGTAACAACACCGGGGCACTTAAAAACTACCGAACGGTGTGAGAGGGTACAAGTGAGTCCACGATTACAACGGGATGAACATGACACAACAATGCTTAATAGCAGCAATAACGCTAAACACATAAAATTAATTTTAAACTTCCTGATGCCTTTGAGCTAAGGACAAACAAACAAAAATGGCAAATTATTTCAATTCATTACCGCTGAGAGAGCAACTGAATCAATTAGGTGTTTGTGAATTTATGAACCGTAACGAGTTTGCGGATGGTGTTAATGTTTTAAAAGGTAAAAAAATTGTAATTGTAGGTTGCGGTGCGCAAGGTTTAAACCAGGGATTGAATATGCGTGATTCTGGATTGGATATTTCTTACACGCTGCGTGCAGCAGCTATTGCAGAAAAAAGAGCATCGTGGAAGAATGCTACTGAAAATGGTTTTACCGTAGGAAGCTACGAAGAGCTGATACCTACTGCCGATCTGGTGCTGAACTTAACACCCGATAAACAACATACGGCTGTTATAAAAGCCATTATGCCGTTAATGAAAAATGGCGCTTATTGTGGAAGAAGGAACGCAAATACGTAAAGACATTACCGTAATTATGGTGGCACCTAAATGCCCCGGTACCGAAGTGCGTGAAGAATATAAAAGAGGTTTTGGGGTGCCTACTTTAATAGCGGTGCATCCGGAGAATGACCCAGAAGGAAAAGGACTGGCACAGGCAAAAGCATATGCGGCTGCCACCGGCGGACATCGTGCAGGTGTTTTACGTTCTTCTTTTGTAGCAGAAGTTAAGAGCGATTTAATGGGTGAGCAAACCATTCTTTGCGGCGTTTTGCAAACAGGCTCTATTTTATGTTTTGATAAAATGGTGGAGAAAGGCGTAGATGCCGGCTATGCAGCAAAATTAATTCAGTACGGTTGGGAAGTAATTACAGAAGCGTTAAAGCATGGTGGTGTATCTGCCATGATGGATCGTTTAACAAACCCTGCTAAAGTAAAAGCCTTTGAATTGTCGCAGGAACTGAAAACTATTTTACGTCCGCTGTTTCAAAAACACCAGGATGATATTATGAGTGGCCATTTTTCTAAAACAATGATGGAAGATTGGGCCAATGATGATAAAAATTTATTAACCTGGCGCA